>DATLMV010000087.1:0-30284 GCA_035537095.1 Pyrinomonadaceae bacterium
GCCGACGGGTTGGAGCGCGCCCGCGTTCTTCAACGTCGGCGGCGGAAGCGTCGGCGTGCAGATCGGCGGCGAGAAGACCGACTTCGTGCTCTTGATTATGAACGAGGAAGGCTTGCGCGGGCTGCTCGAAGACAAGTTCGAAATCGGCGGCGAGGCGGGTATCGCGGCGGGGCCGGTCGGGCGCAAGGTGGGCGCTTCGACCAACGCGACGCTCGACGCCGGAATCCTGACCTACTCGCGCAGCAAGGGCGCATTCATCGGCGCGGCCCTCAAGGGCGTCGCCATCACGCCGGACAACGATCTCAACGAGGCCTTCTACGGCAAGAAGGCGAGCGATGTGCTCGCGCCCGGCATCAGCGCGAGCAGCATCCCCGTCCTCGTCCGCACCTTCCCGCTCGCGCTCAACCGCTACTCGTCGCGCCGCTAAGGCGAGCGAAGGCAAAAGTCAAAAGGCAAAAGGTAAAAATTGAGAAGCACGCCGTTTAGTATCCGCCTGCATCTTAGTTTTTACCTTTGCCTTTTCTCTCCCGCCGTTCTGCAATCTGTTGCTGGTGAGTTGGTAAGGAGAATTGATTGATGAAGCGTTCCTTGAAACAGAATATCCCTTTCGCGTTCGCCGTCGCGTCGCTGGCGTTCGCGTTGTGCGTGCCCCCGGTTTCGGCGCAGACGCAGAGACGAAGACGCGCGACAGACCCCGCCGCCTCCGGCGCGAAAGACCCGAAGAAACTGGACGAGGCCGCGAAGAAGGCTGCGAGCGCGGCGCGCGTCTTTGAGCAGGTGATGGCCGCGCCGGATAAATCAATCCCGAAAGAGTTGCTGGACAGAGCGGAGGCGGTGGCGGTCTTTCCGGGCGTGCTCAAGGCGGGCTTCGTCTTGGGCGGGCGGGGCGGAAGCGGCCTGATTAGCCGACGGACGCGCGGCGGTTGGAGCGCGCCCGCGTTCTTCAAGATGGGCGGCGCGAGTTTCGGCGCGCAGATCGGCGCATCAAAAACCGACTTCGTCCTGCTCTTTATGAACGAGAGCGCGCTCAAAGGACTGCTCGAAGATAAGTTCGAGATCGGCGGAGAGGCGAGCGCGGCGGCGGGGCCGGTCGGGCGCGCCGCCTCGGCGTCCACCAATCTCACGCTCGACGCCGGAATCCTCTCCTACTCGCGCAGCAAAGGTCTCTTCGCCGGTCTGGAAATCAAGGGCGCGGTCGTCAATCCCGACAACAACTTGAACGAGTCGGTCTATGGCGTCAAAGCCCGTGCCCTGCTCGAAGGCGCGGAACAGGTCGCACTCGAAGACGCCTTCTCCGGCATCCAGATTTTCCCTTACACCCTCGCGCGCTACTCGCGCAGGTAAAATAGAGTTCAGATGCCGGATGTTGGATGTCGGATAAAAACAGAAAGCATCTGGTCTTCCCGACATCCGCCATCTGACCTCCGACATCTACTCTTGACCTTGAGTGGCGCGCGCCATAGAATCCGAGCCACCCCCTTGAAAGATTGCTCACGCATCATCGTTTGAGGTCTGGTCGAGTCAGCAAGGAGAGCCGTGATGGTCATGCAACCGCGCACGCAGAGACAGAAAGAGATACTCGAATACATCACGAGCTTCATCGGGCGTCACGGCTACGAGCCCTCCTACGCGCAGATTGCGCGCCACTTCGGCGTCTCTTCCAAAGCCACCATCGCCAAACACATCGAAGCCCTTGAGCGGCGCGGACTGCTCGCGCGCCGCCGTCCCGACGGCGCGTTCGGCTTGAGCGTGCAGGTTGAAGAGACGGCGGGCGAGGCGACTTTGGAAGTGCCGCTGCTCGGACGCGTCGCGGCGGGCGCGCCGATTGACACCGTCGAAGATTCCGAGACGATCACCGTCCCGCGCTTTCTCTTGGGCAGCGTCCGCCCGCACGACGTATATGCGCTGCGCGTCACCGGCGACTCGATGATTGACGAGCACATCTGCGACGGCGACATCGCCCTTATCGAAAATCGCGTCGAGGCGCGCAACGGCGAGATCGTCGTCGCGCTCGTCGAAGGCGCACGCGCCACGCTCAAACGCCTCTTCCGCTTCGCGCACGAAGTCGAACTCCGCCCCGCCAACTCCCAACTCGAACCCATCCGCCTCCACGCCTCCCAAGTCACCGTTCAGGGCATCTTTCGCGGCCTCCTGCGGCCCGCATCTTAAAGAGCAATCCTGTGCTTTAATCATGCCCGGCGCGCGAACTTTGTAGCGGCGGGGCTTTGTCCCGACAGTTGTTCCCCGTAAGTGATTTCTATCTTCGCAAGTAGCGTAAACGAACACGCGCGGGCGCGTCCGTGTACGGGTTTGTGAGCGATTCAGGGCGGGCGGGAGGTGGTTTTCGGTGTTGTGTGCTGGCATACGAGTTGCCCGTCTTTAGTCGGTATAGCCGACTTTTGAAGCGTTGGACGATTGCTTTCGTGCGGTCTGTCCTTGTGAGACGGAAAAGATTTGATAAGGAGTGTGGAAAAGTTATGACGGAGAAGAGCCAGAATCAAGCGAAGAGGGTCGCCATCCTCATCGAGAATCAGGTGGAGGACGTTGAGTTTCAGATGCCCTACGCGGCCTTGCAGAAGGCGGGCGCGGAGGTGACGGTGCTCGGTTCGCGCGTCAACGAGGCGTACGCGGGCAAGCAGGGACAACTGAGCATCAAGGCCGGCGCGACGACCACCGAAGCGCGCCCCGAAGATTTCGATGCGGTGGTGATTCCGGGCGGCATGGCCCCCGACCGCATGCGGACGAACATGAAGACCGTCCGCTTCGTGCAGAAAGCCTTCGAGCAGGGCAAACTCGTCGCCGCCGTCTGTCATGGGCCGCAGGTCTTGATCGAGGGCGACCTCTTGCGCGGCAAGCGTGCGACCGGCTTTCGCGCGATTCGCAAGGACATGGAGAACGCGGGCGCGCATTACGAGAACGCGCCGGTGGTCGTCGAGGGTAATCTCATCACGTCGCGACGTCCCGCCGACCTGCCAATCTTCACGACCGCCATCCTGCAACATCTCGGCTTGGGGAGTCTCAAGGGCATGTACCTGCCGGACGTGAAGGACGCGAACGTCGAATGGTGGGAACTGGGCGAGGGTTGGGGCGGTTCGAGCAAGGCGCAGATCGTTGATGCGCTCAACACGGCGATTCGCGGCGAGCGTTACGCGCTGGCTGCCTTCGAGCGTTACGCCGAGAAGGCCACCGACGCCGGGTTGATGTCGGCCTTCGAGGAGATTCGCGGCAGCAAGCAACGACACATCCAGATGCTCGAAGCGCGTCTCGCGGCGATGGGCGGCGAGGAGTCTTTGCAGGCGGCGGGCAGCGGCGCGTGGGCGACGTTGAAGAGTTGGGTGCAGTCGAACAACGACACCGCCGTGCTCTTGCGTGCGCTCGGAGATTTGCAGACGGGCGTCGTTGATACCTTCAACCTGAGCCTGCAACTGACAGACCCCGTCACCACCGCCATCTTCGACGAGATCGAGATTGATCTGGCGAAAGACGAACAACGCGTCGCAGACCTCTACCACGCGCGCCTCGGAGCGCAGGACACCAAGCCCGCCAGCCCGACCACGGGCGCAGCCGTCAGCGCATAAAGCGGCGGCGTGAGTGAGCAGGCCGGAAGGATGAGTTGAAAGAGTGGGGAAGGAGAGAAGCGAGAGTTTCTTTCCTTCCCCACAATTTTTTCTGACCTCAGTTTTTTTGACCTTCGACTTCTAAACGTTCAGGTTCTATTTGCTCCTTCACGCGCCGCAGCCTCGATTTTTCCTCCCTGTCATTTTGAACAGTTTTCTCTCACGGCCTGTCAGACTGACCTTACGCGGGCGTCTCCGTCTCCTTCCTTTTCTCAGTAAACCCGGTATTTATGCGGCTTTTACGCTGCGGGCGCGGTGGCATGGCACTCGCTTGAGAGGGATGGTGCTCGCCCTTTGAGCCCCTCATTAATAGCCTTAAATTCAAACTGAAAATCTTATCGCGCACGGAACGTAAGGATTCGTCCGGTCGCCCAGACAGATATAGAAGGATGCGGAGAATGAAACCAAGGTCATTGAAGAGACTTCTGACCGTCTCGCTTCTCGCTTCGTTGACGATGATGCAGTTGCCCTTCGCGCGCCGCTTCGAGACGCGCGCGGCGGCAGCGACGACGACCGAAGCCGCGACCCGAAGCGCACGCGACGGACAGCACGACGCGTCCGGACTGCCCGAGCAGAAGTTGCCCTCCGACCTCGCGGCGGCTTTAGAGCAATCGGCGGAACGCGCGCAACCGCGACGCTTCATCGTGCAGACGCGCCGCCAGCCCGCCGCCGCCGAACGCCTCACGGTCGCGCGTCACGGCGGCAGAGTCCTTCATCATTTCTCAAGCATCAACTCGCTGCTCGTCGAGATGCCGCTCGCGCGCATCGCGGGATTGGTTAAAGAAGAGAGCATCGCCTTCGTCACGCCCGACCGCGAGGTGCGCGGGGCGATGGACGCGGCGCGCCGCCTCGTCGGCGCAGACCAACTCGAAGAGGAAGATAAGAGCACCTACGAACAGGTCTATGCGCCGGTTGACGGGACGGGCGTCGGCGTTGCCGTGATTGACACGGGCCTCGATTTACCCGAAGACAGCAAGAACGATTTTCGCAAGAAGGGCAGCAAGCAACTGCGCGTCGTCGCCTTCAAGGATTTCGCCGGTGATGATGACGGCGAAATCAAGAGCAACATGTACGACGACTACGGGCACGGCTCGGCGGTCTCCGGCGTCATCGCGGGCGACGGGTGGGGCTCGCGGCAGATTGACGACAACGGCAAGGAATGGTATCCGGGCAATTACGGCGACTTCAAAGGCATCGCGCCGAACGCCAACATCATCTCGCTCAAGGCTCTCGACCTCAACGGAACCGGCACGCTCAGCAACGTCATCAAGGCGATTGACTACGCCATCTCCGTCAAGTCGCAATACAACATCAAGGTCATGAACCTGAGCATCGGCGCGCCCGTCTTGCAGAGCTACAAGACAGACCCTCTGTGTCAGGCCGCCGAGCGCGCCATCGCCAACGGCATCGTCGTCATCGCGGCGGCGGGCAATCGCGGCCACAACGATGTCGTCATCGGCACGGACGCGCAGGGCAAAAACATCTATCAGACCGTCTACGGCAGCATTGACAGCCCCGGCAACGACCCTTACGTCATCACCGTCGGCGCAACCAAGAACCCCGCGCAGACGCTGCTCAACTGGCCCGATAAAGAGACCGCTCCCGGCATCAACCCGACCCCCACGGCGCTCCGCCGCACAGACCTCGAAGTCGCCTCCTACAGTTCGCGCGGGCCGACGCTGGTTGACGGCATCGTCAAGCCGGACGTGGTTGCGCCGGGGACGAAGATCAACATGGCCGCGTCGGGCAGGGAATCGGTGCTCCACGACGACCTCGCGCCGAACACCTTGATGCCGCGCACGAGCAGCAAGGCCCGCAGCAAGATGTATTGCCAGTTGACGGGGACATCGTTTGCCGCGCCGATGGTCGCAGGGATTGCGGCGTTGATGCTGCAAGCGAATCCGAACCTGACGCCGAATCAAGTCAAGGGCATCCTGCGTATCACGGCGCAGCAGTTGCCGTCGCTCGCGGGCAAGAGCCGCGTCGAGAGCGTGCTGGCGCAGGGCGCGGGACTCGTCAACGCCTACGCCGCCGTGCGCCTGACGCAGAACACGCGCGCCGACGCCGACCTCGCCACCGCCGGAGAGAGCCTGCTCAAACCGGGCGTCACGCTCCCCGGTCTCGGCGAAGACCTCAAACTCACCCTGACGGACTTCGCGGGCGAGTTCCTTGAGCACGCCGTCTTCGATAGCGGCATCATCATGACCGACGGAATGATTCTCACCGACGGCATCATCATGACCGACGGCATCATCATGACCGACGGCATGATCTTGACGGATGGAATTATCATGACCGACGGAATTATCATGACCGACAATAGCGTCTGGCCCAACGGGATTATCATGACGGACAGCTACGTGCGGGGAAGTTGTTTGCAGAACTCCGGCGGGCAGAAGCGGGCGGTGCAGGGTCTTTTGGAAGCGGGCGTGCAGAGCGCGGGCGCGACGTTTCACGCCGACGGCATCGTCGCGGGCACGGGCTCGGTCGGCGGCGGGATAGTCTTCTCCGCGAGCGCGCAGGGCGTCTGGGGCGGCGCGATGATGGATCCGACGGCGGTCTCCGAAGGCATCAGCCTTGAGACACCTGACCTCACGCTGAGCAACGACGACACGCCGATTCCGGGGCTCACCTTCATCAACAGCGCGAGCCCCTTCTATCCCAAACACGACGAGCAATCCACGCCGACGCCGACGCCCACGCCGACGCCCGAAGCCTCGCCCACACCCGCAGCGACGCCGACGCCCGGCGCGACTCCCACACCGGATGCGACGCCGACGCCGAGCCCTTCGCCGGATGCGACGCCCGCGCCGACACCCGATGCGACTCCGACGCCCACGGCGACGCCGACGCCGACTCCTTCTCCCGTCGCCACGCCGACGCCTGTGCCCGCGCCCGTCTTCGCCACGTTGGAATTCAGCGCGGCCAGTTATCGCGCGGCGGAGGACGAGGGCGAGATTCGCATCACCGTCATGCGCGGCGGCGACACGTCGAGCGCGGTGACGGTGGATTATGCGACCAACGACGGGCTGGCCGGAGAGCGGCCCGATTACACGACCTCTCTCGGCACGCTCCGCTTCGACGCGGGCGAGACGACGAAGTCCTTCAGCGTCTTTATCACCGACGACGCCTACGTCGAGGGCGACGAGACGGTCAATCTGAGCCTGCGAAACGCGACGAACGGCGCGGTCTTGGGCAGCCGCCGCTCGGGCGAGTTGACGATTGCGGATAACGACACCGCGCCCGCTTCGGCGTCGAACCCGATTGCGGACGCGCAGTTCTTCGTCCGCCAGCACTACGTTGATTTCCTCAACCGCGAGCCGGACGCCTCGGGGCTCGCTTTCTGGACGAGCCAGATCACCGCGTGCGGCGCGAATCAGGGCTGCGTCGAGCAGAAGCGGATAGATGTTTCCGGCGCGTTCTTCCGTTCCATCGAGTTTCAGGAGACGGGTTTCTTCGTCCATCGTCTCTATCGTTCTTCCCTGAATCGCCTGCCGCGCTTCCGCGAATTCCTGCGCGACACGCAGGAGATCGGTCGCGGCGTCGTGGTCGGGCGGGAAGGGTGGCAGGCGCAGTTGGAGGCCAATAAGCAAGCCTTCATCGCGAACTGGATGTCGCGCTCCGAGTTTCGCATCGCCTTCGACAACCTCTCCGACGAAGAGTACGTTGACACGCTCAACGCCGAGACCGGCGCATCGCTCACCGTAGAGGAACGCGACGCACTCGTCGCAGGATTGACGGGCGGCACGGAGACGCGCGCGAGCGTGCTCCGCAGCGTGGCGGAGAATGCGGAGTTCGTCCGGAAGGAATCGAACCCCGCGTTCGTCCTGATGCAATACTTCGGCTACCTGCGCCGCAACCCGAACGACGCGCCCAACATCAACTTCGACGGCTTCAACTTCTGGCTCGCCAAACTCAATCAATTCAACGGCGACTATCGCCGCGCCGAGATGGTCAAAGCCTTCCTCGTCGCGGGCGAATACCGCGCGCGCTTCGGACAGTAAAAAAAGCAGAACGACATTCAAAGGCCGCACACTCCGAGGCGGGGGCTTGATTGAAGCCCCCGCTTTTTTTTCGCGCCGGACTTTGAAGACGAAACCGCATCCTGAAGCGTCACCCTCGCGCGCTCGGGCGCGGAGGCTTGCGGTCGCACGGGATTTCGAACGGCGCGAGGCCAAACGCGCGGGAGCATGATATGCTTGCCGCGTTCGTTCGTTGACCGATGTGAACTGATATGGCTGCACTTCTGGCAGGATTGTTTGGAGGTTTGAAACGCACACCGAAGACGCTTGACGGGGAACCGATTCGCGAAGAGTTGTACGGCGTCGAGAGGTTGGAGCAGTACGCGGCGAAGCTCGCCGCCGAGCATCGCGTCTCCGGCGACGCGCGACGCGGGCCGCGTCTCCTGCCGCGTCTCGAAGAGAACGGTCGCCAACTCGTCGCCGCCTATCGCGCGCTCGCCGAAGCCATCCGCAACGAGCGCATCATCTCGCCCGCCGCCGAGTGGCTGGTAGATAATTTCCACATCGTCGAGGAACAACTCCGCGAAATCCGCGAAGACCTGCCCGAAGGTTTCTATCGCGAACTGCCGAAACTCAAAGACGGCGAACTCGCCGGATACCCGCGTATCTACGCCCTCGCCCTCGCCCTCATCGCGCACACCGACAGCCGTCTCGATACCGACACGCTCCGCCGTTTCATCAGCAGTTATCAACAGGTGACGCCGCTCTCCATCGGCGAACTGTGGGCCGTCGCCATCACGCTCAGGCTCGCGCTCGTGGAGAACCTGCGACGCCTCGCCACGCACATCGTCGCCGCGCGCGCCGAGCGTGAAACAGCCGATGCGCTCGCCGACAAATTGCTTGAGATGGTCGGGCGACAACCCGAGGCTCTCTTCTCGTTTCTGACCGAGCAGATGCGGTTCGAGCAGATGGGCGACGCGCTCGTCGTGCAGTTGACGCAACGCCTGCGCGAGCAAGACCCCGGCGTGATGCCCGTCTTCGATTGGCTCGACCGCCAACTTCAGCGACAGGGACAGAACATTGACGCCGTCGTGCATCTTGAGCACCAGCGTCAGGCGGCGGCGCAGGTCACGGTCGGCAACATCATCACCAGCATGCGCCTGCTCTCGACGCTCGACTGGCGCACCTTCTTCGAGAGCGTCAGCCTCGTCGAGCCCATCCTCGCGGGCGAGCCTGCGGGCATCTACCCGCACATGGATTTTCACACGCGCGACCGCTATCGCCACGTCATCGAGCGCATCAGCAAGCGCACCAAACGGACGGAACTCGAAGTCGCGCGCTACAGCGTGAGCCTCGCCGCTCAGGCGCACGCCGCAAGCCCGCACGACGCGGCGCGCGCGCACGTCGGCTACTACCTCATTGACGACGGACTCGACGAGCTTGAGAAAGCCTTCGGCTATCGCACGCGCACGCGCGAACGTCTGATGCGCGCCGTGCTCCGCCACCCGACCTTCTATTATCTCTCCACTTTCGCGCTGCTGACGCTCATCATAGTCGCCCTCTTGATCTTCTACGCCGCGCGGGCGAGCACAGGAGGCGACAGCGGAGCAATTGACGTTTGGCTGCTCGTCTTCGCGCTCGTCTCGCTCATCCCCGCGAGCGACCTCGCGCTGAGCATCCTCAACTGGGACGTGACGCATCTCTTCGGGCCGCGCCTGTTGCCCAAGCTCGACCCGCGCGCGGGGATTCCGCCGGACGCGCTGACGATGGTCGTCGTCCCGACGATGCTGACGAGCGAAGCGACCGTCGCCGAGTTGCTTGAGAAGTTGGAAGTCCACTATCTCGCCAACGCCGACGAGAATCTATACTTCGCGCTGCTCGGAGATTTCGCCGACGCGACAGCCGCCGAGATGCCTCCGGACGCCGCGCTGCTGGACGCCGCGCTGCTCGGCATCGAGGAGTTGAACGCGCGTTATCATTCGGCGCGAGCGGCGCGCTTTCATCTCTTTCATCGTCGGCGACAATGGAACGCGTCGGAGGGCAAGTGGATCGGTTGGGAGCGCAAGCGCGGGAAACTGCACGAGTTCAACCGCTTGCTGCGCGGCGCGCGCGACACCAGTTTCATCGTCTCGACCGCCGAAGATAGTTTGCTCTCGCAGGTGCGCTTCTGCATCACGCTCGACTCCGACACGCAACTGCCGCGCGACGCCGCGCGCCGTCTCGTCGGCGTCGCGCTGCACCCGCTCAACCGCCCGCAGTTCGACCCGCACTTGGGGCGCGTCACGCGCGGCTATACGATTCTCCAACCGCGCGTCAGCGTCACGTTGGGCAGCGCGACGCGTTCGCGCTTCGCGCGCGTCTTCTCCGGCAACACAGGCGTTGACCCCTACACGACCGCCGCCTCCGACGTTTATCAAGACCTCTTCGGCGAAGGCAGCTACACCGGCAAGGGACTCTATGAAGTTGATGCCTTCGAGCGCGCGCTCAACGACCGCGTGCCGGAAAACTCCCTCCTGAGCCACGATCTTTTCGAGGGACTCTACGCGCGCTGCGCGCTCGTCACGGACATCGAACTGCTCGACGACTACCCCGCGCGCTACGACACATACGCGATGCGCCAGCATCGCTGGACGCGCGGCGACTGGCAGATCGCGCGCTGGCTTCTGCCGCGCGTGCCCGACGCCGCGCGCCGCCCCGTGCGCAATCGCCTCCCGCTCATCTCGCGCTGGAAAATTTTGGACAACCTGCGGCGCACGCTCGCCGCGCCCGCCGCCCTTCTCTGGTTGCTCATGGCGTGGACGCTCGTCGGCGGCCCGCCCGCGCTCTGGTCGCTCTTTATCCTCGTCGTCCTCGCCTTCCCCGTCTATGCGCATCTGACGACGAGCCTGCTGATGCACCCGCGCGGCACGTCTCTGTCGGGCCACTTCCGCAGCGTCTGGGCCGACACGCTGACGAACACGCGACAGGTCGCGCTGACGCTCGTTTTTCTCGCGCATCAAGCCTACCTGATGACCGACGCCGTCGTCCGCACGCTCTATCGCAAACTGATTTCGCGCAGGTCGCTGCTTGAATGGACGACCGCCGCGCAGGCCGAACGCACGAGCGCGCACGACCTCTCAGCCGTCTTCCGTTTCATGTGGCCGACCCAAGTTCTCGCGCTCTCGGCTGCCGCTCTCGTCCTGCTGTTCAGGCCGCCCGCGCTCGCCGTCGCCGCCGTCTTCCTTTTGGTCTGGATGCTCTCGCCGGTCGTCGCATATTTCGTCAGCCGCCCGCACGCGCCCGAGCGC
The DNA here is from genome assembly GCA_035537095.1 of Pyrinomonadaceae bacterium. Classification (GTDB taxonomy): domain Bacteria; phylum Acidobacteriota; class Blastocatellia; order Pyrinomonadales; family Pyrinomonadaceae; genus DASWNP01. Next base: position 10,867 of record DATLMV010000087.1, read on the forward strand.
AAGCAACTGGCAGCGAGCGACGGCGAGCGAGCGCGTCTCTACGCGCGGCGGACGTGGCGTTTCTTTGAAGAGTTCATCGGCGCGGAAGACAACTGGCTGCCGCCCGATAACTTTCAGGAAGACCCCGCGCCCCTCGTCGCGCATCGAACCTCGCCGACCAACATCGGGCTGCTCCTGCTCTCGACCGTCGCCGCACGCGACTTCGGCTACACCGGCACACCCGAAACCATCGCGCGCCTTGAGCGCACCTTCGCGTCGCTCGCGCGGCTGCAAAAGTTTCGCGGCCATCTCTTCAACTGGTACGACACGCGGACGCTCGAACCGCTCCCGCCGCAATACATCTCGACCGTTGACAGCGGCAATCTGGCCGGACACCTGCTCGCCGTCAAACAGGCTTGCGTCGAACTGCCCGATGCGCCGCTCCTCGATGCGCGCACGCTCAAGGGGCTTTCGGATACGGTCGCGCTTTTGAGCGACGAGGCGGCGCGTCTCGGGACTATCCGGCAGCGCACGGAGGTCGTCACGATCAAGCACCTGCGCGAGGAGGTCGAGGCGTGCGCCGCGCTCGTCGCCCCCACGTCTGTCGCCGACGCGCCGCCGGACTTCGACGCGTGGGGTAAACTCTTTCGCGCGCTCGAAGCGCACGCCGCCGTCATCGCTGACATCGTTGACGCGCTCGCGCACGAGCACGGCGCGGATAATTTCGCGGAGTTGCGCTTCTGGCTCGGCGCGCTCCGACAGCAGACCGCAGAGCATCTCGAAACCCTCCGCACACACGCGCCCGACGCACGCGCCTTCGCGCGGCATCTCACGACGCTGCAAAAACATTTCGACGCCGACGCGCTCGCGCCCTTGCAGGAGAGTTGGCGCGCGCTTGCGCTGACGGGCACGCCCGCCGGGATTTCGCCGCGCTGCGAGGATGCGCTCGCGCACGTCCGGTTGCTGCTGCGCCGCGCGTCGGAGCGCGCCGCATCGCCCTCTGATTCGCCCGCCGCGCCTGCGAATGATTCACAGCCTGCCGATGATTCGCCCGCGCGCGTCAATAGCGTCAACGGCAGCGTCAGCGGCGCGAACGGTGCGCTGCTCGCAAGCAACGGCGACGCCGCGCGTGATGCGCTCGAAGCTTTGGAGAGCGTGCTCGACGGCGTGTCGCGCGCGGCACGCGAGACGCTCTCGCGGCTGACCGCGCTGGCGCAAGCCTGCGAGCGCATCTTCGAGGAGACGGAGTTTAAATTCCTGCTCGACGCCGAGCGCAAGGTCTTCTGCATCGGCTACAACGTCTCCGCCGGTCGGGTTGACGAGTCTTATTACGACCTTCTGGCGTCGGAGTCGCGTCTGGCGAGTTTCGTCGCCATCGCCAAAGGCGACGCGCCGCAGGAGCATTGGTTTCACCTCGGGCGGCAGTTGACGCCCGTTAACGGCAGCCGCGCGCTCATCTCTTGGACGGGCACGATGTTTGAATACCTGATGCCGCTCCTCGTCATGCGCGATTACGACGAGACGCTGCTCGACCAGACCTATCACGCGATGCTCACGCGGCAGATCGAATACGGCGACGAGCGCGGCGTGCCTTGGGGCATCTCGGAGTCGGCCTACAACGCGCGCGACGTTTATCTCAACTATCAATACGGCCCGTTCGGCGTGCCCGGTCTCGGCTTGAAGCGCGGATTGTCGGAAGACCTCGTCGTCGCGCCCTACGCGGCGATGCTGGCCCTGATGGTCGAGCCGCCGCGCGCGCTCTCGAACCTCCAACGCCTCGCGCAGGACGGCGCGCTCGCGCGCTACGGTTTCTACGAGTCGCTGGACTACACGCCGGAGCGCCTGCCGCAGGGACAGCGGCGCGTCATCATCCGCAGCTTCATGGCGCATCATCAAGGGATGAGTCTGGTCGCGTTGGACAACGTGCTGAACGAAGACGTGATGCAGCGTCGTTTTCACAGCGAGCCGCTCGTGCAGGCGACCGAGTTACTGTTGCAGGAACGCATCCCGCGCGGCGTCGCGGCGGCACACCCGCGCGCCGAAGAAGTGATGTCGGGACGCTACGTGCGAACGCTGACGGGCCTTACGCCGCGCACCTTCGACACGCCCGACCTGCCGACGCCGCGCACGCAGATTCTCTCCAACGGAAAATATACGGTGATGATCACGACCGCCGGGGCGGGCTATTCGATGTGCGGCCCGCTCGCCGTGACGCGCTGGCGCGAAGACGCGACGCGCGACAACTACGGCTCGTTCGTCTACGCGCGCGACGTGCGCAGCGGCGCGGTCTGGTCAGCCGGATACCAGCCGACGCTGCGCCGCCCGCAGAGTTATGAGGCGGCCTTCACGGAAGACAAGGCGGATTTCCGACGCACCGATGCCGGTATCATCACGCACATGGAAGTCATCGTTTCGCCGGAGGACGAGGCCGAAGTGCGCCGCGTCTCTCTGACGAATAGCTCGACGCGCCCGCGCGAGATCGAGTTGACGAGTTACGCCGAGATCGTGCTGGCGACGCCTGCCGCCGACGCCGCGCATCCTGCCTTCAGCAATCTCTTCATCGAGACGGAATACGCGGCAGCGGAGAACGCGCTGCTCGCGCGACGCCGCCCGCGTTCCAGTAAGGACGCGCCCGTCTGGGCGATGCACACGATTTCGACCGAAGGCGTGGCGGTCGGGGCCGTGCAGTATGAGACAGACCGGAGCCGCTTTCTCGGTCGCGGGCACGGCACGGCTGCGCCCTTAGCCGTGACGGAAGAACGCCCGCTCTCGAACACCGTCGGCGCGGTGCTCGACCCTGTGTTCAGCCTGCGGCAGCGCGTGCGGCTGCGACCCGGCGAAACCGCTCACATCTCTTTCTCGACCGCCGTCGCGCGCACGCGCGAAGAGGCTCTCGCGCTCGCCGGAAAGTATCGAGGGCAGATGATGTTCGAGCGTGAAGCGCGGCTCGCGTGGACGCAGTCGCAGGTGGCGATGCGCCATCTCAACTTAGACGCCGAGGAAGCGCATCTCTTCCAACGTCTCGCCGGTCGCGTGCTCTACTCCGACCCTTCTTTGCGCCCGCGCCCGCACGTCCTCGCCTTGAACACCAAAGCGCAATCCAATCTCTGGCCCTACGGCATCAGCGGCGACCTGCCCATCGTCCTCGTCCGCATCAATCGCACCGAAGACCTCAACATGGTCAGGCAAATCCTGCGCGGCCATGAATACCTGCGCCTGAAGGGCTTGCAGCTTGACCTCGTGATTCTCAACGACCACCCGCCCTCCTACGCGCAGGAGTTGCAAGACGAACTACAGTTGCTCGTCCGCACGAGCGGTTCGCAGTTCTTGCAAGACAAACCGGGCGGCGTCTTCCTGCGTCGCGCCGAGCAGATGCCGGAGGCCGACCGCATCCTTTTGCACGCGGTGGCGCGCGTCGTCGTCGTCTGCGAACGCGGCACGCTCGCGGATCAACTCGTGCGCAAGCCCGTCGAGGAAGAACTGCCGCCGCGCCTGCTGCCGCGCGCTCCCTCGCAGGTCTATCCCGAGCCGATTGTCGCCGCGCCCGAACTCTCGCACTTCAACGGACTCGGCGGCTTCAACTACGGCGGGCGCGAATACGTCACCGTGCTCGGCGAGGGCCAATGGTCGCCCGCGCCTTGGACGAATGTCATCGCCAACGAGCACGACTTCGGTTGTCTCACGACCGAGACGGGCGGCGGCTACACTTGGTCGGCCAACAGCCGCGAGAATCGTCTGACGCCGTGGTCGAACGATGCCGTCAGCGACCCGCCTTCGGAGATTGTGTACCTGCGCGACGAGGAGACGGGCACGGTCTGGACGACGACGCCTCTGCCCATCCGCGAGCGCGAGCCCTACTTGATTCGACACGGGCAGGGCTACACCGTCTTCGAGCACACCAGCCACGGCATCGCGCAGGAACTGCTCGTCTTCGTCCCGCTCGATGCGCCCGTCAAGATTTCCGTCCTGCGCCTGCGCAACCGCACGAACCGCAAGCGTCGTCTCTCCGTGACGAGCTACAACGAACTCGTCTTAGGCGTCCAGCGCGGCGCAAGCGCGCCCTACGTCATCACCGAACTCGACGCCGAGAGCGGCGCAATCTTCGCGCGCAATCCCTACAACAACGAGTTCTCCGCGCGCATCGCCTTCGCCGAAACGAGCGCGGAAAAACGCACGCTGACCTGCGACCGCAAAGAGTTTCTGGGGCGCAACGGCAGCCACGCGCGCCCGCATGCCCTGCGCCGCACGCATCTCTCGGGGCGCACGGGCGCGGGCCTCGACCCCTGCGCCGCGCTCCAGACCGGCGTCGAACTCGCGGCGGGCGAAGCGCGCGAAATAATTTTTCTACTCGGCGAAGGCGAATCCGTTGCGGAGGCGCGCGAGGTCGTCGGGCGTTACTTGCAGAAGTCGGCGGTGGACGAAGCCTTCGAGCGCGTCGTCGCGCATTGGGACGCGATTCTCGAAACCGTGGAAGTCCGCACGCCCGACGCCGCGCTCGACATCATGCTCAACCGCTGGCTCTTGTATCAAACCCTTTCGAGCCGCGTCTGGGCGCGTACGGCCTTCTATCAATCGGGCGGAGCCTTCGGTTTCCGCGACCAACTGCAAGACGTGATGGCGCTCGTCTATGCACAGCCTTCGATTGCCCGCGCGCAAATCCTGCGCGCCGCCGCGCGACAGTTCAAAGAGGGCGACGTGCAACATTGGTGGCATCCGCCGACCGGACGCGGCGTCCGCACGCGCTTCTCCGACGATCTCTTATGGCTGCCCTTCGTCACCAGTTTCTACATCAACGTCACGGGCGATGAAGCAGTACTCGATGAAAGCGTTCCTTTTATCGAAGCGCCGCCCCTTGCCTCCGGCGAGGACGAGTCGTATACGCAGCCGGTCGTCTCCAATGAATCGGCGACGCTCTACGAGCATTGCCTGCGGACGCTCGACCGCAGTCTCGCCGTCGGGGCACACGGTCTGCCCTTGATGGGTTCGGGCGATTGGAACGACGGCATGAACCGCGTCGGCAACGGCGGCACGGGCGAGAGCGTCTGGGTCGGCTGGTTTCTGCACACGACGCTCGCGGGCTTCGTCTCCTTCTGCGACGCGCGGGGCGACGCGACGCGCGCTGCCGCTTATCGCGCGCACACGGAGAAACTGAAGCGCGCGCTCGAAGACGAAGCATGGGACGGCGACTGGTATCGCCGCGCCTACTTCGACGACGGCACGCCGCTCGGCTCCGCGCAGAACGAAGAATGCCGGATTGATTCCATCGTGCAATCGTGGGGCGTTATCTCGGGCGCGGCTGAAACCTATCGCGCGCACCGGGCGATGGCCGCCGTCGAGGAGTATCTGATTCGTCGCGGCGACGGCCTCATCATTCTCTTCACGCCGCCCTTCGACAAGAGTCCGCTCGACCCCGGCTACATCAAGGGCTACGTGCCGGGCGTGCGCGAGAACGGCGGGCAGTACACGCACGCCGCGCTCTGGATGCTCATCGCCTACGCCCTGCTCGGCGACGGCGACCGCGCGGGCGAACTCTTCTCGCTCCTCAATCCCATCAACCACGCCTCGACGCGCGCGGGCCTGCACAAGTACAAGGTCGAGCCCTACGTCGCGGCGGGCGATGTCTATGCCGTCTGGCCGCACACGGGGCGCGGCGGTTGGACTTGGTACACCGGCTCGGCCAGTTGGATGTATCGCGCCGGACTCGAATACATCCTCGGCTTCCAACTCCGCGCAGGGAAGCATCTGACCATCAACCCCTGCATCCCGCGCAACTGGCGCGGCTTCGAGATCGAATACCGCCACCGCTCCGCCCGCTACGCCGTCAAGGTCGAGAACCCCTACGGCGTCTGTCGCGGCGTCGTCCGCCTCGAACTCGACGGCACACCGCACACCTCCCCCGACATCGAACTCCAAGACGACGGCGCGCGCCACACCATCCTCGTCGTCCTCGGCGAACCACCGACACCACCACCCGACGAACAACCGCGCGCCGGAACAACTGCACAAGCGCAGAACAAATAATATCCGCGATGATGAAGCTCACCTCCCGACAACTGGACGATTACCGGCGCGACGGTTTTCTGGTGCTGGAAGATTTCGTGAGCGCGGAGGCGTGCGCGGAGTTGCGCAGGCGGGCGGGGGAGTTGGTGTCGGCATTCGACCCGCGCGGCGTGGTATCCGTCTTTTCGACGCGCGAGCAGACGCGCACGAGTGACGAATACTTCATGGAGTCGGGCGATCAGATCAGCTTCTTCTTCGAGGAGGACGCGTTCGACGCGGCGGGTCGCCTGCGACAGAGCAAGGAGCGTTCGATCAACAAAATCGGTCATGCTCTGCACGATCTCGACCCCGTGTTCTCCCGCTTCTCGCGCACACCCGCGCTCGCGCAGTTGGTCGCGGACTTGCGCGTCGCGCGCCCGCTGCTCGTCCAGTCCATGTACATCTTCAAGCAGCCCTCCATCGGCGGCGAAGTGACCTGCCATCAGGACAGCACGTTTCTTTACACGGAACCGCCGAGCGCGGTCGGGTTCTGGTTCGCGCTCGAAGATGCGACGCGCGAGAACGGTTGCCTGTGGGCGATTCGCGGCGGACACGTCGGCGGACTCCGTTCGCGTTTCGTGCGCGCGCCCGAAGGCGGCACGCGGTTTATCGCGCTCGGCGAACCCGTCTGGCCGCAGGACGCGCTCGTCCCGCTCGAAGTCGCGGCGGGGACGCTCGTCGTGCTCCACGGCATGTCGCCGCATCTGAGCGAAGCCAACCGTTCGCCGAAGTCGCGCCAAGCCTACACGCTGCACGTCATTGACGGCGCGGCGCGCTATCCGCCCGACAACTGGTTGCAGCGCGGGCCGCACCTGCCTCTGCGCGGTTTTTGATTCCAAGCTCGACGGGTAAAAAAATCGGATGACTGAAGAAGCGAAACCTGAAATCAACTTGCGACTCGCCGACGAGCGCGACGTGCGCGCGATTGCGGAGTTCAATCGCGCGATGGCGCGCGAGACCGAGGCTCTGGAACTATCCTTCGAGACGCTCATGGCGGGCGTCGGTAATCTGCTCGCGCAGGCGCAGTACGGCTTTTATGTTATCGCTGAAGCGGTCGCGGAAAACGGGACGGAGGCGGTCGGGTCGCTGTTGGTGACTTACGAGTGGAGCGATTGGCGCGACGGGCTTTTCTGGTGGATTCAGAGCGTCTATGTCACGCCGGAGTTCAGGCGGCGCGGCGTCTATCGCCGTCTCTACGAGTTCGTCAAAACCCTTGCGGCGCGCGACCCGCGTGTGCGCGGCTTCCGTCTCTACGTCGAGCGACAGAACACGCTCGCGCAGCAGACCTACGAACGGCTCGGCATGTCGGAGACTCACTACCTGATGTACGAAGAACTGCGCGAGAGCTAACAAGCAATCCCTGAAACATCAATTTCGCCCTGATTTTACGGGCATTTCGAGCGTTGGCGGCGACCTCAACTTCGCATCGCGCTTTGTTCATATCCTGTCCATCCCGCCGCTTCTATCCTGTCTATCCTGTCTATCCTGTCAAAAATCTCCCGGCCAATCATATTGACAGTATTTACTGTTGACAACAAAAATTGAGAGTGTATAATGCGCAGCCATGAGAGAACGGCTGGAATCAGTCCGCCATAAAAAATTTATCGGGGTGGCGGAACTGGCTGAACAGGCGGCGGAGATTTTGTCGGAGGGCGGGCCCGTGCAGGAGCGCGGGACGGTGACGGAAGTGCCGGACGAGCGCACCGTCAGATACTACCTGACGGAAGGCTTGATCTCTCCCGCAGAGGAGAAGCAGGGCACGGCCTCCGTCTTCGGCTACATTCATCTGCTGCAACTGCTCGTCGTCAAGAAACTACAGTCGGAGCGTCTGCCGATTCGGATGATCCGCGAGTTGGTCAGCAGCGGCAGCGAGCGGAAGTTGGAACGTCTACTGGGGAGCGAGCAAGACAGGCGCGCGACGAAGGCGGGCGATAAGAACGACGCGCTGCGTTATCTGGAAACGCTTTTGACGAAGGCGCACTCCGCACCGCCGTCGCCGCCGCGCGCGAGCGGGCCGCTGCCGACGAGGGCATCGCCTCCGGCGTCGCCATCGGTCGGACAGTCGGAGCAGGCGAAGTGGGAACGCGTGGAGATCGAGCCCGGTTTGGAGTTGCACATACGCGGCAACTACGGGATGCCGCAGGAGTCGAGGGGAGTGCGTCGTCTGGTGCAGTCCATCTTGCGAACCATCGAAGCATACGGCGGGAGGCCGGGAAAACGAGGAGGCTGATTTATGTCGCAAACAATGCCCGGAGTGGAAATTATGACGGAGCGGGCCAAGCTCGTCGCGGGGCGCGAGCAGACGGTTGACGTGCTGCTGCGCGTCACGCCGCCGGAGACGGACGTGTCCGGCAGTCGCCGCAGGCCGAAGCTCAACCTCAGTCTGGTGCTCGACCGTTCCGGCTCGATGGAAGGCTCGAAGATGGGGCACGCGCGCGAGGCCGCGAAGTATTGCGTCGAGCAGTTGCTGCCCGCCGATAGATTGAGCGTCGTCATCTTCGACGACCGCGTTGACGTTCTGATTCCGAGCCAGCCCGTAGAGAACAGGGCGGGCTTGAAGGAGATGCTCGCGCGCGTCTATGCGCGCAACTCGACCGCGCTACACGAGGCTTGGGTGCGTGGCGGGATGCAGGTCAGCGAACACTTGGACACGGAAGCTATCAACCGCGTTCTCTTAATCACGGACGGGCTGGCGAACGTCGGCATCACGAGCACGGACGAAATCGTCTCGCAGGCTCAAGGGCTTTTCAAGCGCGGCGTCAGCACTTCGACCATCGGCATCGGCGCGGATTTTAACGAAGACCTCCTGATGCCGATGGCGGAAGCGGCGGGCGGCAACGCTTGGCACGTGCAGGAGCCGGAGGAGATGCAGCGCATCTTCGCCGTCGAACTCGAAGGACTGATCGCGCAGTTTGCGCACACGGTCACGCTCGGGCTCGTTCCGGCTGACGGCGTGCGTCTGGTCGGCGTGCTCAACGATTTCGAGTTGAACGAGACGGGACGTTACAAACTGCCCAACCTGCAAGCGGGTTCGCCGCTCGAAGTGGTCGTCCAACTCAAGATTCCCGCGCAGGCGGCGGGGACTAAGTTGCGCCTGCTCGACATGCGTCTCGGCTTCACGCCGCAGGAAGCGAAGGCGGCGGAGGTTTGTAAACAGGCGTTCGAGGTCGAGTTTGAAACCGAGTCGGCATGGGAGCGTCTGCCGGTTAGTGATGAGGTCGCAAAGGCCGTGCAGCTTTTGATGAACGCGCGCGCGCGCCGCGAAGCGATGGCGCACATGGACGCGGGCGATTACGTGTCGGCGCGCGCGGTGGTGATGGGTTCGCTGGCGGCGAGCGCGCCGCTGATGGCGCGAATGGAGTTCGACGGGGACTGGCGAGACGAACACGCGTCTCTGACCGAACTCTCCGAATCGCTCGAAGACCGCAGTCAGGACAAGGATTCGCGCAAGCGTCTGGCCTACGATTCCTACCTGCGACGCCTCAGCAAGAAACTCCGCTGATTCTCCCCGGACACGTTCGTCGCCAGGAGACGCGGCAAAACAGTCTCCCGGCGACGGACATCTCCCCGTCCGTCAAACTCAATTTATCGCAAACCTGAAGCGCGCACGTTTTCATTGCGGGCGCGTATCCTGCGCGCACGCGTCGGCAAGCATAGCCGCGCTTTCAGTCGGTTATCCTTGCGCCCGAATCATTCACGCGCGCCGGAAATCAAACGGAGGGAAAGATGAGCAACGCACCGGAAAAATTCAAGATGGAGACCAACTTCGAGGGGCTCATCAAGCTGCTGGCCGAGCATCTCTACTCGGAGCCGGACGTGTTCGTGCGCGAGTTGGTGCAGAACGCCAACGACAGCATCGTCCGCCGCCGCCAAGTCGAACCATATCTCGCCGGTCGCATTGACATCACTTTCGACGCGCCGACGCGCACGCTCGTCTTCCGCGACAACGGCATCGGGATGGACAGGCAGGACATCAAGCAGTTTCTCGCCGTCATCGGTTCGTCGGGCACGGGCACGACGCGCCAGCGACTCAAGGAGCAGGGCGAGGCGGCCTATGAATTGATCGGGCAGTTCGGTATCGGGATGCTGTCGGCGTTCGTCGTCGCCGAAAAGGTCGTCGTGCGGACGCGCAAGCTCGGCGCGGAGGAAGCCTTCGCTTGGCACAACTCCGGCTCGATTGATTGCGAGTTGTACGAGGACGCGCGGGCCGAGGTAGGCTCGGAAATCATCGTGACCATCGGCGCGGACTACACCTTCATGCTCGATGAGGAACGCCTGCGCGAAGCGGTGATCAAGTATTGCGAGTTCATCTCGTTTCCGATTTCGGTCAACGGGCGCGGGCCGGTCAACGCCATCGAAGCGCCGTGGCATCGCAGCGTCTGGCCGTCGGAGGAGGCGAAGGAGGCGGCCTACGCGGACTTCCTCAACCGGCGTTATCCCGACTTGATGCTCGACGTGATGCCGGTCGAAATCTCCGGCGAATACGAGGCGCGCGGCGCGCTCTTTATCTCCGACCGCCACATGCCGGACATCAATACGACGGGCGTCGTTGACATCTTCGTGCGCCGGATGTTGATTCGCGCCAACGACAACGCGCTGCTGCCGCCGTGGGCGAAGTTCGTGCGCGGCATCATTGATACGCCCGACTTGCAGCCGACCGCCGCGCGCGACCAGATTCAACGCACGCACCCGTCGTTCGATTACCTGCAACGACGGCTGGGCGAGATCATCGTCGAGCGTTTGAGCGAACTCGCCGGGCGCGACCCCGAAAAGTTCGCGCGCATCAACCTCTGGCATCACTATCACTTGAAGGGCATGGCCTTCTATCACGACGATTTCTTCGAGCGCGTGGGCGACCTGCTCCTCTTCGAGACGAGTCGCGGCCAGATGTCTCTGCGCGACTATCTCAACGCGAACGTGCCGCGCGAGGGCAACGCGGGCCGCTCGCCCATCTACTACTTCGCCTATCGCGGCGCGGCGACGCAGTTTTATCGTCTCGCGGAGGCGCGCGGCTGGGTGATTATCAACGCGGGCTACAGCTTCGAGGAGGACTTGCTGAAGAAGTATGCCGAGCGTCACCGGGACACCGTGCATCTCGAACGACTCGACGCGACCGACGACCCGGAGCTTTTCCTGCGTCTCGACGCGGACGAGCAGGAGCGTTTTCGTCAACTGGAACTCGACATGGAGGGGCATCTCTATCGTTCGGGCGTGGGCAACGTCCGCGTGCAGGTGCGACGCTATTCGCCGGAGGACTTGCCCGCCATCATCATCGAGACGCCCGAGTCGGAGGCGGAAAGGAAGTTGCAGGACAGGCTGACGAGCCTGACTTTGACCGACGCGCTCGACGACATCGCGCGCGAGGCTTTGGCGCAGAGCCGTCGCCGCCCGCAGTTTCTCTCGCTGAACGCCGACAACCCGCTCGTCCGCCAACTCGTCGTCGAAGACCGGCGCAACGAGATCGTCAAGGAGATGATGCTCGGCATCTACAACAGCGCGCTGCTCTACTCGCACAACCTGCTCACGCAGAACAACGCCGAGTCAATCCATCGCCATCTCGTGCGCCTCTTCGAGTTGATTCTCGATAACCGCGATGTGGTCGTCCAACATCAGGAGAGCGACGAGTTGGACTTGATCGGCTAGAAAAGGGCAAAGGTAAAAAGGAAAAAGGCAAAAGGGAAGAAGGGAAAAGACAAAAGCAGAGAGACGCAGCGCGAAGCGTTTCCTTTAAGGATTTCGGTTTTAACTTTTGCCTTTCACCTTTTTCCTTTTGACTTTCAATCGGAGATTGAACCATGAGTTTCACTCAATACTATAAAGTGTTGAATCTCTATGACGCGGCGGAGGCGGCTTACGGCAACGGCCAGCACGAGCAGTCGGCGGAGTTGTATCGTCAGGCTCTGGTCATCGCGGAGTCGTCGGACGAGGTTCCGGTCTTTCTGCGCGGGATGCTGCGCCGCGCCTACGCCGACGAGTTGGTCGCGCTCGAACGCCTGCGCGAGGCTCTGGCCGCGCTCGCGCCGATGTCGCAGAAGGACAAGCAGGAGGACTGTCGTGCGTGCTGCATCTTCGGCAACCTGACCGACCATATCGAGATTGCACAGAAACTTCCCGTCAGTCTCAAGACCATCGAGCGCGCCTACGCGCAGGCCGAAGATTATTATCCGGGCGCGGGCGACAAGAGTTGGCAGAGCCGCATCCTGCACTATAAGGGGCAGCTTCATCTCGCGCGCGGGCGGTACGCCGAAGCCCTCACGACCGCGCAGGAGGGTTGGGCCGTCTGGCAGAAGGAGTGCCCGAAGATGTACGGCACGTCGCATCTCCACGGCCTCTTCCGCATCAGCCTCGCCGCGCGCGACAGCGTTCTGGCGCACAGCTACCTGCGGCGTTGGGAGGAATACGACCGGCGCGAAGACAAGGGCTACAAGATTCGCGAGATGGTGCGCTGCCAGATGGAGTCGGAACTGGCGCGTCTCGAAGGACGCACGGCGGAGGCGTTGGATTGGGCGCGGCGCGCGGCGCAGGGCGCGGAGTTGATTGACTGGGGGACGATTCGCTACGCGGTCTGCAACGCGTCGGTGCGCGCCTTTCTGCTCGCCGGAGAGGACGCGCGCGCACGCGACATCCTCGCGCGTCTCTCGCGCATGCGTCGCGCCGAGAGCGCGCACGACCGTTACAGTTTTCAACTCCTGCGCGCCGACTATCATCTCGCGCGTGCGCGCCGCGCCGCAGGTCTCGCGCCTGCGGACGACGAACTGGCGACCGAGTTTCCCGCGCCCGGCGCGCTCACGAATCCGCGCGCGCCGCTCTTTGAACTCGCCAGAGCGCGCGCCGCATACGACGCGGCCTTGCGTGTCGGTCGTTGGATTGACGAACAACTCGAATGCCACGCCCGCCGACAGGAGATCAACGCACGCCTCGCGCGCGTCGCGGCCATCGAAAGACTCACCCCTCGTCGCCTATAACGCGTGCGCTTGCAAGGGGGTTGTCTTGCGCGCGTTCATTCCGTATAAATCCCGGAGAGCGTTCTACAAAACAATCAGACCGCCGGGAGAGACAGAGAGGAAGGCAAAAGTAAAAGGGTAAAAGACAAAAGTTTTACCCGTCCCTTTTCGCTCTCTGTTTCTGCGGCACTTCGACAGGTTGAGACGTGAAGACAACTGAGAGCGCGCAGGTCTTGGAGCGCGCGCCACATTCGGCGGACGGTTATCTTGAGCCGGTCAGGCGCAACGCCTTTCGCCTGCTCGGCCTGCGCGGCGCGGCAACTCAAAGGGAGATTCACGAGGCGGCGTCGGCTGTCCGTCGCCGTCTCAAACTCGGCGTCGCGCACACCTCGCCGCAGGACGCGCTCTGGCTCGGCCCGCTCGAACGCACAGAGATGGACGTGCGCGACGCGCTCGGTCGTCTCGCACGTCCCGCGCAGCGCATCGCCGAGCGTCTCCTCTGGTTCTACGAGGACGCGCCGCACGTCGCTCCCACCGCCAACTTGGTCACACGCGGAGGCGCGGAAGCCCTCGTCGTGCGGACGGAGGAACGGCACGACGCCGCGCTCGCGTCGTTTGCCGCCGCGCTGCGTTTCGACCCCGACGTGAAGCAGGGAGAAATTTGGACGCGCGCTCTCAGTCTCTGGCAGGAGTTAACAGAGCGGGACGAGTTCTGGTCGCTGCTCGTCGCGGCGGATTTGAAGGGCGACTTTGAACAGCTTGCGACGCACGGCGAAGCGCGGGAGTTGCGCGCGCGCGTCATGCATCTGGTGACGACGCCGCTCGCCGGGCTGGCGAAAGACGGGGTAGCGCGCAAGCGTTACGACGTGACGACCCGCGCGCTCGAAGTGCTGCGCTGCGCCGGACTCGAAGAGAAACTTTTCGCCGGATACGAGAACGAAATCCTCGCGCCCGTCGAGGACGGATTCGAGGCGTTGAACAGAAGCGTCTTCGACGAGTTGCGTTGGGAGCGCATGAGGTACAACAGCCCCGACGCGCAACGTCAGGCGTGCGATGCGACGCTCCGACGGTTCGACCGCGAGATCAAGCCCGCGCTCGCCGCGTTTCTCAAGATGGCGGGTGTCGAGAGCCTCGCCACGCGCCGCGTCTTCGAGTCCGCCGCCGTCGAACTGTTCCAACTGGCTGACGCCTATCAACGGGGCGGCGAACGCGAGGCCGGACAACTGCTTGCGCGCAAAGCTTGGACGTTTGCTCCGCCTGAAAGCGTCGCGGCGTTCGAGATTGAGGAAGGGCGCGCGCAGTTCGGCGGCGCGGACTGGGGCGGCGCGCGCACGCAGGAGGAATATCTCGCGCGACTGCGCAGGGAACTGCGCCCGCAGACGGAGTTGTTCGCGCAATACATCACGCAGGAGAACCTGTCGCCGCAGCTATCCTCCGCGCCGAACTTCACGCCGACGCCCGCGCGCGACATGAGCGAAGGGTTCGGGCAGATATTTCTCTACGTCCTTTTCGTGATTGCCTGCATCGGCTTCGGCGTGTGCAGCAGTTCGGGCACGCGGCGCGGCTACAGGGGCAACATCCACCTGCCGCCGCCCACGTTCAACTACAACTACAACGTGCAGCTACCGCCCCTCGTTACGCCGCGCATCAATATCGAGGAGCTCAAACTCAACCTGAACCCCGGCCGCGCGCCCTCCCGACGCGCCCGACGACGGCAACGCGCGCGACGTGCGGAGACGCCCGTGCAGCCGCCCACGAAGATTCGGGAGGCGACCCCCTGAGCGACAGGGTGAACAGAGATACCCGGCGCGTGAGGCGACGACGAAAGAGCGCCGGCCGGAAGCGAACGAGCACGCAACTGAGCGAACGCGCGCGGAAGATGAAGATGAAGCGGACGCTGACGGAAATTTAACGAACACGTATGAGCACAGAAAATGTTCCGGCGCGGATTGAGGTGACGCTCGCGTCGCTCGTCGAGTTGGCGATTGAGTGCTGGCGTCTGGAACGCTGGCTGGCGGCGCAGGGTCAGGAAGCGGCGACGGCACAGGCGCGCCACGTCGCGCGGCGTCTCGGTAAATTTCTCGACGAGCGCGAACTGCACGTCCTCGACCTCACGGGGCAGCAGTATGCGCCCGGTCTCGCCGTCGAAGTGCTCGACGCGCTTGAGTCGGCGGACGTGCCCGAAGGTCTTGAGTTGATTGACGAGACAATCGCGCCCGTCGTCATGTGGCGCGGCGTGGTCGTCAAACACGGTCAGGTCGTCATCAGCCGCCGCGCGGGATAGAGCAGAGGTTAGATGTCGGATGTCAGATGTTAGGGAAAACAAAATGCGTTCGGTCTTATCTAACATCTGATATCCAACCTCTGACATCTTCTCTTGGAGTTGATATGAGCCAGTACATCACACACGGGATTGATTTGGGGACGACGAACTCGTGCATCGCGCGTTTGGACGGCGACGAGGTGCGGGTGATACAGAATTCCGACCAGATGAACGTGACGCCTTCGGTCGTGCGCGTGTTGCGCTCCGGGAGTTTGATGGTCGGGCGGCGCGCGTACAACGCCATCGCGGAAGACCCCGATAATGTCGCCGCCGAGTTCAAGCGTCTGATGGGGCAGAAGTACCGGAAAGAGTTTCCCGCGTCGGGGCGCGCGATGTCGCCGGAAGAACTCTCCGCAGAGGTCTTGAAGTCGCTCGCCGGAGACGCGCGCCGCCACACGGAGGACGACGTGGAAGCGGTGGTCATCACGATGCCCGCCGCGTTCACCGCGCTCCAATGCGAGGCGACGGCGCGCGCGGCGCAGTTGGCGGGCCTCGTTGAGTATCCTTTGTTGCAGGAACCCATCGCGGCGGCGATTGCCTACGGCGCGCAACCCCGCGCGCGCGATCAACGCTGGCTCGTCTTCGATCTGGGCGGCGGCACGCTCGACGTTGCCGTCGTCTCCACGCGCGAAGGGCGTCTGAGCGTCCTTGAGCATCGCGGCGACAATCATCTCGGCGGCAAAGACCTCGACCGTCTCATCGTGCAGAACATCTTTCTGCCCTTCCTTGCGCAGCAGTTCGCGCTGCCCGACGCGACCGCCGACGCGCCGTCGCACGGTCGTCTCCTGCGAAAGCTCGCGCTCATCGCCGAATACGCGAAGATTGACTTATCAACTGTTGCGGAAACGGTCGTCAGCTTCATTGATCTGGGCGACGACCGGGAGGGCACGCCCATCGAGGCCGAGTTGACTCTGACGCGCGCCGAACTCGAACGCGAAATCGAGCCCGTGCTCGCGCGCGCTCTGCGTCTGGCGGACGACGCTCTGGCGGGAGCGCGCATCGGCGGGAAAGATTTGGATAGAGTGCTGCTCGTCGGCGGCCCGACGCAGATGCCGTTAGTCCGCGCCAGCGTCGGCGCACATCTCGGCGCGAAGGTTGATTTCTCGCTCGACCCGATGACGGTCGTCGCGCGCGGCGCGTGCCTCTACGGTTCGAGCGTCGAACGCACGACGACGGCGGCAAAGACGACGACGGCTGCGTTCGCCGCTTCGACGGCGGGCAGCGTCTCCGTGCGTCTCGCCTTCGAGCCGGTCAGCGCGACGCTCGACAGCATAGTCGCCGGACGCGTCACACGGACGGCGCGGCGCGGCGGCGAGAGCGTCGCGCACGAGGTCAGCATCGCCGCCGAGAACGGTCTCTGGGAGAGCGGCTGGCTGCCCGTCAAAGACGAGTTGTTTGAAGCGACGTTGAGACTAGAGGAAGGGAAGACGAACAGCTTCTTCCTGCGCGTCCGCGACGCGGCGGGGCGCGCGCTCGCCTGTGAGCCGGACAGGTTCAGCATTCGTCACGGGCTCGTCGTCGGCGCGCCGCCGCTCCCGCACACCATCTCCGTCGAACTCGCGCAGGTTGACGGCACGCTCCAACTCGACGCCGTCTTTCCGCGCAAGACGCTCCTGCCCGCCGAGAAGACCGTCTTCTATCGCGCGGCGCAGACGCTTCGCCCGAGCGAACTCGCCGCCTCGCTCGCCATCAAGCTCTGGGAGGGCGAAGCCTTCAACGACCCGCAGGCCAACAACTGGGTCGGCAACATGCACATCCGCAGCGAACAGATTCGCCGCCCCATCCCCGAAGGCGCGGAGATTCAACTCCACATCCGCGTTGACGCCTCGCGCTTAATCAGCGTGGATGTCTTCGTCCCGCATTTGAACGAACACTTCACCGAGCGCGTCTATATCCCGCAGAACGAAGAACCCGACTACGTCGAACTCCTGCGCGGCGTCCCGCTCGACCTCGAAACATATCTCGCGCGCCTCAACCGTCTCGAAGAACATCTCGTCAGGACGGGGCAGGATGCGACTGCCGACGACGAACTCTTCCCCGAGTTTATCTACGAACCCGGAGACCGCTCCGCGCCGGAGACGGGCGCGGGTGCGGAGGATGCGCGTGCGGAAGTCGAACGACTGCGCCGCGAGATCGAAGACCTCGATATAGAAATCACTTTGAGAACGGACGACGCAGCCGCGCCCGACCACGATCTGGCGAAAGGCTTCGTCGAGCGAGCCAGAGAGATTCGCGTGCGCCTCGCCAACCTCGAAGGGCGCGCGGGCTTGAGCGCGACTCTGACGCGTCTGGAAGATGCCGGACGCGTGGCCGACGAGGTTGAGGATGACGTGTCCGCCTACGGCACGCAGGCGCAGCGCGAGCGCATTGCGGTCTTGCGAAAAGAACTCGAACGGGCCGTCGCACGCGCCGACGTGCGCGGCGTCCAGAAACACTTACGCGACCTGAACAAGCTGCACCGCGAAGTGCTCTACGCGCAGGAATGGTTCTGGCGCGATTGGCTGACGCACATGCAGCGGCCCGGTCGCGAGTTCGTCAACACGGAGGAGGCGCGCAAGTGGCTCGCGCGCGGCGCGGACGCGCTCGAACGCGGCGACCGGGAGAAACTCGAAGAGGCCGTCCGCTGGCTTTGGAGTCTGCGTCCCGTCGAGGAACAGACGGCACAGACCGAACGCGCTCTGCGTCCGGGTCTGCGTCTCTGATGTGTTAAACTTGCGTCTCCGGCAGAAGCAACGAAACGATGCAGTTTTTCGGCGTGTGAGGTCTGAAAACAACGACGGCCACCCGTTTGCCGGATGGCCTGTAGTCCCGAAGAATTTTTGGAGCCACCTTCCGGATTCGAACCGGAGACCTACTGATTACGAATCAGTCGCTCTACCAACTGAGCTAAGGTGGCTGCCGTGTGAAATCGAATATACGAACAGGCTGCGCGGGCTGTCAAGCGAGGCGTTGTTCTTTCAAGGGAGGAAACCAAGCAGATGCCAAAAGACCCAGCAGAGAATCAAGACCAGTACAAAATCGCGGGCGGTCAACTCAACGAGTACGAGTTTCACCAAAACGAAGGCGTGATGACCGAACAGGAACACACGCACAATCTGCCGCACGGCGGCGAAGGCTTGCGCGGCGCGGACGAACCGAACGCCCCGCAAAACGTCGCCGCACGCATCCAAAAGCTGACCGAGGAAGTGCAGGAGCGCGTGCAGCGCAAGCGCGAGAAGGAACGCGCCAAGGAGACGCGCGCCCTCGCCTCGAAGCGCGGCGCGAGCAGAGGAAACGAACGCACCACCTCCGGCGCGCAGAAGACCGGACGGGCTGCGAGCAGCGGCGGCGCGGCGAAAGCGACGGCCACGTCGGCGCGCGGCGCATCGCAGAGAGCGGGCGCAGAGGCGACCGCCGCAGCCGCGAGCAAATCAGCGTCAAAGAAAACGACGACGGGCGCGACAAAGAAGACGGCAGGCGCGACGAGGAAGACAGCGACCGCGACGACCGGCGCGCGCGGCGCAGCCGGAAAGAGCGCACGGGGAAGCGCGGGCGCGAAGTCCGCGAGCCGGAAGGGCGCGGGCAAAAAGGCTGCATCGGGGGCTGCGGGCGCGCGGTCGGCGGGCGCGGCGAAGAGAGATTCGGACAAGAAGTCGGCGGGTAAGAAATCCGCAGGTAAGAAGTCGGGCGCGCGTGCGGCTGGCAAGCGGAGCGCGAAGGGCGGCGCGAAGTCGCGGCGTTGATGATGCCGGTCGAGAACGTCCGCAGGCTCGACGCCGGAGCGTCGCACGTTTGGAACGAACGCGAACGCGGCGGGCGCGGAAAATTGTTTGAGATGTTAAGGAGGGCTAACAGATGTCGGAACGGGATGAAGGAATGAAGGGCGCAATGGATGGAGTTGCCCAACCGGACAGGGACAACGAGGAGCACGAACTCGAAGCCGAGCAGGAATCGGCGGAGGCGATGGACGCCGACGTGCCGCAACCAACGGGCGCGACGGAGACGACCGAAGGACAACCTTCTTGAAGCGGACGACGGACGCCAAGCGATGAGCAGCGTGCTGAAAGAAGCGACGCGACGCGCGCGCAACGCGGCGACACGGCGACAGAGCGGAGGTTATACGGACGATGCTCCGTCGCTGCACGTCGCTCTGT
>DATLMV010000088.1:0-67527 GCA_035537095.1 Pyrinomonadaceae bacterium
ACGAACTTGTTCTGCGCGATGCGCTCGACGCGGTCGGCGGTGAAGTACATCACCGTGCCGTCGTTGGATTGATTGGTGAAGCCGGTCGAGTTGAGAAAGAAGCCGAGCTTGGTCGCGTAGTTCCATTCGGCGCGCGTGCCCGTGATGCGCTGCTGCTCGCCCTGATCGAAGACGACGCTGCCTTCGGCGATGACCTTGTTCGTCGCCTCATAGACCGTCAACTTGTCGGCCTGCAAGCGATAAATCCCGACGCGCGCATCAACGTTCCCTTCATAGACGACGACGCGCGCCTTGTCCGGCCCCGTCACCGTCTGCTTATCCGCGTTGACGATGAACTCGTCGGTCGGCTGCTGCGCAAGACCCTCCGGCCCGCCGCGACGACGGCGCGGGAGGAGGGGTTGTTCGTGCGTCAGCGGGTTGACGTTCGGCGTGTCGGTGAGCGGGTTCGTCACCTGCCGGTCAACCGGATTGGTCTCCTGTGCGAACGCAGGCCGCGACGTTGCGCCGCCCGCACACACGAGCAGGGCACACACCGCAATGAGCAGAGTCGGATTAAAACGCAAAGTTGTCACGGGAAAGCGACGAGCAACGGCGGCGGCCATCCGCGTCGCCTCAACCTCCAAGAGGACGAAACCGACCAAAGACCCGCCGATGCTAACATAGGAAAGTGACAAGTGACGAGCGACGAGTGACAAGCAAGAGCAGAAGTCAAAACTATGTCCAAAGTCGCAAGTCTGAAAGTCCAAAGTCAAGAGCTTTATCTTTAGTCAACAGCTTTGTCTTTAGGCGTTGAACTTTGGACTCCCTTTTGACTTTGGACGTTAGACTTTCAGACTTTGGACTTCTTCCGGCTCATCACTCGTCACTTGTCACCCGTCACTGCTTTGCTATTATCCGTGCTGATGACGGGCAACGGCGAGAGCATCCGCTTGATGTTGGTGGCGGGCGAGCCTTCGGGCGATGCGCATGCGGCGGCGTTGGCGCGTGCGCTCGGAGAGCGCGGGGCGGGCGCGAGCTTTGAATTTTACGGCGCGACCGGGCGGGAGATGCGCGCGGCGGGCGTCGAGACGATTGTCAACGCCGACGAGTTGGCGATTGTCGGCCTGCTGGAAATCGGGGGCGCGCTTCCACAGTTCTGGCGCGCTTACCGCGACTTGAAACGCGCGGCTTTAGAGCGACGCCCCGACGCGGTCGTGCTCGTTGACTGGCCCGACTTCAACCTGCCGCTTGCACGCGCTCTGCGTCGGCGCGGCCTCAAAATTATCTACTACATCAGTCCGCAACTGTGGGCATGGCGCGCGCATCGCGTCCGCCAGATTCGCCGCGACGTTGACCTGCTGCTCGCCATCCTGCCCTTCGAGCCAGCATGGTACGAGCGGCACGGCATCCGTCACGTCGAGTTCGTCGGCCACCCGCTCGCGGGCGAAGTCCGTGCGCGCTACGACCGCGCGGAGTTCTGTCGTCGTCACCATCTCGACCCGGCCCGCCCCGTCATCGCGCTCCTGCCCGGCAGCCGCCGCAAAGAACTCCAACGCATCCTGCCGCCCATGCTCGACGCTGCGCGCATCGTCGCGCGTTCGTGCGCCGACGCGCAGTTCGTCGTCGCGCTCTCGCCGAACCGCTTGCCGACGGAAGCGGAAGCCGCGCTCGCCGCCGCCGGTCTCACGAGCGCGACTGGGGCCGGAGCGTTCCGCATCGTGCAGCACGAGACGCGCGATGCGCTCGCGGCGGCGGACGCGGCGGCGGTCGCCAGCGGCACGGCGACGCTCGAAGCCGCGCTCATCGCGACGCCGCTCGTCGTCGTCTATAAAGAATCGTTTCTCAACTGGCACATCCTCGGCAGCCTCATCAACACCGAGCACTACGGCCTCGTCAATCTCATCGCCGGTTATCGCCTCGCCCCCGAACTCATGCAAAACGACTTCACGGGTGAAACCCTCGCGCGCGAAATTCTCCGGCTCCTCGACCCCGCACACAACGCCGAAGCCCGCGCCCGGCTCCGCGACGCCACCGCACAACTCGGCACGGGCGGCGCATCACACAACGCCGCCGACGCCCTCCTGCGCGCCGTGCGCCGTTGGAAAAACGACAGCCGTTAGCCAGCATCCGAAACATAGAGGTACGAATGATTTTCTACACGTACCGGATGCTGCGCTCGACGTGCCGGACGCTTTGCCGGAGGCTAACTGTGACTTGCTTCTGTTCTGCGCTTGATTGCTTCGGCGAGTTCGTCTGCGCGCCCGGAGCCGACGAGGAGTTCTTTGCCGCCGTCGAGTTGGAGTTGCACGCCGCGATTGCCGCTGACGTTGTAGGCCCAACCGCGCGCGCCCCAACGGATGCCCCAACCGCCGTACTCGGCGATTGGATTGTACGTGCGCGCTTCGACGCTGCGGATGCTTTGGTAGGGAATCGCTTTGCGCCGCCAGAGCAGGACGAAGTGGACGTGGAGCGCGTCGTCGCGAACTTCCGTGACGAGTCGCATCAGGTAAATCCAGAGCATGATGACGGCGAGCATGATGCTGACGCCCGTGAGTTCCGCGTCCGACATCGGCTTGCTGCCCCACGGTCGCCCCGCAATCACCTGCACGTAAAACCCGTACGCGAATATCAGAAACGGCACGAGCATAATCGCCCACACCCACCATTGGCGAAAACGCTGCACCTCGCGGAAGTATGTCCGGTTGACTCTCTGGCTCATGGTATTGCAGGGGCTAGATGTCGGATGTTGGATGTCGGATGTTAGGAAAGAGCGCCCTGTTTTTATCTAACATCTAATATCCGACATCTGACCTCTTCTGTTAGCCTCATTCTTCTTTCAGTCGCTCTTGAAGCTCTGCCAGTTGACGGCGCAGTTCTTTGAGTTCGTCGCGCATCTGCGGGAGACGTTTGACGTACGCGTTGAGGCGTTTGTATTCGTCGAGCGGTTGCACGGGGATGCCCCACCAGACGCCCGCGCGGACGATTTTACCGGGCAAAATCCCCGCCTTCGAGCCGACGATTGCGCCGCTCTCGACGCGCGCATGATCGCCCATCCCGACCTGCCCGCCGATCACCGCGTCGTCTTCGATAACCGTGCTGCCGGAAATCCCCGTCTGCGCCGCGATGATGACGCGCGCGCCGATCTGCACGTTGTGGCCGACCTGCACGAGATTGTCAATCTTTGTTCCCCGCCCGATGCGCGTTTGCCCAAGCGCGCCCCTGTCTATGCACGTGTGCGCGCCGATCTCCACGTCGTCTTCAATCTCGACCGTGCCGATCTGCGGAAACTTGTGATAGACGCCTTCGCCGTCGCGCACGTAGCCGAAGCCGTCCGCGCCGACGACGACCGACGCGTGCAGAATCACGTGGTCGCCAATCGTCACGCCTTCGTAGAGCACGACGTGCGGATGCAGCACGCAGTCGCGCCCGACGCGCACGCCGTCGCCGACGTATGCTCCGGCGAGCACCTGCGTCCCCGCGCCGACCCGCGCGCCCTCGCCCACCTGCGCGTACGCGCCGACAAACGCGCCCGCTTCAATCTCCGCGCTCGCAGCCACCTGCGCCGCCGGATGAATCGCCCCCGCATGCACCCGGCGCGGGTGCAACACCTCCGCAATCAAAGCGAACGCCAACTTCGGACGTGCCGCCTCAATCAGACACTTGAACGCGTTCGTCTCCGTCGCTCCATGCGACGCGTTCGCATCTGTCGCTTCATGCGACGCGCTCATCTCCGTCGCATCGTGTGATGCGTTTGCCGCGTTCCCTCCCGTCTGCAAAGACGCCGCCGCGCCCTCCGGCACGATCAGACAGGACGCGCCGCTCGTGCGCGCGCTCGCCAGAAGTTTCGCGTCCTCGACGAAAGCAATCTCGCCCGCACGCGCGCTCGACAAGCTCGCCACACGCTCGATCAGCGTCGCGCCGTCGCCCGCCGCGACGCGCCCGCCGACCAGCGCGGCCAACTCCGAGACCTTTTTTCCTGCTGCCTGCGTGCTCATAGAACCGTCGTTTCTGCCAACTCTGCGGCGCGCGCGTCGCGGGGCGCGCGGGGAAAGCCGCGACGTGAGCGGCGGATGAAATCTGAGAGATGCCGGACGTGTTCGTCGTCGAGTTGTTCGAGTTGGCGGATGGCTTCGGCGAGGGGGAGACGGCGGCGGAAGATGAGTTGATATGCGTGCTTGAGGGCGCGGCGCGCGTCCGTGGAGAATCCGGCGCGGCGCAGGCCGACGGAGTTGAGGCCGCGCACGTGTGCGGGGTTGCCGTCGGTGATGAAGAAGGGGAGCACGTCTTGAACTATCTTCGATTTGCCGCCGACCATCGCGTAGCGTCCCATACGGACGAACTGGTGTGCGCCGACGTTGGACGAGAGAAAGACGTGGTCTTCTACGCGAATGTGTCCGGCGAGCGCGACGCCGTTGGCGAAGATGTTGTCGTCGCCCACTTCGCAGTTGTGCGCGATGTGCGTGCCGACCATCAGGAAGTTGCGCGAGCCGACGCGCGTCGCCGACGCTTCGCCGCTCGCTCGATGAATCGTCGCGCTCTCGCGGATCAGGTTATCGTCGCCGATAATCAACGCGCTCGCTTCGCCTCTGAATTTCACGTCCTGCGGCTCGCCGCCGAGCGTGGCGTGTTCAAAGACGCGGTTGCGGCGGCCCATGCTCGTGAAGCGTTTGATGACCGCGTGCGCGCCGATTTCGCAGCCCGCGCCGATGATGACATCTTCTTCGATGACGGCGTAGGGGCCGACGCTCGTATCGCGTCCGATGTGCGCGCGGGGGCTGACGATGGCTGTCGGATGAATATTCATACGGAGACGACGAACACGGCGCGATAGTACATGCACGCCTTTCGTCGCCGCAACCGGAATAGTGCGCGCCGGAGACGCCACGCGGCGCACGTCGAGAGACGCATGAGCCTGAGAGTCATCAACAAAACCAAGCTGCCTAGAATCAAAGCTGAATCAAACAGGGATGGACAGGATAGACAGGATAAGAAAACGGGGAAAAGGGAAAGGTTAAATGGGTAAAGGGGAAAAGTTACAGGGCGAAACCATGGGAGCTAACTGCGGGCTCCGCTTGGCTTCACTTCCTCCATTTGCCCCGCTCACCTTTTACCCTTTCCCCGTCTCTTTTTATCCTGTTCATCCTGTCCATCCCTGTTAATTTCTTCAGCGCTTTTGTTAGCTGCGCTGAGTCGAAACAGCGCGGGCGTTATTTGCCGTCGGACTCTTCCATGAAGATGCGTTGTTCGTCGGGCGTGAGATTGCGCGTGAGTCGCGCTTCGGCGGTTTCGATGAGTTGGTCGAGCGAGAGACCTTCGACGGAAGGAACTTGTCGCATCCAGATACGCGCGGAACCGTCTTCGCTGCCGGTGGCGACCATCTGGTTGTCGGGGCTGAAAGCGACGCAGTAGGAGGCCGCCGCGTGCCCGTGCAGTTCGAGGAAGGGGCGACGCGCGGAGAAATCTTTGGCGGCTTCGGCGCGCCAGTCCCAGAGACGCGCCACGCCGTCGGCGCTCGCCGTCGCCACCAATCTGCCGTCGTCGCTGAAGGCCACGCCGCGCACCGACGTGAGCGGCCCGCGCAACACAATCGCACTATCCAGAGGTTTCGCGGCCTGCCATTCCCAGACGATGGTCGTCGCATCGTCGCTGCCCGTCACGACGTATTTTCCGTCGGGGCTGAACCTCGCGCTGTGAATCAGGTCGCGGTGTCCCTTTTCGAGTTTGAGCGGATTGTTGCGCCCCGGTTCGGCGCGCCACGTCCAGACGCGCACGAAGAGACTCTTGCCCGCGATGACGATGTGCTGCCCGTCGGGGCTGAACGCTGCGCTGTAGATGGTCGGGCCGCGACCCTGCGCGGGCGTGGGAGAGGCGGCGGGGGTCGCGCTCCCGGACGCAGGCGAAGAACTCGTCGGCGCGGCGGCGGCGACGGGCGACGGAGTTGTCGTCTGACTCGTCGCAGCACTCGTCGCCGGAGCGGTTGCGCGGCCCGTCGCGGGAGTGACGCCCGTGCCGGGGCTGGAAGTCGGCGTCGGGGAGGGCGTCGGGGATTCTTTCCAGTCGGCGAAGATTATCTGCTTGAAAGGCTTTGTGCGTCCCTCCTCGGTCTGCCAGTCCCAGACGCGGACGATGCCGTCGCTGCCGCCCGTGACGATGTACTGCCCGTCGTGGGGGCTGAAGGCGGCGGCGCGAATCTCCTGCTGCTCGACAATCGCCGCCTCGACGCGCGGCGCGCCGCGTTGCCAATCCGTCCAGACGCGCGCCGTGCCGTCCTGTCCCGCCGTGAGCACGTACTTGCCGTCGGGGCTGAACGAGACGCTGATGACGGGCCGCGTCGTCTCTTGCAGATATGAGACGACTTCGCCCGTCGCCGCGTTCCAGACGCGCGCCTCGTTCTTGCCCGCTTCGCTCCAACCGGCGGTCGCGACGTATTTGCCGTCGGGACTGTAGGCGATGCCCCTGATGGCGATGGGCTTGTCGTGCAGCAAGAGCGTTTTGAGATGCGCGGCGAGCAGCGATTTGCGGAGCGCGCCCTCGGCCTTCGAGGTGCGTTCCGCTTTGGCCGATTCGAGCGAGAGCAGCAGACTGAGTTCCGGGTCGTGCGTCAACTGCGACTTGGCGTAGGCGGCCAACTCGCCGGAGCGGGCCGCGCGTTTGGCCCGGTCAATACCGTGCTTGACGGCGAGCACGAGCAGCACGACCATCAGCGCGACGACGCCCGACAAGACCATCACGCCGTATCGCCAACGCCTGCCCTGCCGCCGGATGAACTGCGCTCGCCAGCCGAGTATCGGCTGCGCCAGCACGTCGTGAAAGATTTCGTAGCGCGGGAGCGTGGGCTGGTTGGCGGGCGGTTCGACGACGCGCAGGATACGCGTCTGGCCGCCCGAGAGTTTGCGGAGCAGGGCTTCGAGCGCGGGTTCGGGAAAGTTGGACGAGATGGCGAGGTCGGGGAGCGTCTGCGCGATTTTCGTCCCCGAAGGCGTGACGAGATATTGCAACATGCGCGCGGCCATGCGTCTCTCCTGCGCGCTCAGTTTATCCATCACGCGGTCGAGATGCGTGCTCGCAATCTTCTTCGTGCGCCCGAGCGATTCGTATGTGTGCAGGCGCAGCGCGCGCGAGTTCGCCGCCGTCTCCTGCATCCAGAGACGCATCATCACCATCTGCAAAAACGGCGTCTCGATGCGACCGCCCGCAGGTTGCGCGCGGTCGGCGACGACGCCTTGCGCCGGTTGCTGCTGCGTGCTATTGCCGCCGAGAGCTAAATCGTCGAGCAGGGCCGCGACGAGTTCGGGTTCGATGGTGTAAGGCGTCTGGTCTTCGGGGAGATGGCGGTTGTGTTCTTCGAGGGGGAGGCGGATGGCCTCTCCGGCGGAGACGCGCGTGAGATGTTCGAGCCGCAGCATGTTGTTCAGGAGCGTCGGGATGCGGCCCTGAAAACGGTCGAGCTTGCTGATGCCGTCCTCGCGTATCGAAAGCAGGAAGTTGACGTTCACGTCGCGGCGATTGACGGCGCGCGCAAACTGCGCCTCGAAGCCCGCGTCGTCCTCCGGGGGCTGCGCCGGATGATAAAGAAAATACTCTTCAAACTGGTCGAGGATGAAAAAGATGGGCGCACCCAGACGCCGCGCCGCCTGTCCGAGAAATTCGTCGAGCGCGTCGCCGCTGTTCTCCTCAAGTTCGACTCTCGCTTGCGTGCTCAAGGCGAGCCGCACTTCGTCTCGCAGTTCGGCGAGAAAATCTTCGTCCTGCCACCTGCGAAAAACGACGACGACCGGGGGCGTCTGCTCGATGTCGTCGGCGTCCGGATCGTCGCCCCCGTCATCAGGTGCGACGCTCGCGGCGTTCCCGGCGGCGAGGCGCGAAGCCTTCTTCAACTGCGGGACGACGCCCGCCATCAGCACCGAACTCTTGCCGACGCCCGATGCGCCGTAGAGCACCGTGAGCGGCGAGGCGTAGAGATTCGAGATGATGATCTGCTGGTCGCGCTTGCGCCCGAAGAAGTAGCGGCTGTCCTGTTCGGTGAACGGTTGCAACCCTTGATAGGGAGATGAGCGTGGGGGAGCGTTCGTGGTCATCGGGCTTCTGTCTCCTCAGGGTCAGCCGGAATGCTCCCGCAGTCGTTTGACGAACTCGTTGATGTCCACGTCGTAGATGTTCACGTCGCGCGACTTCCACAAGTCCATCTCCAACTCCGTAGGACTAAACTGGATGGCCCACGAACGCAGGCTTCTTCTCTGGTCTTCCTCGTCCGCGCCGGAGGACGACAGGTTGGCGCGCAGGTTCTTCAAGACGACGCGCAGGTTCCAATCGTTGAGGCCGTAGCCCATGAAGAGGAAATGGTGGGTGCGGAAGTGTTGGATGAAGTGGGCCGGGACGGCGGTCTGCCCGGTCATGCGCGAGAGGAAATCAACGTAGTCTTCCTCGGTGATGACGTAGCTGTGCCACTTGTCCTGCTGGCGGTCAATCGTGCCGTGCATCTTGTAGATGACGCTGGTCGTCTCCAAATCAATGATCAGTTGATTTGGCTGGACGACCTGCGGGTCGCTCTCGCCGTGCGGCCACCAGAGGACGGACGCCTTGCACTCTTCGCGGTCGGTCGGGTGCACGACGAGGTCGAAGGGCTTGCCCGCTTTACGGAAAGCCTGCTCGGTCAGGTCGTCGTAGTTGGTGGTGACGACGAGGACGGGGACGGTGATGTCCTGCGCGAGATAATGGTGGATGTCGCAGGGCTCGAACTCACGATTGAAGATCTCCTTGAGTTCGTCGCGGAGCACGTCGCGCCCCGTCGCTTCGACGTAATAAGAGGCGACTTTGGCGAGGTCGGGCGGCGCATCATTCGTCTTCTCCGCGCCCGCCGCGTCTTTGTCCTTCGGGAAACCGCTGTCCTTCGCCAGCAGGCGCGACAGTTCGGCCCCGCTCGGCAGGAAGGTCGAGCTTTTTTTGTCCCACGTCGCATCGGGCGTCTTCCGCATCCCGAAATTGACGCCCGCGCCGAGGAAGGGCACGACCTTCCCCTTCCTCAACAGGCTGGCGATCACTCCGTAGGGCGGTTCTGCCATCTTCCTCTCTCCAACAGGCTCCACGGCACACGCGCAACCGAAAGCGAGCCTGTCCGACTTCCCCGGCCTTCCGGGTCTAACCCTTCCGCCCTTTCTTCGCGGCCCGCTTCTTCGACGACTTCGACGCCGATTTAGACGCCGATTTTGTTGCCGATTTCGTCCCCGACTTCGACGCCGCGCGACGTGCGCGCCCGGCCTTCACGCCCCGCGCCGCGTCCTCGGCGGCGACGGCGGCATTGGCGGCGGCGGTTGCCCCGCCGACGATTTCGCTCTGCCGATCCTGTTTCTTCGTGTAGAAGAACTGGAAGAAGGGATTCCCGTAATGCTGGTACGCGCCCCAAGTGGCGCGACCGTTGGAGGTGCGCGCGATTTCGAGGCGCGCGTCGCGCATCGCGTTGTGCATCGTCTTGGCCCCGTCGGGCGCTTCGGACGCGCTGCCGCCCATGTCGGTCGAACGGATGCCGAGCAGGCCGGAATAGAGCGAGAGCGCAAACTCGCGCGCGGCGAGGTCGTCCACCGGCCAAGCGGTGCAGACGAAGTTGGCGACGCCGCGCGCGAAGAACGCCTCGGCAAACGACGGCGCGAGATTGTCGGAGCGTTCGCGCGAGCGGTCGGGCGTGATGCCGGATTCGCACGCGTTCGAGAAGACGAACTTCGGGATGCGGTCAATCCGGTTGAGTTCGTTGGCCGAGAGAATCTCCTTGTTCTTGGCGTTGAAAATCCAGCCCGAAAGCGTCGGGTCGCCGCCCCATTGATAGACGCAATGACCGGCGAAATGAAGCACGTCGTAGGAACGCACGAGCAGTTCGCGCAGGACGTTGGTGCGCGTCGCTTCGAGCGGGCCGAACAGTCGTTTGACTTCGACGCGCGAACGGTTCGCCTCCTCGACATCCTTGACGACCGCGTTGTAGCTCTCGAAGAGGTCGGCGATGGCGACGCCCTCTTCCTGCGCGCCGGGCAGGTGCGCGTCCGGCGCGGGGTCGGCGACGACGAGCACGCGCAGGATGCGGCGCGGCGGCGGCGGCGGTTCGGGCGGCGGCGCGAAGGTAGTCCGCAACTGGCGCGTGAAGCCGCGACTCGTGCCGAGAAAGAGCGTGCCGTCGAATCCGCCGTCGCGGTCGGGCGGGGGCGAACCGGCGGGGGCGGGCGAGAGTTCCGGCTGCGCGACCATCTCCCAATGGATGCGCGCCGTCGTCGAGTCGAGCATCATCACGAGCGGCGCGGGGTTGTAGAGTTGGCGGCGCAGGTCGTCGGGCATCAACAGTTCTTCGAGGAAGCGACCGCGTTCGATTTGCATCGAGGGGTTGAGTTCTCCGGCCAGTTCGTCGTTCGCTTGCCAGACGACCTGCGGGTCAATCGCTATCTCGCGCTCGGGCACGGAGGCGACATCGGTGATGGCTCCGAACTGGTAAGTCTTGCGCTCGGCGTCGAGCTTGAGCGTGACGCGCGTCGGCGCGGCGTTGGACTGGTCTTTGTTGGCTTCGAGCTTCGCCCAGTCCCTTCTCAGATCGGCCTGCGCTCGCGCCAGTCCTTTCTCTTTGATGGCGTCGAGTTCCGCCTTGTCCGGCGCTTTGTACTTGATAATCAGACCGAGCTTCTTCTGACGCTCGGCTTCGACCTGA
This sequence comes from Pyrinomonadaceae bacterium, assembly GCA_035537095.1. Classification (GTDB taxonomy): domain Bacteria; phylum Acidobacteriota; class Blastocatellia; order Pyrinomonadales; family Pyrinomonadaceae; genus DASWNP01. Next base: position 10,664 of record DATLMV010000088.1, read on the forward strand.
ATGTGACGGTTGATTTCCGGCACGCGTCGCGGGTCGTGCTCGACGAAGGTGATGCGGAGCAGGCGACGGTTGGCGTCGTACATCGAGCCGGTCAGCGCGCGCCGGATGCCGTTCATCCAGGCGGTCACGGCCTCGCGCACGGTGAGATTGCCCGCGCCCGTTCCGGTCAGCACGGTGGCGAGGTGATTCTTGTTGAGCCGCCCGAGCGCCCAGCACAGTTCGCGCACGAGGACGGTCAACTCCGGCGCGCCGAAGCGTCCGGGCTCGCCCATTCCGGCGATGGAGATGATGCGGTCAGTCCGGTTGCGGCCCTCGCGGGCGGCGCGCGGGTCGGGCATGAAGAAGGGCTGGCCGAGTTTGCCGTGGATGATGCCGCGTTCGGTGTACTGCGTCAGAATCAGGTCGGGCTTATCGTCGCCGGGAATGTCGTCGCGACCGAGCAGGGCCGCGCTGATGGCGCGGTCGAGCGCCAACTCGGCGGCGGCGGGCTGCACGCCGACGTAATGGCCGACCGAGACGGCATCCACCGGATAGTTGCCGGTCATCGTCCCGTCGCTATTGCGCGTGCGCGAACTGCGTACGCTGTCGTAATCCATCGCCTGAATGCCGTTGTGAATCAGACCGATCTCGATCTCGGCGTGTTCTATCGAAGCGTCGCTTTCAAAATTCTCGTCCTCGAATGATTGCTCCTCGCCCCTGTAGGCGAGGAAGCCGCGCGTGACCGTCTCCTCGACCTTGCGCTCTTCCGGGCTGAGTTGCTTCTCCGGCGTCAACGCCATCTCGTCCACGTCCGAGACGCTGCGCGCTTCGCCGTTGTCATCCAGATTGGCGTCGAAGACGACGGCGCGCGAAGAGACGCCGCGAGTCGCCACCATCCGTCGCAGAGAGATGCGCAGGCGGGCCTCGTCGCTCGCGTCCTGCTCGCCCTTCGCCTTGAGCAGTTCATCTTCGGTCGCCGGTTGACCGTCGGCTGCCGCGCCGTCGCCGTCGCGTGCTCCGGCGACCCCGCGCGCGCGTCTCGCCTCCTCGCGCGCCTGCCGCAGGGTGGGCGCGAGGTCTGTCGTCTCGCCGGTTTCGAGGATGGCGTCGAGCGCGCGCAGGATTCTGCCGTTGGTGGAGAGGTTGCCGTGATCCTCTTTGATGTAATAGGTCTGGACGGTGGTCTGCGGGTCGTCGGGGTTGCTGTAGTCGTTGTCTTTGAGGAAGAGGCCGAGGCGATGCGGGACGCGCCCGTCGCCGTAGGGCGTCACGACGTAGGACTTCTCGGAGTTGAGTTTCTCCCAACCCTCCTGCCTGATGTCGCAGAAGGTCGGCTGGTCAATCCCGGCGACGTAGACGATGCGCTTGCGCTGCACGTCGCTCCGGTCGTCGAGAAATTTGTGATGGTTGCGCGCGGTGGTGAGGTGCAACTGCGGGACGTTGAAGCCGCCGTAGGTTCCCGAGTTGTAGAGCTTCTCCATCTTCTCCATGACGAAGGGCGACGGCAACATCTGGTAAGAACCGACGAACGAGTTGAAGGTGTGCAGCAACTCCTGAAGGCTGTGTGTCAGGTCGAGCAGCGCAATCTTTTTCACCAAGCCCTCGACGCCCGTGATGACCTGCGGGATAGCGAAGGAGCCGAAGTTGGGCGTGCCGAGTTGGACGAGTCGCCCGCCGGATCTGAAATTAGGGTCTTTGCGGGCCATCGCCTCCCAACGCGTCCGGTATTTCTTGATGAAGGTGCGCGCGACGAGTCCGCCCATCGAATGCGCGACGATGTGAACGGCGGCTTCGCTGCCGTACCACTCGTTGATCTTGGAGTTGAGATCGTCGGCGGCGGTGTTCAAGTCCTTGCGCCAGTCGAACCAGAAGGCTTGCACGTCCCATTGCTCGGAGAGCGCGAGCAGCAGTTCGCCGTAGTAGCGTTTCATGATGCCGCTGGCCGTGACCTTGAATTTCGAGTTGAACTCGTTGCGCCCGTCCTCGCTCAAACGCAGGCGGTCAACCCACCCGCGCATGATGCGGAAGGCGTTGACCCACGTCAGGTCGCCGCCGCCGCCGCTCGACACGCTCAACTCGGCCCCCATGATGCCGTGAATGACGACGACTTTTCCCTTCGGCTCCGCCCCTTTGCCGCGCATCAGGCTGCGCGTCATGTTGCGCTTGAGGGCCATGCCGTGCATGCGCTGGTATCGCTCCTCGCCCAGATGGGCGCGCAAGGCCCGCTCCTCTTCCACGGTCGGGCGTTCGAGCAACTTCGCCAACTCCCTCGGCCCGGCTGACTCTACCTGCGAGATAAAAGCTCTTTCGTCGAACATCTGGCTCTCTCCTTCGTGCGGCTCGGTGAACTTCTTTTGACGGCTCAACTCAACGCCTGCGGCGAGGCGGCGTTGACGGGCGCGCGGCGCGCGACGCTGGCGGGCGACCGTTCGGGCTTGAATGCGGCCCCGTAAATATTAATGAGCAAACACTTCATCCCATTTCAAGCCGACGCGCGTATGCGCGCTGGCTGGCTCGCTCGCGTGCTGTCTGCCGTCCGGTGGGCCTCGTTCCGGTTGCGAAGGCTGCGGCGCGGGCTGTCGGCTGCGGGTTGTTTTGGCGGATGCACGTCCTCAAGTCGCTGGCGACCTCTCTCGAACAGGCTTCGGAAACTGGCTGATGAGGTCGAGAGTGAAATATCTGTAGGCCCGCCGCCGCCGGGAGTGCCGACGGCGGGAAGTGGAAAAGATTGCACTTCGGCTTATAGCCTGACGCGGCGCGACTGTCAATCAAAACTTGCGCCGCCCGCCGCCTGCGCCCGCTCCGGAGGCCACGCCAGCCGCGCCGGAAGCATCCCAATACATGCTTGCCTTTACCCGGCTCTGCCACTATCATGTCACGCTGCAAAGCTTTGCAGCCATTTGTGTGTCACAGGGCAGGGCTTCGCGGGACACGAATTTCCTGAACGTCTCCATCTTTTTGGACGCGCGCACTATTTCAGTTGAGGAGAACGACACTTGTTTAGCGATCAATTTCGTCGGGGCGAATCGGAGAAGGCCAAGTTCAGCGGCGTGAAAAGCTCACGGCTGCTCTCGAACCTCTCGGACGTGGTGTGGAAGGCTTTTCAGTCCGTCAACCAACGCCTGCCCGAAGGCGAGGCCATCCGGCCCACTTGGGCTCCCGGCCCGCTTCTGAAATCCTACGAACGCACCGCGCCGCCCCTCGGTTTCCCGCGCGAAACCGATAGCCTTTGCCCCCGCTGCGTCAAGGAAGTCAGAGACAGTATCATCTCCGGCGAGACGCCTCTGGAAACGCTGATGCACACGCATCCGGGCGAAATCAAGGCGCAGATTTTTGAAGAGGACGGACAGGTTTTCATGCAGAAGACCTGCCCGAAGCACGGCGAGTTTAAAGACTTGATGGCGACCGACGCGCGTTTTCTCGCGCGCATCGAATCGCTCTTCTACGGGCGCGACTTCCGCGTCGCCGAAGACTCTCACGTTCACAAGCACGGAACCTCCAACATCAAGTTCGGACGCGGAGCGGTCTTGACCATTGACCTGACCAATCGTTGCAACATGATGTGCAACCCCTGCTTCATGGACGCCAATCAGGTCGGCTACGTCCACGAACCGACGTTTGAAGACACCAAAGCCATTCTCGACCGCGCCGTCAGTTTCAAGCCGAAGCGTCAGGTCATCATTCTCTTCTCCGGCGGCGAGCCGACGCTGTCGCCCTACTACTTGGAAGCCGTCGCTTACGCTAAGAAGATAGGTTTCTACCGCATCCTCGCCGCGACGAACGGCATCCGTTTCGCGGAAGACATCGAGTTTTGCCGACAGGCGAAGGAGGCCGGACAGCACGGCGTCTATTTGCAGTTCGACGGCGTTTCCGAAGAGAAGAACAAGCACAGGGGCGTCGGGAATCTGTTCGACGTGAAGTTGAAAGCTATCGAGAATCTCGCCAGCGTCGGCATCAAGGTGACGCTCGTGACGACCATCGTCAACACCATCAACAACGACGGCATCGGTGAAATCGTCGAGTTCGCCGCCAAGAACATAGACAAGGTGCAGACCATCGCCTTCCAGCCCGTCTCCTTCACCGGACGCGACGAAGACGTGCCCGACGACGTGCGCATCCAGCAACGCTACACGCTCGCCGGGATGGCCGGAGACTTGGAACAGCAACTCGGCGGAAACCTGAAAGCCCTGCGCGATTGGTTCCCGCTCTCGTCCTATTCGGCGTTCACTTCCGTGATGGACATGCTGCAAGGCGCGGACGCCCCTTGGGGTTGGTCGTCCTGCAACTGCCATCCGAACTGCGGCATCTTCACGCTGATGGTCGTCAATCGCCAGACCGGTTCTTGGTCGCCGCTCTTCGACTTCTTCAACTACGAGCAGTTCATGAAGGACGTGGCCGTCATCACCGACACGGCGCGCGGGCGTAAACTCTCCTACGCTCAACTCGGCATGGCAATCATGCGCAACTTCGACGCCGCGCGCGCCCCCGAAGGCTTCCCCATCTCGCAGATTATCAACCTCTTCAAACCCTCCTCAACCAATTCCAGCAGCGACCGCAACGACCGCATGAAGTCGCAAGGAGCAGGAGCGGAAGACCCGTCGGACGTGTGGCGCGTCCTCTGCGTCGAGGGCATGTGGTTTCAGGATTTGTTCAACTACGACTTCCGCCGCACGGAGATGTGCGTGATTCCTTACGGCACGCAGGAGGGCGAGATTTCGTTCTGCGCCTACAACACGGGCGTCGGCTGGCGGCAGATCATCGAGAACATGCACAAGACCGCCAACCTCTCCGAGTGGTATCAGGAGCACGGACGCCACGCCGTCTATGCGAAGGGCAAGAACGTCCCCGGCATCGAACGACCGCGCACGCTCTCGCTGCCCATCGTGCAGGCGATTCTCGCCGAAGATGCGGACGAGCCTGTGCAGAAGTCGTCGCCTTATCTCGTCGAAGAGGAAGAGGCGGTCGTCTAAAAAAGCATTCGCGCAGACAGAGGGCCGAGCCCGCCAGTTGCCAAACATCTGGAGGGCTTGCAACCCGCCCGTTTCACTTTTGTCAGTAACACCTTCCCGAACGATTGACGCGCGGCCTCTCGGTCGCCGCTGAAAACCTAAACCCCCGAGGCGACGGACTCAACACTTCAGCCCCCCGCCGCCCTTTAACTTGAGGAGAAAGACTTATGAAACACCTCGCTCTAGCGAAGAGAATCGCTGCTGCGATGATTATGGTGATGCTCGTGCAGGCCGTCGCCATCCCCGCCGCGCTCGCCCGCGCCGCTGAACCCCTACAGGCTCAAGTCTCCATCCCCGACGGCACGGAGTTGAGCGTCGTGACGACGGAGGAGATTTCCAGCAAGACCGCCACCGAAGGCGACCCGATCAATTTCAAGGTGGATGAAGACGTGGTGATCAACGGCAAAGTCGTGATTGCCAAAGGCACGATGGCGAAGGGCGTCATCTCCAACGCGTCGAAGAGCGGGCGGATGGGCAAGGGCGGCAAGCTCAGCATCCGCGTCGAATCTACGAACACGGTGGACGACCAGAAGATCAAGCTCCGCGCCTCGAAGGGCAAAGAGGGCGACGACAAAACCGGCACGACCGTCGCTCTGGTCGTCCTCTTCGGGCCGCTCGGCTTCCTCAAAAAAGGCAAGGACGCCAAGATCAAAGAGGGTACGAAGATCAAAGTCTTCACCGACGAGGAGAAGAAGGTGACGCCCAAAGCGTAAGCCTCCAACTCCCCGGACTCCTGCAAGCGACGGCGCAACCTGTCCGCGCCCGCTCCCCCGACATATAAAAATGCGTGGCATCTATCTTGCCACGCATTTTTATATGCACGACTTTTTTCAAGGAGTCCTCTCGATGAAAAGAACGCTCTCCATGCTTTTACTGCTCGCCTTGCCGCCCGCAGGGTTTCCGGCGCGCGCCGCCCAATCCGCGCAGGACGCAGCAAAAAATATCCAAACGTCGCCCGCCGCCAGCGCAGATGCGACTGCACCCGCGACCGCGACTCCAAACGCCGCCGCGCCCACGAGCGCGCAGCCGACGACGGGCCAGAGCGCGGCCCTGACGAACGCCGACATCTCGCGGATGCTCGCGGCGCAGATTGCGCCCGAGGCGGTCGTCGCCAAAATCAAAACCTCCCCCTGTCGCTTCGACACCTCGCCCGCCGCGCTGCAAAAACTGAAGGAGGCGGGCGTCGCCGATTCCGTCATCATGGCGATGGTGCTCGCTCCCTCGACAGCGACGACGACAAACGTCAACCCGTCCGCCGCTCCTGCGACGGCGACCGCGCAGCCCGTCGTGTTGAAGATTCCGCAGGGGACGATCATTGATGTCGAGGCGGCGTTCGATGTCAGTTCGCAGGAGGTCAAAGACGGAGAGGCCATCAGTTTTCGCGTCGTCTATCCGGTCAAGGTCGAGGGCGTGACGGTCATCGAACCGGGCGCGCGCGCTTCGGGGCGCATCATCAAGGCGCGCAGGGGCGGCCACTTCGGCAAGGCCGGAACGCTCGTCTGGCATTTGCAGGACGTAACTGCCGTGGACGGCTCAAGGGTTCCGCTGCAATTCGAGACGCGCCAGCGCGGCGACAGCAAGGCCGCGAAGGTCGCCGTGCAGACCATCGCCGTCGGCGCGCTGCTCGGCCCCTTCGCTCCCATCTCGCTCTTTCACGGCTTCAAACGCGGCAAGAACGCCTTTATTCCGGCGGGCAAACGTTTCGTCGGTTTCGTGCAGGCGGAGACGGCGGTGAGCGCGCCGCGACGCGAGTAAGAGCCGGTTTCTGAGTGGAGGATGTTTTCGAGCGCGGGCGTTTCGGGTGGGAGACGTTTCTCGCGCGGAGAAGTTTCAATGGCGCGGCGGGTCGCCCGTTTGTTCGGCGGACGGGTTGACGCCCGCGTCCTTCTCTTTGTCGGGCGGCATGAGATGTCGCAGTTCGGCGACGGTGTCGCGGATGCGCTCGGAGAGTTGTTCGATAGTCTGGACGCGCCTGCGCGCCGTCTCGCTCAAGGACTCGCGCAGGAGCAGTTGCGCCTGTCCCATCAGCCCCGTCAGCGGATTGTTCACCTCATGGCGGACGTGCGCCGCCAACTCCGCCGCCTCCGCGAGCCGCGCCTCGTAGACCGCAACCAACTGCCGCAGCCGCTCGACTTCCGCTTCGTTCGTCTTCTCGGAAAATGGCTCGTTCATCAGTCTCCCGTTTCGACCCGCACAAAGTTGACACGCATTTTGCTCTCGACACGACGCGCAGAGCAAGAGCCGGAGCCGTAAAATTAAAGACGGGCGGCGGCTGCCCGAAGTAGAGACGACGCACAAAAGGCATCAGCCGTTTTTGTCTGCAACGCATCGCGCGTCGGGCCTTCAGCCTCTTTCCTTTTCTCATCCGCGCGCGGGCATGATATGATGCCGCTCGTGTCGGGCATAGGTCGTTCAGCCTCACTCACACTCTGACGACAAAGTTCTCTACCAAATCGTTTCATAACATAACTCGTACGCGGATGAGTATCGAGATACAAGCACTAGTGATTGACGACGAGCCTGCGATACGCGGTTTTGTCTCCGACGTTCTGCGCGAGGACGGCTGGCAGGTGGCGGAAGCGGAGACCGCCGAACACGCCTTCGACCTGCTGCGTGAGAGACATTGGTCGCTCGTCTTCTGCGACGTGCTGCTCGGCGGCGCGGACGGGGTCGCCGTCTTGCGCCGCTTCGTGTCCGAACAACCGCACGCCAAAGTCGTTCTGATGACCGGGCACGGTTCCGCCGCCGGTGCGCTCGACGCGACCGCCTTCGGCGCGTACGACTACTTGCTCAAACCCTTCGGCATCAACGAGGTCTTGAACATCGCCGGAGACGTGCGCCGCCAACTCGAAACCAAAAAAGCCCAACGCCGCACCGCCGCCGACACCCACGAAGACGACCGCGCCGCGCCCGCATACACTTCCGACATTGATTTGGTTGGCAGAAGCGCGGCCTTCCTCGAAGTGATGAAACTGGTGGGGCGCGTCGCGCCGACGAATCTGCCCGTGCTGATCACGGGCGAATCCGGCACGGGCAAAGAGGTCGTCGCGCGCGCCATTCATCGCCGCAGTGCGCGCGCATCGGAGCCCTTCGTCGCCGTCAACTGCGGCGCGCTCCCTTCGGAGTTGATTGAGTCGGAACTCTTCGGCCACGTGCGCGGCTCGTTCACCGGGGCGGAGCGCGACCGACGCGGGCTCTGGGAAGAAGCCGACGGCGGCACGGTCTTTCTCGACGAGATAACCGAAACCACCCTCAGCTTTCAGGTCAAACTCCTGCGCGCCCTGCAAGAGGGCGAGATACGCCGCGTCGGCTCGAACCGCACCGTGCAACTCGATGTGCGCGTGATTGCCGCCACCAACCGCGATGTCGAGGAGGAGGTGCGGACGGGAAGGTTTCGTCAGGACTTGCTCTATCGCCTGAACGCCGTCACGATTAATCTGCCCGCGCTCCGCGAACGCCGCGCAGACATCCCCGCGCTCGCGCGCCGCTTCGCCGAACGCGTGCGCCCCGCCGCCTCAAGCGATGCGCCCGTCAGCTTTACGCGCGAGACCCTCCGCATACTCGAAAACTACGCTTGGCCCGGTAACATCCGCGAACTGGAAAACGCCGTCGTCCGCGCCGCCGCGCTCTGCGACCACACCGTCCGCCCCGAAGACCTGCCCGAACGCATCCTCCGCACACGCGAACCCGCGCCGCACGAAGATGCGCCTGCGTCGCATCAAGAGACGCGCGCCGACGCCGACGGCGAACACGCCGCCGCCGGAGCGACGGGCGCGGCGGAAGCGGAGTGGACGACGCTCGCCGAGGTCGAGGCGCGCTACGTGCGCCGCGTGCTCGAACACACGCACGGCAACAAACAGGCCGCCGCCCGCCTGCTCGGCGTTGACCGCAAAACGCTCCAACGCATGATTCAACGCCACAACATCACCACGCACAACCACGATCACAGCGCGCACCACACCGGGCGCGGTTGACAACCGTTGTCGCCTTACGTAAATTTATCAACGAGTTTTCCGGGATGGTGTAATGGTAGCACATCTGACTCTGGATCAGAGAATTGGGGTTCGAATCCCTGTCCCGGAGTTAAATCCTTAGAAATCAATAGTTACAGTCTTAGCCGGGAATTCAGATATTCCTCAAGGGATACCTGACTCCTAATTTGCAGACTGTAATGGATAATATCTTCGTTCACTTCTTCAAAGACAGACCTACATTCGGAACGTCATTCCGAAAACAATCTCTGTTTAGAGCCAACTTCTCAATATGCACTTCTTCAAACTTACTTTGAGTGGAGATGATGATTTGAGACATGAGTGAATTCTCCTTATCTGTGCGGAGAAACCATTCTCTATTGTGGATAACTTTTACGATTCGGGGGATATTTCATCCAAATACAAAGTATTTCGTTTTCTGAAGGCTATGATAGAAACACGCTCCTCATAATAGGGTTGAACAACATCTTTCATTAAAGCTATTGGAACCTTAATGGTATGACTTTCTCCAGTTGCGGTTTCCATTAGCTTAACTGTTCCGTAGTTCCTGCTTATGGGTGAGCTAGCAAACTTTAACACCCCCCTATAGGTTTCTTTCGTTACACCTTCTTCTTCGGCTATTTCTGTTATATGAAATGTATTTCGTAACTGCTCTCGGCTCTTTCTTAAAGCAACCTGCCTCTCTTCTTCGCCTACGAGCGATTTAAACCCGACGAACTTAATATCATTGCCATCCGGGGCAATTTGTTTGGCTATGCCTACAAAGTTTTCGTAATACGTCTCGTCGTGTATGCGCTCCCTTAATTCGTCCTCTTCTTCATTCTCTAAAATCTCAAAACATTTCATAACCTCATCTATAACTGAATCGGGTTCTATGGGCTTCTTTTTCTCCCAATCTGGAAATAGGGGTGTTTGAAGGTCGGGTGCACCTATTTGGAAAGAAACCGCAAAGCTGCTCGGAGCAAATGCGTTTACATACAATCCGTAGGCGTCTTTGATTTCTTTTTTAGTGCTACCGCTGGCTCTATATTCTATCCCCAATAACCGCTCAACAGTCCTATAAAACAGCGTGGTAATTTTTTCTACCCGGTGCATCAGGGGTTCAACCAATGTTCCGCCAAAAGACGTAGCATTACCATAAATGGTCATTATCCATTGATTCTTGCTGAGCGTAATTCCTTGCACTTTTAAGTGGTGCATGAAATTAATATTTTCATATAGGTTCTTCAATTCATCTCTAATCTCAGGTGGGGGAAAGCCCGACAAACCAAAGGCAATAAGCCTCTCTGCCTCTTCATAATCTTCAGCGTTATAGGCTAATGATGCCGCGCTTCTGTATAGAATGGAGCGGGAAGGTTCAGACGCTTCGGTAGCAGGAAGCAGAAATGCGGCCTTTTGTTCAAGCTCTAATGCTCTTAAGAAAAGCATCCGAGCCTCGGCATCGTTGCCTCGCCGACGAAGGCGGAAAGCCTCATCTGCCAAGTCCATTGCTTGTGGGTGTAGGTCGTTCACAGTGGTCATCTTTTTAGCACCATAGTGGCATATGGCTGACCAAATTCAACGACAATAACGTAGACTTTAAAGGTGTGGTCGGTTGGCTTAGTCTGTTTCAACTTGCTTTTAATCCTAGTTTGTACTTTATTCTCTGGATTTTCATTCATTATACCTGAAACCTCCAAACGCCCTGCCCTGTGGAATGGTTCATTTGGGTCACGCTCTTTATAGCCCAGCCAATAATCAATTCCGGTAGTGGTAACTGCTCGCTCAACTGCGGTGTAATCTGTTTGCTCTACTGAGACTAGGAAGGCTATGGCCTCTGCGCCATCTTCAATTGCATCGTGCGCGTTATAACTGCGCCTTACTGATTCAATGTCTATTTCTGCTTCAGGCCAGATGATTTCATACAAGGAGGCCACACTATCATTTACAACTCTAATGTTCACTCCGTTCTCGTGCTTACAATAGTCCAAACACCAAACGCAGGTTTCCATTAGTTGAATGGCCCTTCCCCTAGCCAATTGAACCACGTTCTGTATTTTGTCAAGGTACAAAGTACCTGACACAGGGGTAGACATATTCGGGAGTTCTCCTAGTGAGGCTGGCTAAAAGGCTCTTTCGCCAGCAGAAAAGCAGACTCAAAGTATTCTGGTTATCTAAGGAAGTCAATGAATTTTGTCTATGGATACCTGCTCTAGGTAGATTTTTCAGGTATATCAAAATAAAGGTGATAAAGGTCGGGTCAACCAGCACCTTAATGGCTAATCAACATCACAAAACATCCTGTTTTTAAGGGTTCGCATCCCTGTCCCGGAGTTGACCTGAAGCTCGGATTCAAGTCCTGAATCTTCCGCTCACAATGATGGGTTCTGAAACTTCTAAAGTTTCAGAACCCATCGCTGTTATTTGTCGCAAACAGTCTCTCATCTCGTGATATAACTCCGGCGATATTCGCGCCCACCAGGGCGTCAACCCGCGTGAGCGGCGAGGAGCAAAGCGAGCATGAGAAAATACGTCTCCGTTCTTCTGTTGTTGTTATCCTGCGCGTTGCACGCTGCGGCGCAGACGGGCGTGAAGGACATCGAACCCGTGCGACACAACCTGATGCCCGTGCCCGCCAGCGTCAAATTCGGCGCGGGGCGACTCGTCATTGATAAGACCTTTACCGTCGTAGTCCGTGGACACTCGGACGGGCGTTTGCTGTCAGGCATCAATCGCATCGTGCGGCGACTCGAAGGACGCACGGGAATTGAGTTTGCGCGCGGCGCGGCGACGGGCGACGCGGCGGCGGCGAGCCTCGTCATTCAATGTCGCGGCGCGGGAGACGTTATGCCTTCGGTCGCAGAAGACGAGAGTTATACGCTCACGGTTTCGGAGCGTCAGGCGGTGCTCGATGCCGCGACGGTTGTCGGCGTGCTGCGTGGTTTGGAGACTTTCTTGCAGTTGCTCGAAGGCGACCGCGCGGGCCACTTCATGCCGTCCGTCGAGATTCAGGACAGGCCGCGCTTCCGCTGGCGCGGGCTGTTGATTGACGTGGCGCGACATTACGCACCGCTTGACGTTCTCAAACGCAACCTCGATGCGATGGCCGCCGTCAAGCTCAACGTCCTGCATTGGCACTTGACGGAGGATCAGGGTTTCCGGGTCGAGAGCAAGAAGTTTCCGAAGCTGCACCTGCTCGGCTCCGACGGTCTCTTTTACACGCAGGAGCAGGTGCGCGAAATCATCGCCTACGCACGCGAGCGCGGCATCCGCGTCGTGCCGGAGTTCGACCTGCCGGGCCACGCGACGAGTTGGCTGGTCGGGCATCCGGAGTTGGGCAGCGCGCCCGGCCCCTACACGATTGAGCGTCGCGCCGGAATCTTCGAGCCCGCGCTCGACCCGACCCGTGAGGAAGTTTATAAATTTCTCGACACGTTCTTCGGCGAGATGTCCGCGCTCTTTCCCGACGCATACATGCACATCGGCGGCGACGAGAACGAAGGCAAGCAATGGGACAGGAATCCGCAGATTCAAGCCTTCATGCGCGAGCGCGGCATCAAAGACCATCACGCGCTGCAAACCCACTTCAATCAACGCATGCTCGGCATCTTCAAAAAGCACGGCAAGCGGATGATGGGTTGGGACGAAATCTTTCAACCCGAACTGCCGAAGGATGTCGTCATCCATTCATGGCGCGGCCCCGCCGCTCTCGCCCAAGCCGCGAAGAGGGGCTACGACGGCATCCTCTCCGCCGGTTACTATATTGACCTCATCTTTCCGACCTCGCAGCATTACGCCGTTGACCCTCTGCCCGCCGATTCGACGCTCACCCCTGCGGAAGCCGCGCACGTGCTCGGCGGCGAGGCGACGATGTGGAGCGAATGGGTGAGTCCTGAGACGATTGATTCGCGCATCTGGCCGCGCACGGCAGCCATCGCGGAGCGTCTCTGGTCGCCGCGCACGGTGACGGATACGGAGGACATGTATCGCCGTCTCGCGGTCGTCAGCGTGCAACTCGAAGAACTCGGTCTGACGCACGAGAAGAATCAGGCGATGATGCTCCGGCGACTGGCGCGCGGGCGTGAGATTGCGCCGCTGGAAACGCTCGTCTCGGTCGTCGAGCCGGTCAAGGAATACAGGCGCTATCAGGTGCGCCCGCAGACGATGCTCAGCCCTCTGACGGGACTCGTTGACGCCGCGCGCCCCGACAGCGACGCCGCGCGCCGCTTCGACGCGATGATAGACGGGATGCTCTCCGACGCGCCGCGCTTCCGACTCCACACGGAAAGCATTCGCGCGACGTTATCCAAGTGGCGCGACGACGCTGCCGCGTTGGAGGTCTTGATTGACCGCTCGCCCGCGCTGCATGAAGCGCGTCCGCTCGCGCGCGACCTTTCAGACATCGGCGCGATTGGTCTGGAAGCTTTGTCTTATCTCTCGGCGGGCGGCGCGCCGCCCGCCGGATGGCGCGACGCGAAACTCGCCGCGCTCGAAGGGGCCGCCAAGCCGAAGGCCGCGCTGGAACTCGTCGTCATCCGCAGCATGAGAGAGTTGGTCTGGGCGGCCTCCGAAGTGTCGCGCCTCAAACAGATGTCGCCCGCCGAGTGGCGCGCGCAAGTCAAGACATCCGCCAAGACCAACGCCGCGCAGCCCGCCAAATAACTTTAACGATGACGGGGTTCGTAAACACCGTCAACGTCTCGGAAGCCGCATAAACACCGGCTTAAAATGTGGATTGGCGGATATTGACGAGACTGTTTCGAGAGATGCTTAGTCTCTCCGTCGCGTTTGAAACCCGCGCGAGGCGGTGATGCCCTTGCCCTGTGTGACGGTGTGGATGCGGTTGGGCGTGAGGCCGCCGACCGTCTCCGTCTCGCCGCCCGACCAGCGCACTTCGAGGCTTTCAATCTTCTCTTCCGCGCCGAGGCCGAAATGCAAACGCAGGTCGTTCTGCGAGAGATAACTAGCGCCCGCCTGCACCTCTTGCAGGCGGATGCGTCTCGACGTGCGGAGCACCACGCGCGCGCCGACGGCGTCGCGGTTTCCTCCGCGCTGGACGAGTTTGACGATGACGCTCTGATTCCGCGTGTCGCTTGAGTTGAGCAGAAGCGTCGGCGCGTCTCCGAGATTGACGACGAGGACATCCGTCAGACCGTCGTTGTTGATGTCGCCGAAGGCCGCGCCCCTGCGCGAAGCGAGCGGCAGTTCGCGCAGGCCCGCCTCTTTCGACGTTTCCTCAAACGTCCCGTCAGAGAGATTGCGAAAGAGGAGAAACGGCTGACGATAGCCCGCCTGATTTTTGTTCTGCGCCAGTTCCAACTGCGGATAGACGTGGCCGTTGGCGACGAGCAGATCGAGCCAGCCGTCGTTGTCGAAATCTACGAACGACGTGCCCCAGCCGACGTACGGGCGGCTCGGCTGCCCGATCTTCGACGCGAGCGTTAAATCTATGAAGCCCTCCGCGCCGAGATTTTTATAGAGCGCGTTGGGTTCGTTCTCGAAGTTGCTGACGAAGAGATCGAGCTTGCCGTCGAGATTGAAATCGCCCCACGCGACGCCCATCGAACCCTGCTCGACGCCCGACTCGCTGTAGGCGACGCCGAGTTGCGCGCCCGTCTCCGTGAAGGTTCCGTTCCGGTTGTTGCGGTAGAGATAGTTGTAGGTCGCGTCGTTGGCGACGAAGAGGTCGGGCCAGCCGTCGTTGTCGTAATCGCCCCAGATTGCGCCCATCCCGTAGTGCTTCCGCTCGTCGCGGACACCCGCACGCTGCGCCACCTCTTCAAAGGTTCCGTCGCCGCGATTGCGATAGAGGAAGTCCGGCTCGCCCGTGAGGCCGCGCGGGCCGCATTGCACGCGGATGCCGCGAAACGAGCAGGTCTGCGAACTGCCGAACTCCGGCAGGTTGTTCAGGTCAACGAAGACATAGCGCGCGACGAACACGTCCAAATCTCCGTCGCGGTCGTAGTCGGCCCACGCCGCGCCCGTCGCGAAGCCGCCGCCGCGAAGGCCCGCGCGCTCCGTCGCGTCCTCGAAACGGCAGCGCCCGACGCCTCGATAGAGCGCGTTTCCGCCGAAGCCTGTGACGAAGAGATCGAGCACGCCGTCGTTGTCGTAATCAACGGCGGTCGCGCCCATGCCCCAACCTTTTCGCGCGAGTCCCGCCGCCGTCGTGATGTTCTCAAACTTCGGCGGCGCACCCGTAGCGCGTGCGTCCGGCGTCTGGCGATAGAGCGTGACGAACGGGTCGCCGCCTGCGGCCTTGAAGCGTTCGACGGACGAACCGTTGACGACCGCCGCGTCCAGATAGCCATCATCGTCGCAATCGAACAGGGCCGCGCCGCCGCTCATTGATTCGACGATGTAACGCTTCTCCGGCGTCGAGACGTGCGCCGCCGTCATCCCGCTCGACGCCGAGACATCCGTGAAAGAGATGGCGGGAGTTTTGGCCGCGACACGCGATGACGGCGAAGCGAAGGCGAGCCAGCAGACGAGCAGCGAGGCGGCGACGAAGCGCGCACGTGAGTTGTTGAGTGCGCGCGTGTACGGGCGGCGTGGGACACGTGCGTATGAGTCGCGGAGGGCAGGCATATATAAGTTGCGGCGGGCGCGCGTGTATGAGTTGGGAAGTGGTGCTCTCATCATCCTATCATCATCGCGCAGCCTTCGCGCCCGGACGGATGCGCTCGAAGGCGACCGTGCCTGCGCCCTCGTGCACGGCGTAGAACTTGTCTGCGGCGAGGTCTTTGAGTTGTTCCGTCCTGCCCGAAGGCCAGCGAATCTCGACGAGATCAGCGCGCGCGTGCTTGCCCAATCCGAAGTGCAAGCGCAGGTCGTTCTGCGACAGGTAGCTTCCGCCGCTGCGGACTTCGTCCGTCTGCACGACGCCGCCCGCGACGACGCGGACGCGCGCGCCGATGGCGAGACGGTTGCCCTTCGTCGCCGCGAGTTCGAGCGTTAGCCAATGATTGCCGTCGCCGCCTTCGTTACGTAAGACAGACGGCGGCCCATCCAAGTCGTTAACGACGACATCTATGTGACCGTCGTTGTCCAGATCGCCGAAGGCCGCGCCGCGCGAGGTGCGCAATTCCTGCAAGGCCGCGCCCGCCTGCCTGCCCGCGTCGCAGAACGTGCCGTCGCCGCGATTGATGTGCAGGAGCTTCGGCTGGCGATAGCGCGCGCCGGAGGGGAGCGTGTCAATCTGCGGATAGACGTGGCCGTTGACGACCAGCAGGTCGAGCCAAGTATCGTTGTCCAGATCGAAGAAGCCCGTGCCCCAACCGACGTACGGGCGCGACGCTTGCGCGACGCCCGTTGCTGCCGACACGTCCGCGAAATCGAAGTTGCCGTCGTTGCGATAGAGCGTGTTGTATTCGTCGGCGAAGTTGGTGACGAAGACCGAGAAGCGGCCCGTGTGCAGGTAGTCGCCGACGGCGATGCCCATGCTGCCCTGCTCCGAGCCGTCGCCGCTGACAGCCGTGCCCGATTCCAGACCGATCTCCGCGAAGCGGTTCTGGCCCTCGTTGCGATAAAGAAAGTTCGGCGTCGAATCGTTGGCGACGTATGCGTCGAGCCGTCCGCGATTGTTGAAGTCAGACCAGACGACGCCGAGGCCGTAATAGCCGCCCGCGTCGTTCGTGCCCGACTGCTTACTGACATCCGTGAACGTCCCGTCGCCGTTATTATGAAAGAGGCTGTCGCCCGCACCCTTCAGACCGCGCGGGCCGCATTGCACGTCTATGCCGCGAAACTTGCAGGTCGGGCTGGAACCGAAAGCGGGCAGGTCGTCGAGTTTGAAATCAACGTAATTGGCGACCAGTAAATCTAGAAGGCCGTCGCCGTCGTAATCGCCGAAGGCCGCTCCGGCAGACCAGCGCCCGTCGCTCGCGCCCGCCGCGCGCGTCACGTCCGTGAAGGTGTTGTCGCCGTTGTTGCGATAGAGCACGTTGCCGCCGAGACATGTGACGTAGATATCGGGCCAGCCGTCGTTGTTGTAGTCGCCGACCGCGCCGCCCATCGCAAAGCCCGGATAAGCGATGCCCGCTTTATCGGTCACATCCGTGAACGTCCCGTCGCGCGCGTTGCGATAGAGCGCGCTGCGCGCCTTCTGTCCCTTGAGGGCCATCTCGACGGTCGGCGCGTTGGTCAGATAGATGTCGAGCCAGCCGTCGCGGTCGAAGTCGAGCAGCAGCACGCCGCCGCTCATGGATTCGACGATGTACTTCTTCTCCGGCGCAGACGTGTGCGTGAACCTGATGCCCGTCCGCGCCGTGACATCAACCAACTGCGGAATCTTTCGCTGCACGCAATCGCCGCTCTTCGCTTGCGCGACCGCGCGCCTCACGCCGCCCGTTGCGAAGCAGAGCAGGAAACACACGAACAGGCTCGCGCGCCGTTTCATTGCGCCGTTCCCTTCTCTCTCCGGCTCTTGAGCTTTTGAAAGAGGGCGAGATGCTCGGCGGCGAGTGCGCTCTGGCCCGCGCGGTTGTAGAGACGACTGAGTTGGAAATGAGTTTCGGCGTCCTGCGGGTCGAGCGCGACGGCGCGCGTTAGAACATCACGCGCGCGACGGTCTGCGCCGGTCTGCAAATAGAGCGCGCCGAGGTCGCGCAGGGCGCTCGCGTGGCGCGGTGCGCTCGTCGTCACTTCTTCGAGCAGTTGGACAGCGTGCTGTGTGTCGCCCTGCGATTTATGGACGAGGCTCAGTTGATATTTCGCCTCGACGTTCGCGGGGTCGAGTTGCAAACAACGCTCGAACTGCGCGCGCGCCGCCGACGCCTGCTCGTGCTGTCCGGCCAGCACGATTCCCAACGCCAGACACCCGCGCGAATCACGGGGACGCTCTTTCGCATAACGCTCCAAAGCATTCTGCGCCGCCGCGAGGCTTCCCGCTTGCAGCGACGCCGCGCCGAACAAATAGAGCGACTCCGCGTCGTCCGGCTGCAACTTGAGCAACGCGCCCGCGCCCTCGACAGCCGCCTGCGCGCGGCCCGCACGCATCGCCGCGACGACGAACTGCGCCAGTATGTTTGCCGAATCGGGAGCCAGCGTGCGCGCTGTGTTCAACGAAGAGAAGGCCGCCGCAAAGTCGCCTTCCGCGCCTTCGAGCGCGGCGCGTGCGGCGAGCGCATCAACGGAACGCGCGTCGAGCGCGAGCGCGCGTGCGAGATGTGCTCTGGCCCGCGCGAAATCCTTCGCGTCGGTTTCCATGCGACCCGACGCGACGAGCAATCTCGCGTCGTTCGGCGCAGTCGCGAGCGCGAGACGCAGGACGGCGACGGCCTCTGCAAGCATCCCCGCGTCGTGCAAGACCGCCGCACATTGCGCGGCGACCGAAGGCTTGACGGCTGCCGCGCGCCGCATCGAGGGAATCAACGCCGTCAACTTCCGCCGCTCGCCCAACGCCAGATAACTCGCCGCCGCAACGGGCAACGCCTCTGCGTTTCGCAACGCTCGCGGCAGTCTTTCAACGCCCGCGAGCGCCGACGCATATTCGCCGACGAGGACGAGAGCGCGTGCGAGCGAGAGTTGCACGCGCGGCTCAGCCGGAGGATTTTGCGCGACGGCGTTGAGCATCCGTCGCGCTTCGTCGCGCTCGCCCGCAGCGTACATCAGTTGTCCGAGAAGAATCTTCGCGCGGACGTGCGCCGGGTCGAGCGCCAGCACGCGCCTGTATAAAGCTCCGGCTTCCTCGAAACGTCCCTGCCGCTCGCGCACCTGTCCGAGCAGGTAGAGAGAGCGCACCTCCTGCGGGTGCGCGACGGCATAATCAAGCAAGGGCTTCTCCGCCTCGGCGAATCTTCCCTGCTCGATGCTCTGTTCGAGACGCGTGAGGGTGTCGGCGGCGGTTATGCTCTGGCTCGCGGCGTGCTGGCATTGACAGGCGAGCAGCATGCAGCCTGCCAGCAAGCGCAACGCCGCTCGTGCGCGCTCAGGGGACATTCTGCTTGGCCCCCATGCCGGAGGGTTGCTGTTCGCGGCTGCGATTCGACGCCTTCAACTCCCGATAGAGTCGGAGCGCGCGTTCGGCGTCGGCGGTGCGCTCGGCGCGACGGTAGGCGATACTGAGTTGATACTGAATGTAGTCTCTCGCAGGCTCGATTCGCGCCGCCGCTTCCAGATGCTCGACGGCCCCGCGCGCGTCGCCCTGTTCGACGAGCGCCTTGCCGAGTTGATAACGCGCGTCGGCGTAGTCGGGACGGCGCGCAACCGTCTCGCGCAGGAGCGCGACGGCCTCCGAGGTCTGTCGCTTCTGTTCGAGCAGGACGTAGGCGAGATGATATTTCGCGCGCTCGTCCGAAGGGTTCAACGTCAACTCCTGTCGAAACTCGCGCTCGGCCTCGTCCATCCGGCTCAAGCGTATCAAGCTCTGCCCCGCGTGATAGTGAACCTGCGGCATCCGCGCGTCGAGTTCGGCGACCGTGCGCAACTCACGCAGGGCGCGCTCGAAATCCTCGACCAGCATGAACCCCTGTGCCGCGAGAAAACGCGACGGCGCGTTGCGCGGGGAGCTTTCGGCGAGACGCGCGAAGACTTGCGCCGCGCGCTTGTGCTCGGCGACGTGAACGAGCGAGACGCCGTATGTATAAGCCAACTCCGGATCGTTGGTGAGCGACGGTTCGAGTGGCGCGAGCGTTTGGACGACGCGCGGGAAGTCGCGCGTCAGATAGAAACTGACGGCGAGCATGCGGCGTGCGAGCGCGTCTTCGGGATGAAGTTGCAGATGCCTTGAGAGCGGCGCGACGGCCTTGTCGTACTGCGCGGCGCGAAAGCTGACGATGCCCCAGTTGCGGTCGAGACCTTTGAAATCGGGCTTCCAGAGGGCGGCGGCGGCAAACTGCTCGATGCTCGAAGCGAGTTCGCCCTCCTGCGCGGCGATGACCCCGAGATTGTGTAGGGCTTGCGCGAGCACTTCGCCGAGACGGCTCTTGACGTTCTTATATCTCGCCGCCTCCGTCGCATCGAGCGCGGTCTCTTCAATCAAAAGCACCTCTGCGCCGTCCGGCCCGGCGGGCTTCTGCTCGCCTGTGGTCTGTTCTTTCGCCATTGCCGCCGCCTTAGCGACCTGACTCGGCGACGACGCCGCGCCGCTTGCCGGACTCGCCACCTCGCCGAGAATCGCGCTCAACTCCTGCCGCGAATTTTCGAGCGAACGCCCCTGCAAGTCTTTGGCAATCTCCAACTCCTTCTGCCCTTCCGCGCGCCGCCCCGCCTTGAGCAGCACGCGCCCGAGCAGAAAATGGGCCTTCTTGATCTGGAAACTGTTGTGCGCGGCGTCGGGCGTCAACTCGATGGCGCGGCGCAGACTCCGCTCCGCTTCCGCGTCGCCGAGTTCGGCCTGCGACTGCCCGAGATAGAGGAAGGCTTCGCCCATGCGCGGATTGACGCGCGTCGCCTCCGTCAGATGCCGGAGGGCCTTCGCGTGATTGCCCTCGACGGTGGAAGCGATCATGCCGAGAAAAAAGTTTGAGTAGAAATCCTGCGGGTGCTGCTGCAATTCGCGCTCGAACTCCGCGACCGCTTCGGGGATTCGTTCGCTGCCGCCGTGGAGGAGAATGACGTAGGCGAGATAAAAGTGTGCGCGCGGAGTTTTCGGATCAACGGCCAGCGCGCGCCGGAACTCGCGCTCGGCCTCGGTGTGATAACCCGTCTCCTCGTAGGCGCGACCGAAGAGCGTATGCGCGCCGCCGCTGTTTTTGAGCGCGGTCTGCATCTCCTCGAAGAGCAGTCGCGCGCGTTCGAGTTGCTTGAGCCGCAGGTAGGTCATGCCGAGGGTGTATGCGGCGTCGAGGTCGGGTTCGAGCGCGACGGCGCGCTCAAGGGGGGTGAGCGCGCCCGCGTGGTCGCCCTTCATGTAGAGAAGTTTTCCGAGGACGTGCTGCGCGCGTGCGTTGCGCGCGTCGAGCGCGAGGGCGGCGCGCGCCTCCGCCGTCGCCTTATCAATCTGCAAAAGACGCATCTGTGCAATCGCCAGATTCGTGCGCGCGTCCGCATCGTCGCGTGCGCTGAGCGAACTGCCGAGCAACTCGACGGCGCGCGCAAACTGTCCTTCGCGGATGGCGACGACCGCGAGCCGCGCCAGAGCGACGGCGACGACAGCGCGGTTCTCGACGGCGGCGCGTTTGAGGTCGCCGGAGAGTTGGAAGGTTTCGGCGGCGCTCAGATGGCGCGCGAGTTCGTCCTCTTTTGTTGATTCGGCGCGTGACGTTTGTCCGCCGGATGCGGCGGGGTTTCTCGTCGTCTGTGTGGCGCGTGCGGGCTGTAGCCAGAGGAGAGTCGGGAGCAGGACGAGGGGGAAGAACTTGCGTGCGGTCATGGTCGTCAGAGCTTAGAGCAAACACGGCAAGAAGGTAAAGCCGACCTAACTTAGCTTTACCTTCTTGCCGGACTAGGACGGAGTTTCGGCCTTGCGCTCTAGAAGTTCAACTTCAGAGAGTATTGAATCTCACGCGGCCCGCGTGTTGCGCCCGCGCGCCCGAAAGCACCGGGTTTGGATTCGCCCGTGATCAGCGTGTTGGCCGGGCTGCAAGCAGCCGCGCCGCAGGTGACGGGCCCGCCGCCGACGTTGAGTTGCACGCTGTCGCCACGGAACTGGACGTGGTTGAAGGCGTTGAAGAGTTCCAGACGGAACTGAATGCGCGCCGCCTCGCCGAACGCCCCGCGCACCCATGAGGGCGTGAAGTTTTTGTAGAACGACATGTCGAAATTGTTGATGCCCGGCCCGAGACACGAGCCGCGCGCGGCGTTTCCGACCTGTCCGATGCGCGCGCCGACGAGCGTGAAGGCGGCGGGGTTGATGATCTGCGTCGGGTCGCCGTTATCGGCGCGGCAGGGCACACCCGCGACGCGGTTGGGCCGTTCGTTGCCCGTGTTGGTGGCGATGCCAGAGACGCCGCCCGGCAGGTTCGTGATCGTGCCGTTGGTGATGTTTGGCGTCAGCGACGAGCCGGAAGCAATCGTCGCAATCGTCGCATACTCCCAACCGCCCAAGACCGTTCTCAACAGACTGTTCGAGTTCTTCAACTCGGGCAGGTAGAAGATGGCGTTGGCGACGAAGATGTGCGGGCGATTGATGCCGGAGTTGCCTTTGTCGAGATTTCCGTTGTAGGTGTCGAGCCGCGTGTTGACGCTCTGGCCGCCGCTGGAATCGTCGAGCGGCGCGGTCGCAATCGAGTGCGACCAAGTGTAGGACATCTGAAGTTGCGAACGACTCCAGAGCCGCGTCTTGAACATCGTTTGCAGCGAATGATATGTGGCCGAACCGGCGCGCGCCCATTGAAGGATGTTGCCGAAGTTGGAATAGGGGCGGAAGGCGTTGGCGTTCTGGGGGAACGCCGCCTGCACGCGGTTGGCCGGGAGCGGTTGATTAATGTCGAAGTTGGTCAGGAGATGAATGGCGCGGTTGCCGACGTAGCCAACCTCCAAAACGGCGTTCGACCAGAGTTGCTGGTCAACCGTCAAGTTCCATTGCCAAGAGTTCGGGACTTTGTTTGAAGGATCCCAAGCGCGCGAGGGCGCACCGTTGGGCGGGCCGTCAATCTGGAAGGTGGTCGCGCCGTTGTCGTCGAGCGTGCGCGTCCCGGCGACGCCGAGCGTGAAGGGGACGTTGCCCGCCAGACCGAGCAGCGGCCCGACGCGCTCGCGCTGGAAGAACTGGCCGACGCCCATCCGAATCGCCGTCTTGCCGTTGCCCCAAGGATCCCACGCCAGCCCGAGACGCGGCGCGATCAGGTGATTATTGTTCTCACGCAGCGAACGATTGACGCCCTCTCTCGGCGTGCTCGCGCCCGCGATACCGGCGCAGGGGTTCGTGCCGGGCGGCACGACCAGACCGTTGCAGGGGTCGGAGGCGGGACGCGCCGGATTGTAGAAGCGCGGGTCGAAGACGCTGATTTCATCGTTGGCTTCGTAAGGCTCGCGCAGGAACGACCAGCGCGCGCCCAACTCCAACGTCAGGTTCGGACGGACTTTCCAAGTATCGCCGACATAGAACTCGACGTTGGTGTAGCGCAGCAGAGCGCGCGGCTCGGTGTTGGTTTCGTTGAAGCCGAAGCGGCTGCCGCGCGTCAGCACGTCGGCCAGATAGTTGCCGGAGTTGTTGGCGCAGCACGCGCCCCAGAACTGCGGCGTCTCGGACGCGCCCGAGCCGCCCACGTCCTCGTCCTTCGCCGCCTTGTCAATCAGGAAGCCCATCTTGAAGGCGTGGTTGCCCGCCACCTTCGAGAAGTCGTCGCGGAAGGAATAGATGTCGAGCGAGTTCTGGAAGGGCGCGGTGCTCCAGAGGTCTGGGCCGCGATTGCTGTTGAAGGGCGCGATGCCGCCCCAGAAGACGGGATGCGGGCGGTCGCCGCCGTAGGTCTTGCCGCTCTCGGGGAAGAAACTGGGGACGGCGGTATTGAGTTCGGTGTTGATGTCGCCGCCGACGCCGGGCGTGACGCTGATGCGGTTGGCCGAGTAGGAGAACTGCACCTCGTTGACGGCGGTCGAGCCGAGCGTCGAAGTCAGTTTGATGGCCGCCTGACGCGACGGCTGCTGCCAACTGCTCTCGACGCCCGGAAACGGATCGTCACCCCACAGTCCGGCGGTCAACAGGAGCGGCGCGGGGTTGTCCCAATGGTCTTGCGTGTAGCGACCGAACATCTGGTTCGACTTGCTCACCTTGTAGTCAATGCGGATGTTCTCTTCGCGGAAGTTGATGGGCGCGGCCGTGGACTCGCTCCAGTTGTTGCAATCGGTGGGACTCGGGACGTTGGCTTCCGGATAGAGGCCGACGAGCAGGAGGCCCGCCGGACTCAAATCCGCCTGCGGGATAATCTGCGTGGCCGAGCCGGGGCGACCGTTGCCGATGGCCGGGCCGCTACAGTTGACGCCGTTGACGATGCGCGGCTGGCTGAAGTTGCCCTGACGCTCAAGCAGCGTCGGCACGCTGCCGAAGCGCGTGAAGCCGCGAATCTCCTTGTTCCATTCCTGCGAGTAGAAGAAGAAGAGACGATTCTTGACGATGTAGCCGCCGAGCGAGCCGCCGAAATCGTTGCGGCGCAGTTTGTCTTTCGTGCCGCCGACGCGATTGACGAAGAAGTCTGCGGCGTTCAACTTGTCGTTGCGTCCGAAGTAGAAGAGGCTGCCGTGGAAAGTGTTTTCGCCGCCGCGCGTGACGATGGAGATGACGGAGCCGGAAGCCTGCCCGTATTCGGGGCCGAAACTGTTCCGGAGCATCTTGAACTCGGCGATGGCTTCGATGGAAGGATAGAGGAGGACGGTGCGGTTCGAGCCGGTGTCGTTGTTGTTTGCGCCGTCGGTCAGGAAGAGATTGTTCTGGGTGGAGTTGCCGTTGACGGAAAAGTCCACGCCGGAGAAGAGTCCCTTGTTCTTGCTGTCGAAGTTGGTCGCGGGCGAGACGCCGGGCTGCAACTGCGTGAGTTGCACGAAGCTGCGACCGTTCAAGGGCAACTCCCTGACCTGTTCGCCGTTGATGACGCTGCCGACCGCGCCCGTGTCCTGCTCGATCTGCACGTCGTTGGCGACGATGTCCACCTTCTCGCCGACGCCGCCGACCTCCATCGTCAAGTCCTGCCGCGTCGTCGTGGCGACGTTGACCGTCACGCTCTCGACGACCGTCTCCTTGAAGCCGGTCTGCGTGGCCGAGATGCGATAGATGCCGATGGGCAACTCAAGCACGGTGTAGATGCCGTCGTCGCTGGTCTTGACCTCGCGCGTCAGCCCCGTGCCGACCTGCGTCACGACGATTGTCGCGTTGGGCAGGGCCGCGCCGCTCTGGTCAACGACCGCGCCGGTGATCTGCCCCGAAGATTTCTGCGCGGCGACCGGCAGCGCGAACAGCAACAACAGCCCGAACGCCGACAAGAGCAACGCACCCCTGCGCGCCGTCAAAGTTCTCCTCGCGTCTCCGTCGAACAGCGTCGGATTCCTGCGCGGCTTCCACGTAGTCATAAGAATATTCTCCTGCGAACTTCTTTTGGACGGTTAGACCACTTCCCAAACCGGCTTTGCGAGGACGGATAGCGGGGCGAACGAACGAAACTGTGATTGCCTTAAAGCGAAACCGCTTATTACTTCGTGTGATGGAAAAGAAGAAGACCGACTGAATTTTAAGATATGTCTCGCCGGTCGCCTCTATCTATCACGCTTTAACGGTCGCGTCAATTATTATTTCCCCGCGCGACGGCAAACGGCGCGTCCGGCGTTCGAAATTCGCGCGCCGCGCGTTGCGCCCGCGACTCCCGCGCGCCGCTCTTCGCCCGCCCGTGGTGTTGATAGTATGATTCGTGAAGGAAACGGAGGTTGGAGGGTATGAAGAGACGACTCCTGTTGACGGTCATCGTCGTCGCCGCCGTCTGCACCATCATCGCGCCCGCGCTCATGCCGCCGACCGGGGCGCAGCAGCCGCGCCTGCCGGGGAGCGCGCCTGCGGGCAATCCGAAGGATCGGATGGTCGAGGATAAAATCCGCTCGGACGAGATCGAGCGCGTGCGGCGCGACGCCGCGCGGACGGAGCAGACGCCGCAGCCCGTCAAGAACTTTCCGCAGATCAAAGAGGACTTCGAGCGGATGCAGATTATCAACAGCGACGTGCTACAGGCGGGCGCACTCGTCGCCGTGCCGGACTACGGGCGTCTGGCGGAGGCGGCGTCGGAGATAAAGAAACGCGCGGCGCGGCTCAAGTCCGGCATCTTTCCCGCCGGGACGGAAAAGGCTTCGACCGCGCACGACAAAGAGACGACGCAACCGCGCGACCTCAAAGCGTTGCTCGCCGCGCTCGACGACGCGCTTGCCGCGTTCGTTCATAATCCGCTCTTCACGAACCTCCGCGTGGTGGACGCCGAAGATTCAGCCAACGCGCGGCGCGACATCGAAAGCGTCATCAAACTCAGCGCCAGAATCAGAAAAGAAGCGACGAAGCTCGCAGAGAACACGCGACGTTGAAATCAAAGCCCGCCCGTCGTGAACGTTGAAATCAACGCTCGCTGGTGATAGTTGGTCGCAGCCGTTCACAATCAGCCACAGCCGGTCGCAGCGAATCACATCCGGTTTCGGTCACAGCCAGTCGCAGCAGCCCGCCGTCTTTCGCACTTCAAAGAGCCTGTCAAATTGCGTCCTAAAACGTCAGCCCGAAACCGTAGCGGAAAAGGGGGTTGTAGTTTCTGTCGCCGACGTTGACGGGGATGTCCGACATCCTGCGCGGCCAAGAGAAAGAGAGTTTGCCGGTCGGTCGGAAATCGCCGAAAAGCACGTCGGCGACTCCCTGCCCTTCCGTTCCCGGCAGCCACGCGGCGACGAACGCATCGCACTTATCAAGTACGTCCTCGATAATCAAGGGGCGGCCCGAGAGCAGCACGACGACGACCGGAACACCTGCGCGCTTCATGTTCTCGATGGCCGCGACATCCTCGCGCGCGAGCCGCAGGTCTTCGCGGTCGCCGACCATCTCGGCGTAGGGCGTTTCGCCGACGACGACGATGCCGACATCCGCGCCGCGCGCGCCCGTCCCGTCCTTCGAGTGGGTGACACGCGTATTTCGCGCGACGCTGTTTTGGATGGCCTTGAGAATGGTTGTCCCGCCCGTCGTCACGTCGCCGCTCGCGCCCTGCCATGCGATTGTCCAGCCGCCGCATTGATTGCCGATGTCGTCCGCGCTCTTGCCGCCGACGTGGATGCGCCGGAGACGCTTCGACAGAGGGAGCGTCCGCCGCTCGTTCTTGAGCAGCACCAAAGACTGGCTCACGCACGCGCGCGCCACCTGCCGGTGCTCGTCCGAACCGAAACGGCTGTGCAATCTTCTGTCGGCAAGCTGCGAGCGGTTCTTGTCCAACAGACCCATCGCAAACTTGACGCGCAGGATGCGCCGCACGGCGTCGTCTATCCGCGACATTGGCACGCGATTCTCCCTGACGAGTTCGACCAGATGCGCGTAGAGTTCGCGGTACTTGTCGGGAACCATAAACATGTCCATCCCCGCGTTGACTGATTGCTCGATCTGGCTTTTGTAGTTGCCGGGCAGAGCGTCAATCGCGTTGTAGTCCGAGATCAGGAAGCCCTCGAAGCCCAACTCCTGTTTGAGAATCTCCGTCAGCAGACGCTTGCTGCCCGAACAACGCTCGCCGTTCCAACTGTTGTACGAAGGCATGATCGAACCGACGCCCGCCGCGATTGCCGCCGGATAACCCGGCATGTGAATCTCGCGCAACTCCCTTTCGCCGAGACGCGTGTCGCCCTGATCCAATCCCCAACGCGCGGTCGTGTTCGGTCGGGGCACGCCCGTTCCCCATGTCGTGCCGCCGTCGGCGATGAAATGCTTGGCGCACGCGAGCACGCTCAGGGGGTCGGAGAGGTCTGCGCCCTGATAGCCGCGCACCGCCGCCTCGCCGAGCGTGCGCGCCAACTCCGGCGACTCGCCGAAGCCTTCGTAAGTCCGCCCCCAACGCTCGTCGCGCGGGACGGTGACGCACGGCGCGAACGTCCAGTTGATTCCCGTCGCCCTGACCTCGACGGCGGTGATGCGCGCCGCACGCTCGACGAGACGCGGGTTGCGCGTGCAGCCCAGACCGATGTTGTGCGGGAAGACGACCGCGCCGAGCACGTTGCTGTGACCGTGCACGGCGTCAACGCCGTAGAGCAGCGGAATCGCCAGACGCGTCCGCAGAGAGCGCGTCTGGTAGCTGTCGTACATGTCCGTCCAATCGCGCAAGGTGTTGCCCGACGGCGGGTCGGCGTTGCCGCCGCTCAAGAGCGAACCCAAGAAATACCGCTCCACGTCGCCCGCATCCTTGAGGCCCGTGATCTCGGCCTGCGTCATCTGCCCGACCTTCTCTTCCAGACTCATGCGCGACATCAGCGCACGTATCCGCCCGTCAAACGACGACAGACGCCGCGCTGCCATGCGCGCAGCGCGCCCTCCGCCTCCGCCTCTGCGTCCCTGCGCGTTCAAGAACGCGGGGAAGGCCAGACCAAACGCACCGGCTGTGGCCGACGACTTGATGAACTTGCGGCGTGTGATTTTTCTCTTCATAAGGATTGACGGCGATTCGTTGGACTCGGGATGGGAGAGCGTTTTCGTCGGGCGCGATATTGTTTTATCAGGCCCGCGCGAGTCAAGAAAAATCATCGGGGACGCGGGCGCGGGCGTGCCGCAGGAAAGTGGGAACGCGCCGAACGAAAGCGTGCGCGCGTTTTAATAACGCGAGGGACTTGCGCTCGATGTTTGATGAGAAGATTCGTGCATCAAAATTATTCCGGCTGGCTGCGGTAAACGTCTTCAATGCTGGCGCGCAGCAGTTCGGCGACGCTCCATGCTTGCGCGATGCAGCCGCGCGGCGCGTGCGGAGCGTCGCCGTCGAATATCTCGGAGACATGTCCGAGTCCGGCTTCGTGCAGGTGCGTCAAGAAGTTTGCGAGCCAGCCACGCGCGCGCGCGCGCGCTTCGTCTTTGGCTTCGTGCGTCTTGATATAAGCGGTGATGAACGGCCCCAGCAGCCACGCCCAGACCGTGCCCTGATGATATGCGCCGTCACGACCGAGTGCATCGCCCTCGTAGCGTCCTCGATAGCGCGGGTCGCGCGGCGAGAGACTCCGCAGCCCGTAGGGCGTGAGCAGTTCGCGCTCGACCGTGGCGACGACTTTGCGCGCACGCTCGCCCGCGAGCAGCGAATGCGCGAGGCTGACGGCGAGAATCTGATTGGGTCGAATCGAAGCGTCGCGCATCTCACCCGCGATCACGTCGTAGAGACAGCCCTCCGCTTCGTTCCAGAACTGTTCGTTGAAACTCGCGCGCGCACGCTCCGCCATCGAAGCATATTCGCGCGCACGCTCCGCGTCGTCGAACCTTCCCGCCAACTCCGCCAGCACGCGCAGGGCGTTGTACCAGAGCGCCTGAATCTCGACCGCCTTGCCCGCGCGCGGCGTCACCACCCAGTCGCCGACCTTCGCATCCATCCATGTCAACTGCACACCGCCCGCGCCCGCCGCGAGCAAGCCGTCGGCGTCCAGACGTATCCCGTAGCGCGTGCCGCGCACGTGCCACGCGACGATGCCGGTCAGGACTTCGTACAGATGCGCGCGCACGAAGTCGTAGTCGCCCGCGTAGTGCAGCAGCGAGCGGACGGCCTCGAAGAACCAGAGCGTCGCGTCGGCGGTATTGTAGTCGGGCGTCTCGCCCGCATCGGGGAAACGGTTGGGGAGCATCCCCTCGCTCGCGTGGCGCGCAAACTCCGAGAGGATGCGGCGCGCCGTCTCGAAGCGTCCCGTGACGAGCGCGAGGCCGGGCAGCGCGATCATCGTGTCGCGCCCCCAATCGCCGAACCAATGATAACCGGCGATGACGGTCTGCTGCTCGCCGCGCGCGACGATGTAAGCGTCGCTCGCCGGGACGAGCGCGGCGACCAGTTCATTCCCGGAGACGAGCGAGGCGAGCAGTTCGTCGCCGGACACGAGTTCGTTATCGCGGATGCTGTTGGCTTCCGTTTCGGAGACGTTGTTCGCTTCCGTTTCGGAGATGAGTTTGTTTCCGGAGACGCCGCCGCGCGCGACCGGCGCGCGGCGCGCGATTTCCGCGCGAATAATTTCATCTACGCCGCTTAACGTCCGGCGTGTGGTGGAAGCGACGAGATGGAGGCGCGTGCGGGCGCGCATGTCAGATGTGAAGACGACGGGGCAGAACAAGTCTTCTCGAAAGTCGAAGCCGCGCTCGCGCTCCGCAGGGTATTCGAGATTACGATACCAGTAACCGGCGGGCTCGAAGTCGTCCGCGTCGTGCGCGAGTCGGAGCGCGGGCAGGTCTGCGTAAGGCTCGAAGGTGAGCAGGTTCTCCCCCGTCTGCAACTGCGGATTGAGCCGTTCGTTCTCGTGCGCGAGGCTGTGATAATCGCGGCAGGCGACGAGCGGGCGCACTTCGAGGCGGCAACTCCCGCGCGCGTGCGAAGCGTCGGCGACATCTGCGGCGGCATCGTTTGCTTCCTTCAGTTCATATCGCACGACGGTCGTATTCTCGCCGTGAATCATGCAGACGGACTTTTCTATTTCTATCCCTGCGACGCTGTACGTGAAAATGGGGAAGGGGTCGAGCCGGAAGCCCGTCTGAAGTTCATGGCCGCGCGGGTGGACGACGTTCGGATACTGATTCGCCGACAGGTCGAACCGCCGACTGCCTACGACGAGCGTCTCTTCGAGTTTCGAGAGCAGCACGATGCGCCCGAGCGGCGGGCGCGTCGCGGCGACGAGCAGTCCGTGATAGCGGCGCGTATTTGTATTCGTGATGGTCGAAGAAGCATAGCCGCCGAGCCCGTTCGTCTCCAACCACTCGCGCGCCAGCGCCAGCGACAGGTTCGCGCACGTCTCTCGTCCAAAGCGAATCAATAACAACTCCCGCCCAAAGTTGACTCAAAAGTTAACTCAAACGCCGGAACGTCTGTCGCCGTCGCCGCGAACCCGCATAGCAATATTGACACAGCAGCGACGTTCAGATGCCCGACGCCGCGCGTCGCTTCAATGCATGCGAAACGGGCCGCCCGCCGGTTCGGGTTCGAGTTCGGGGCGCGTCGAATCCTGTACGACCTCGTGCATCTCAAGGACGTTCGGTTTCGGATAGGCGTCCTTCGGGAGCGTGCCGGACTGCGCGTGCCCTTTGACGAAGGCATCGGAGCGCACCCAGTTGAGGAAATCCTGTCGGCTCTGCCAGACGGTGAAGACGACGTATGGGTCGCCCTCGTTGACGGGGCGCAGCACTTGATTGGAGACGAAGCCCTCCATCTTGTCCACCAGTCCCGCGCGCTCTCGAAAGACACGCTCGAACGCTTCCCCGTATTCCGGTTTGACGTAGATACGATTCGCAACTGTGATCATCTCCGACCCCTCCTCAAGTTGATTACCATCAAGAGCACCCAACAAAACCGCGCAAGAAATTAAACAGGGATTGACAGGATAGACAGGATGAGAAGAAGGTTAAAAGGGGAAAAGGGAAACGGGTAAAGGGAGAAAAACGAAACACGCAGTTACCTCTTACCTTTAACCTCTTGGCCCTTGTACCCTTTCCCCCTTTAACCTTTTCCCTTTCCCCTTTGTTCTTATCCTGTTTATCCTGTCCATCCCTGTTGATTCTGCCTACCCCGGCCAACTGATGCGCGTCGCGCCGACGAGTTGCGCGAGCCGCGCCGCCGCTTCTTCGAGCAGGCGCCGCCGTGCGCGTGTGACGCGCACATTGCGTTCCCAGAACAGGCGTCGAATCTCCAGAAGGCTCCCGGCACGGTGAAACTTCGGGTCGAGCCTCCCGACCAGACGGTCGCCTTCGAGCATCGGCAGCACGTAATAACCATACTGTCGCTTCGGTTCAGGCACAAACGCCTCGAAGCGATAATCGAAATCGAAGAGACGGAGCGCGCGTGCGCGGTCGCGCAAGACGGGGTCGAACGGGCAGAGCAGGCGCATCCGCGCGGGCGGTTCGGGGAGCCTACGGAGACGCTGCTCCCAATCGTTCAAAGCGTAGGCCGGACGCGGCGGCGCATCGTCGCGCGCTTCCAGAAGCACCGCGCTGATGCGCCCCTCTCGCGCGGCCTCCGCGCACCACTCTCGCGCCTGCGACGCTTCGATAGCCTTCCAGAAGTCCGCGATCTCCTTCGGCGTCGCCACGACCAGACGCTCCAAAGCCGTGCTGCAAGCCCACTCGACGTGCTCCGCCAGCGACGGCGCGGGCGCGCGGTGTTCGTCGGGGAAGACGCGCTCCGTCAGGTCATAGACCTTTTGAAAACCGTCGCGGCGCGCGACGACGAGTTCGCCCGTCGTCCAGAGAAATTCGAGCGCGGCCTTCTGCGGCTCCCAGCCCCACCACGCCGAAGCTCCGGCAGCGCGCGTCTCGTGCTCGAAGTCCTGCGAGCGGAGCGGGCCTTCGCGCGTGATGCGCTCGCGCACATAGACGAGCATCTTCTCCGGCTCGCCGCCCATGCGCTCGCCCCACCAGCGATGCGCGCGCAGGCGTTCCCGCTCGCGCGCGAAACGCAGCTTCCAATGCGCGAACCACTTCGTCGGGATAGCCGAGGCGTCGTGCGTCCAATGTTCAAAGAGGGTGCGGTCTTGTTCGAGCAGACGTTGAAGATCGGCGTGACGATAATGGTCGGCGCGGCTGGCGAGCGTCAGGTGATGCGCGCGTTCGACGACGTTGATTGAGTCGAGTTGCACGAAGCCCATCCGCTCGACGAGTTTGCGGAGCGCATCACGCGACAGGCGGCGGCGCGGGTCTGCGAGCAACCCCTGCGCGTCCATCAGCAGACGCCGCGCCGATTCAGTTTTGACGACCGGCAGCATCTCTCTTTTCAACCGTGCTCCTTGAGCCAACGCTCGATGACGCTGACGACGTAGGCTCGCTCCGCCGCGTCGAGCGCGCGTCCTTTTGGTATCCCGTGCCACTTCTGTAGACAGCCCCGACAGCAGGTCGCCGTCCCGTGCTGCGCGATGAAGACCGGATGATGCGCCAGAGGGGTCTGTTTCCCGTCGTTCGCGGGAGCGGCGGGAGCCAGACGCTTCTCGATGAAATCGGCGGCGTGTTCAAGCACCACAGGCAATCCCTTGCGGCGCAGGTATTCCAGTTCCTTGCCGCGCAGGCTGAATCGCCGCCGGAAGGGCGAGCGTTCGAGAGCGGCGAAGACCTCATCAAGCGTCGCGTCCATACCTTACTCTCCGCACGCGCAACTCGACTCCGCAACTTCGCGCGCATTGGTGAAATGTTTGTGACCGGATGATTTGAACACGCGGCGATGCCGTCTGTAAATTTCGCGGCGTTGCCGACGACGCAACTGATGGAGATTATGCTTTTGACGTTGAATGCTGAAGCGCGCGTGAGCGCGGGCGGAGTTGCGTATGCGCCGGATAAGTAGCAAGATTCGGATGCTTCACAGATAAAGTTTGGGAGACGTAAGTTGGCTTGAGCGAGAGCGCGGCATCGTCGTCGCAGAGGGATTGACGGGTGTATGAGTTGATTATCATCGGGGCGGGGCCCGCAGGCATCAGCATGGCGGCGGAGGCGCGCGCCATCGGCATCGCCGCCGAACGGATTCTGATTTTGGAGAAGGGCAACGCTCACTCGTGGGCGATACGCAAGTTTTACCCGGCGGCCAAGCCCGTGCTCGCCAACTACAAGGGCATTGACGCCGTCTGCACGGGCGTGATGTGCATCACGGACATGTCGAAGGAGGAGACGCTCAGCTATCTCGACCTGACGATTGCCGAGTGCGGCCTGCTCGTCCGATACAACGAAGCGGTGCACGCCATCAGCCCGCTCGCCGATGGAAGCTTCAACGTCCAGACCAACGCGGGCGAGTACCGGTCGCGCCGCTGCGTCATCGCTATCGGTATTCTCGACAAGCCCAACAAGCCCGACTACCCGATCCCGCCCGCGCTCAAGGAACGCGTCCACTTCGACATCACTTCGGTCGAACTGAAGGACGAGGACTGCCTCGTCGTCGGCGGCGGCGACACGGCCTCCGAATATTGCCAGTATCTCGTCGAACACGGCAACCGCGTCACGCTCTCATATCGTCGCAAGGAGTTTGCGCGTCTCAACCGCGTCAACCGCGAGAGCCTGTCGGCGTTGGAGACGCGCGGGCAGGTGAAGATTCTGCGCGGCAGCAACATCTCGCAGTTGGAGGCGGAAGACGGGCGACCGCGCGTCCACTTCGCGGAGACGGAACTCGCGCCGCAGGTCTTCGACCACGTCGTCTACGCGCTCGGCGGCACGACTCCCGTCAACTTCCTCAAGGCGGTCGGGATTGATTTCGCGGGCGACGTGCCGGTCGTTAAAGAGGGCTTCGAGACGAGCCTGCACGGCCTCTATCTGATCGGCGATTTGAGCGCGGGCAAAAAGGGCGGCTCCATCAATCTCGCCTTCAACATGGCCGCCGACGCCATGCGCCACATCTGCGCCGATGCGGAGACAGCCGACGCAAGCTAATACAAAAAAGGGGAAAGGGGAAAAGGGGAAAGGGTGAAAGGGAGAGAAGGGTTAAAGTGCGAAAGCATGAAAGCTAACTGCTTGTTTTGCTGTTCCCCCTTCCCCTTTAACCTTTTCCCTTTCCCCCTTCTTCTTATCCTGTTCGATTCCGCTTTTATATCTTCAGACGATTCCTGATTGTCTGCACAATCCCGGCGGGATTCGGGGAGACATCAATCTGCGCGTCCGTGTCGGGTTCTTCGAGGGCGGCGAATTGACTGTCGAGGAGCGCGGGGTTCATGAAGTGGCCGCGCCGCCGTCGCAATCTTTTTTGGATGAGTTCGTAGCTCCCGCGCAGGTGGATGAGCTTGACCTGTTCGTCTATCAACAGATACTCCCGGTAGCTCGCCTTCAGAGCGGAGCAGGCGAGGACGGCGCACGCGTCGCGCTCAAGAGTGCGGCGCACGAGTTCGCGTAGAGTTTCCAGCCACGGCGCACGGTCGGCGTCGTCGAGCGGCAGGCCCGCGCGCATCTTCTCGACGTTGGCGCGCGGGTGAAAATCGTCGGCGTCGTAATATTCCCAACCGAGTTCGCGGGCGAGCCGCCGCCCGACGGTCGTCTTGCCCGAGCCGGTCACGCCCATCAACACTACGAACATGCTCTCCCCTCCCGGGTTGATTGCCGTCTCCGCGAAACAAGTCGCTGCGCGCTTGAAACTAAAGTCAACGCGTGACGCACGTGTTGCGCTTCGTGCCTTTGAAGACGAGATGTTGATTGCTCGTCAGCACGCCGATTTGAATCTGCGGAGCGGCATTGTCACTCCAGATTGGAGCGGCAAACCGATGGCGGGCGGCATAGTCAGTTCACAGGCTGCGAGCGGCAAACTCGAACGGGGCGGCAAGCGAAACTTAACTCCGGCGGCGCAGCCTCACTTGCGCGCCGTGACGCCCGCCAGTCCGCCGACGACGGCGACGAACTCCGTCGGGTTGACGGGCTTCGCCACGTGCACCTGATAGCCCGCGAGGAGGGCGCGCATCCGGTCTTCCTCGCGCGCGTAGGCGGTCAACGCCACCGCCGGAATCCGCCCGCCCGCTGCCGGGCTGAGCGCGCGCACCTTCCGCAGCAGCGAATAGCCGTCCTCGTCCGGCATCCCGATGTCGCTGACGATGATGTCCGGCTGAAACTCGCCCAGCGCGACGAGCGCCTCCGCCGCCGACGCGACCGCCAGAACCTTCGCGCCGTGCAACTCCATGATCGTCGTCAGCAGCAGGCGCGTGTCCGCTTCGTCGTCCACCATCAACACCCGCAGGTCAGCCAGCGACACGGAGAGGGCGAGCGGTTCGGACGCCGCCGCCGCGCCCGTGAGCGACGAATCGAAACGTTGCGCATCCGCTTCCGCGTCCGCCGCCAGCGCGGGCAGTTCGACGACGAAGGTTGCGCCGCGACCCTCGCCCGCGCTCTCGGCGCGGATGGTTCCGCCGTGCATCTCGACGAGATGACGGACGATGGCGAGTCCCAGTCCGAGCCCGCCGTGCGTTCTCGTGATCGTGCCGTCGGCCTGTCGGAAGCGGTCGAAGACGTAGGGCAGAAACTCCGCGCTGATGCCCTGCCCCGTGTCTGTGATCGCCACGCGCACCTGCGAACCCGCGCGCCGCAACCGGACGGACACCTCGCCGCCCGCCGGAGTGAACTTGACGGCGTTCGTCAGAAGGTTCCACATCACCTGTTGGAGGCGCGCGGGGTCGCCCCAGACCGCGCCTGCTCCCGCGTCTATCTTCGACGTGAGACGGATACCTTTTGTCGCCGCCGCCGGTCGGACGGATTCGAGAGACGACTCGACTATCGAACCGAGTTCGGCGCGGCGCGTGTCGAGCGTGAGTTTGCCGGTGATGATGCGCGACACGTCGAGCAGGTCTTCGATGATCTGCGTCTGCGCTTTGGCGTTGCGCTCGATGGTTTCGATAGCGCGCGCCGTCGCCTGCGCGCTGAAGTTGCCCGTCCGCAGCATGCTCGACCAACCGACGATGGCGGTCAGAGGCGTCCGCAGTTCGTGTGAGACGGTCGCCAGAAATTCGTCCTTGAGACGGTTGGCGGCCTCCGCCTCGGCGCGCAGCCGTTGCTCTGTCTCGTAGAGGCGCGCGCGCTCAAGAGCCTGCGCGCATTGCTGCGCGAGCGCGAGCATGTATGCGCGGTCGTTTTCGTTGAAGTGCTGCGGCTGCGGAAAACTCAAACCCATCGCGCCGATGGTGCGGCCCTTGACGATGAGCGGCAGAGCGATCAACGCCCGGCTGCCCGTGACGGACGCGAGCGGGCCGAGCATCGGATAGCGTCCGTCGTAGCCCTCGAACGACTCGACGAGCACCGGGCGGTTTTCGCGCACCGCGTCGGCCAGCGGCACGGGCGAATCCACCTTGAAGCTTTTCCAACCCGCGACCACCTGCGGGGGGAAGCCCTTCGTCGTGACGATCTCCAAATCCGTGCCCGCGTCGTCGAGCACGACGACCGTCCCCGCGTGCGCGCTCAAGGAACTGATTCCCTGCTCGATGACCGCCAGCGCGACATCTTGCGGAGTCAGAGCCTGCGAGAGTGCGGAGGAGACGGCCTGCAAGCGCGCCAGACGGTCGGACGTGCGCTCGGCTGCCTGTCGCGTCAGTTGCTCGGCGCGGTAGAGCCGCGCGTTCTCGACGGCCAGCGCCGCGCGCCGCGCGAGGTCTTCGGCGAGCGCGAGGTCTTCCCCCGTGTGATGGCGGCTCGACTCCGTGTTGACGAACGTGATGACGCCGAGCACGCGCTCGCGCGCCTTGAGCGGCACGAGCAGGACGGAACGAAAACCGATCTCCCGCATAATTCTCAGATGCTCTTCGTCGCGCGCGCCCTGCACCAGCAGTTCATCCGAGATGTCCGGATAAAACTCGGACCCGCCCGTCCGCAGCACTCGATAGACGCCGTGCGGGTCGGCGGGGTCGGGCGGGTAGCGTTGATAGATTTCGTGCGCCCACTCGACCTTCGCGGGGTCAACGTGCGCGACGGCGAGACGGCGCATCGTCCCCTCTTCGTCCACCATGTCAACGCCGCACCAATCGGCGAACTGCGGAACGGCGAGACGCGCGATGGTCGCCAGCGTCGTCTCGTAATCCAGAGACGACGCGAGGGCCGTGCTGGCCCCGGCGAGAAAGCTCTCGTTGACCTCCTGACGCGTGCGCTCGCTGATGTCCATCGTGACGCCGCGCATCCCTGCGGGGCGTCCCTCTTCGTCGAAGATGACCGACGACTGCGACTCCACCCAGACGACGCGCTCGTCCTTCGTCAACCAGCGAAAACGGCTCGTCCCGATCTTGCCGCTCGTGAAGATGGCCGCCGCCTCGCGCGCCGCGCGTTCCGCGTCTTCCGGGTGCACGATGGTGCGCCAGAAGTTCGGGGTCGAGAGCCATTCCTCGACGCTGTAGCCGAGCATCGTCTCGACGTAGTCGCTGACGAAATCTATCCGCTGCGACGCCGCGTCCGGCTCTCCCCAAGCCTCCCAGACGACGCCGGGGACGCTCGCCACCATCGCTTGCAGATGCCGCCGCTGGCCCTCGATCTGCGCCGCGAGGCGCGCCTTCTCCTCCTCCGCGCGCTTGCGCTCCGTCACGTCGCGCGCGACGCCCTCGATGGCGACCGGCTGCCCTTCGTTGTAAGAGATGCGCGTGCTGACTTCGAGCGTCAGGCGACGCTCGTCGCGCGTCACGATGTCAATCTCATAGACGGTCGGGCTCGGGTCTTCGAGTTTGCGCGTGAGCATCTGTTTGGCGCGGTCGAGGTGTTCGGGCGCGACGACCTGCGCGATGTTCAGCCCGCCGAGAATCTCCTCGCGCGTGTAGCCGGTGGCCTCCGCGCCCGCGCGGTTGATGGCGAGATAGTTGCCCTGTAGGTCGTGCGAATAGATGATGTCGTTGGCGTTCTCAAGCAGGCTGAGATAACGCTCCTCGCTCTGCCGCAACTCCTCCGCGACCTGCTTGCGCGCCGTGATGTCGGTGTCCGAGCCGGTCAGGCGGTGGGCGCGCCCCCTCTCGTCGCGGAGCGCGATGCCCTGCGAGAGAAAGTGTAGATAGCGACCGTCCCTGTGTCGTCGCCTGACCTCGACCTCGTAGCGCGGCGCGTCTCCCTCGACGTGCGCCCGTATCGCCGCGAGCATCGTCTCCTGATCGTCGGGGTGGACGAACGAGCACCATGCGTCGAGATGATTGCGGAGTTCGTCGTCCGGATAGCCGAGCAGGGCTTTGAGGTTCGGCGAGAGATACAGTTCGTCGGTGTCGAGATTCAAATCCCAGACGCCGACGCGCCCCGATTCCGCCGCGCGCTGGTAACGCGATTCGCTCTCGCGCAACTTCTCCTCGGCCAACACGCGCGCCGTGATGTCCTCGTGCATCAGCACGACTTCGAGCACGCGCCCCCGTTCGTCCTTGACGGGATAGGCGACCGACTTCGTCCAGCGTCGCGGCTCGGCATGACGCGTCACGTCCGGAATGGTCTCGTTCGGGTCGTAGAGCACGGGCGGAATCTCGACCGCTTCGCCCGCGAAAGCGCGTCGCAGGTAGGGCATCACGCCGCGCTCGACGAGTTGCCGGTCTTCGAGGATGTTGTAGCCCGCGATCTGTTCGAGCGTCACTCCCCACAACTCCTCCCACGCGCGATTGACGCGCAGGATGTTCCCGTCCGGCGCGAGAATCTGGATGCTGAACGGCGACTGTTCGAGGAAGGCGCGGAAGCGTGCTTCGGCGGATTGCGAGATGAAATCGTTGATAACCATAGCGGACGGCAACTGTGTACGGTATCGTGCGGAGAGTCGAACGCGCCAACGTCACGGGAGCAAATGTTAGGATAGCACGCGACCAAGTTTCTTCTACAAGACAGCTTCGATATAATTTTTGTTCTCGTCCGTCGCAAGGCAGTCAGAGAGAAGGGTCAAACGAGTTTGGAGTCCGGCGCGCGCATCGTTCACACGCAGATTGCGATTATCGGCAGCGGCTTCGGTGGCCTGTGCGCGGCCATCAGGCTCAAAGCGGAGGGTCTGGCGGACTTTCTGGTCTTCGAGCGCGCCGGAGATGTCGGCGGCACTTGGCGCGACAACAGCTATCCGGGCTGCGCCTGCGACGTGCAATCGCATCTCTACTCCTACTCCTTCGCGCCCAATCCCGATTGGACGCACAGCTATTCCGCGCAGCCCGAGATTTGGGCCTATCTGAAAAGATGCGCGGAGAGGTTCGGCGTGCTGCCGCACGTTCGTTTCCGGCAGGAGGTGCGCGTCGCCGCGTGGGACGATGCGGCTGAACTCTGGCGCATCGAAACTTCCAAAGGCAGCTACACCGCTTCGCTCCTCGTGCTCGCATCCGGCGCACTCAGCGAGCCTTCCATCCCTAACTTGCGCGGGCTTGAACGCTTCAAAGGCGAGACGTTCCACTCCGCGCGCTGGAATCACGAATACGACTTGAAGGGGCGACGCGTGGCGGTCGTCGGCACGGGCGCGTCGGCCATTCAGTTCGTCCCCGAAATCCAGCCGCAGGTGTCGCGCCTCCACATCTTCCAGCGCACGCCGCCGTGGATTATGCCGCGCTTCGACCGCGCGTTCGGCCCGCGCGAACGCCGTCTCTTCCGGCGCTTGCCCGTCGCGCAGAGTTCGCTGCGCGCCGCAATCTATCTGCTGCGCGAGTTGTTCGTCTTCGGCTTTCGTCATCTCAGTCTGGCGCGGCTCGTCGAACGCCTCGCGCTCCGGCATCTCGAACGTTCCGTGCCGGACGAGGTTCTGCGCGCGCGTCTCCGGCCCGGATACGTTATCGGCTGCAAGCGGATTCTCGTCTCCAACGACTACCTGCCGACGCTCGCGCAGCCGAACGTCGAACTGGTGACGGAAGCAATCACGGAAGTGCGCGAGCATGCAATCGTGACGCGCGACGGCGCAGAGCGCGGCGTTGACGCGATCATCTTCGGCACGGGCTTTCGCGTCACCGACCCGCCGCTCGCTAAGCACATCAAAGGACGCGCGGGCACGACCTTGAGCGAAGTTTGGCAGGGCAGCCCGCAGGCGCATCTCGGGACGACGGTCGCGGGCTTCCCCAACCTCTTTATCCTCCTCGGGCCGAACACCGGACTCGGCCACACCTCGGTCATCTACATGATCGAGGCGCAGGTCGAACATCTGTTGAGCGCGCTTCGCTACATGCGCGCGCGCGGCGCGACGACCATCGAGCCGCGACCGGAAGCGCAGGCGGCATACGTGTCGGAGTTGGAGCGGAGGACGGCGGGGACGGTCTGGACGGCGGGCGGCTGCGGCAGTTGGTATCTCGACCGCACGGGGCGCAACTCGACGCTCTGGCCCGACTTCACATGGAGATTTCGCCGCCGCGTCGCGCGCCTGAACCCGCGCGAATACCTAACGGGCGGCGGCGGCAACGGCGACAGCAACGGCGTCGCGCAACCGCCCGTCGAACCCTGACAGGCGACGCCGGAAGCGGTCGCACGAAAATCTCCGGCGTCACGGAGGCCGCATAAACATTGGCTCAAACCTTCGCGGCGCGTATTTTGTTAAGACCGCTCCGGTTAACTTCCGCGAAAAGGAATCCGTTTTATGCAGGGAAGCGTTGAAGGCAAGGTCGTACTCATCACGGGCCCCGCGCGGGGCATCGGCGCGGCGACGGCGCGGGTGCTCGCGGCGCGCGGCGCGCATCTCTCGCTCGTCGGTTTGGAGACGGCGCGGCTCGACGCCCTCTGCTCGGAACTCGGCGCGGGGCACGTCCGGTTCGCCTGCGACGTGACGGATCAGAACGCTTTGGAGCGCGCCGTCAAGGAGACGCTCGAAGCTCTCGGGCGGATTGATGTCGTCGTCGCCAACGCAGGCATCGCCAGCAACGGCACGGTGGCGATTGCGCCCGTCGAGGCGCTGGTGCGAACTATTGAAGTTAACTTAATCGGCGTCGTCCGCACGGTCAGCGCGACGCTCCCGCACGTCACGGCGAGCAGAGGATATTACCTGCTCGTGTCGTCGGCGGCGGCGCTCGCGCCGCTTCCGGGCATCTCG
Organism: Pyrinomonadaceae bacterium; assembly: GCA_035537095.1. GTDB lineage: Bacteria > Acidobacteriota > Blastocatellia > Pyrinomonadales > Pyrinomonadaceae > DASWNP01. The sequence continues at coordinate 51,605 of DATLMV010000088.1, forward strand.
ACCTACGCGGCGTCCAAGAGCGGCGTCGAGCAGTTCGGCAACGCGTTTCGTCTGGAAGTGGCGCACAAGGGCGTGGGCGTCGGCGTGGCGCATCCCTCTTGGATTGATACCGACTTGGTGCGCGACCAGCAGCGCGACCTCGCCTGCTTCAACGAGATGCTGCTGCGCTTGCCGGGGCCGTTCGGCTCCGTCACGTCGGTCGAGGAATGCGCCAATGCTTTCGTGCGGGCCATCGAGCGCAGGCAACGCAAGGTCTATGTGCCGCGAACGCTCGCGCCGTTTGCCGCCCTGCGCCAGTTTTTCATGAGTTCGCTCTCCGACTACATCATGGGCCGACACGCGCGCCGCTTCATCCCCGCCGCCGAGCGCGAGATAGCTGCGCTCGGTCGCTCATTCGGCGCGACGAGCGTCGAGTCAGCGGACGAAGCGCGGACGGGCGGGGCTGAGACTTGAGACGGGTTGTGAATGGAATCATCGTGCGGAAGGCTTGAGCAGCGTGATGAGCGGAATCGTCCGTCGTGGGACGCTGAATCAAGTCCTACTCGAAGACCTACCTTCTAAGGAACTAAAACGCGATGAAGCTTTTGTAAGACACGAACGGCGAGCCTCAGATGTTTTGGTCGGACATAATTTTGTCAGGCCACGACAGACGACTTCACCGGCGCGTCCATTTCAGTTCGATCTCCACTTCCTCTTCGTCTCCGCGCCGCTCATACTCGAACTCGACGCGCGCCGACGGCGGGACGCTGATGCGCTCGCCCGCAATCTGTATCTCGAAGGTTTGCTCCTGCTCCAGAGCGTCGGCCAGACGCCGGAGTTTGGCGACGACCTCGCGCGTCGAGTAAGACTTCTCCTTCTCCGTATCATCTTTCATCATTCGTCTCCCTCGTGTCGGTCGGTCGTCGCCCTGCGTTCAGCGCGTCGCCGAAGTCGGCTGCGGTTTCAGGTTCTCCACGTCGAAGGCGTAGGCGGTCTGCTCGCCGCTCAGGACGAAGAGGCCCTTGCCGTCGAGGCTGAAGCGGACGAAGGCCGCGCCGCTCCCGAAGAGGAGACGCGCCTGCGTCTCGCCCGTATCCAAATCGTAGAAGGTCAACTCGCCGGGGTAGTTCTCGACGACGATCTGATTCTTGACCGGATTTATCGCCGCGTTCGCGCCGAAGAAACGATGGCGCAGTTCGCCGTCATTGAACGAATAGGCGAGCACGCGGTTCTCCGAATCGTGGAGCACCAGCCAGTCGCGCTCGGAAAAGCCGGACTTGATGGCGAACGAACCCTTGCCGGTTTCCAAGAGCATCGTGCCGACGGTCTTTCCCGCGAAGGCGTCAACCACTTCGAGTAGATAATCGTCCGTTTTGTTCCCCAATTGTTTGGCGCGGGCGGCGAGCGTCGCGTCCTCTTTGAGACGCGCTTTGCCCGTCTCGCTGCCGAGCGTCCAGTAGAAGATGATTCTGCCGGAGAACTTGTCGAAGAAGTAACCGGGCGCTTCCTTCGGAAACTCGCGCGACCAGATCAACTTATCCTGCACGATGTTGCGCACCTCGAAACGCACCTCGCTCGCCAGCGACGCGCTGCCGTCGTCGCCGTCTGCCGCCTGTTTCAGGCTGCGGCGGAGCAGGAGAAACTGCCCGTACTGCGTCGCCCCGCGTTCGGGAATCTCCCGAATCGGTTCGGCGGTGTTGTTCTGCGGGTTGAGATAGACGAGGCTGTGATTGGCCGGTTCGAGCCGTGGGAAATCGCCGATGCCCGTGCCGTTGTTGGCGAGGAGCGCGCCGCGAAATCCCCTGACGAACATCTTCTGCTCGCCCGAATTGAGTTCCCAGACCGCGCCCCGACTCTTGGAGGAAATCGTCAGCCATTGAAAATTGTCGGATAGCTCGGCGACTTCGAGCGCGCCGATGGTGCTCACGGGAATCTCAATCGTCCGCACGTTGCTGCTTTGCAGAATCTTGTTGGCTTCATCATAACGGACTTCGGAGAGGACGACTTTTCCCGTCACGCTTTCGAGCACCATCTGGTCGCCCCAGAAGGTGACATCGCGTTTGTTCAAAGCTCCGACGATGATATTTCTCGTGAGGTCGAAGATGCCGGTGCGCGTCGTGCCCGCGCGCAGTTTGACGACGACGTAGTTCGGGTTGGCGGTGCGTTTCAGTTCGTCGCCGCCGAGCGGAAACTTGGCGAGACGCTTGCCCTCGGGAAAAGAGAAGATGCCCGACTCGTCAGCCTTCTTGGAAGACATCGCCAGAATCCGGTTGGCGTCGAGAAAGAGAAACGGGCGGCGCGTCGCCTTCTTCAGTTCGCCGCCGACGCCGACCGGCTTGAGCGTGGAGAGTTCGAGCGCGAGGAGCGTATCTTCCGTCGCGCCCTCCTCGAAGCCGTCAATCTTGAACGAATAGCGAAACGCGCTGCTGCGCGTGACGACCAGAAAACGCGCATCGGGCGAAAACTCGATGTGGAAAAAGCTGCGCTCTTTGGCCTGCTCGTCGGTCGCCAGCGCGATGATCCAGAACAGCAACTCAAGCGAACTGAGGCGATAAAACTCTTTCTTCTCCCAGACCTTATTTCCCGTCTGCGTATCGAGCACGCTCAGGTTGGTCGCGTAATCAATGCACGCGAGATACTTGCCCTCGGGCGAAAACTCGTGCTCCCAGCAATCGCGCCGGACGACGAGTTCACGAATCTCGACCGGCTTCTTATCCGCCACGCTCCATTTCTCGTAGCGCAGGTTCTCCGTGCCGAAGACGACGAACTTGCCGTCGGGCGTGAAGGTAGCTTCGCGCGCGTTGGTCGCCGGAATCTGGAAGGCGACCTGTAGGGGTTCGCGCTGCACGACCGTGATGGCGAAATCGTCCTGCGTGAGAAAGTGTGAGCCGTCGGTGCTGAACGAGAGATGCGAGATGTCGGTGCGGAGTTTCGGCGCGAGCGTCTTCTTCCAACGCAGTCCCGGCAACTCCTCCCTGCGGTTGGCGTCGCGCGCCGAGATAATGTCCGCCTGCCACTTGAGAAACTCCTCCGACGTGCTCGCACGGCGATTTTCGCGGCATTGCGCCGGAAGTTGTTCCGTCACCTTGATCATCGTGCGGAGACGTTTCTCTTCGGGTTTGGTCTTGCCGAAGATGTCGCCGAACCAACTGCCCGTCCGGCCCTTCGTCTCGGCCAGACGGTCGAAGAAGCCTGCGAACATCGTCGGGTCGTAACCGGCGGCGACGAGCGCGAACAAGCCTATCTGGTCGGCTTCGAGTTGCTGCTCGTTCTCGTGTCCCGCGCCGCGCGAGACGGCCTTCGTCCGCTGTCGTTCGAGCAGCAGGTTGTACTTGTCGGAGATGTCCTTGCGGTCGCCAACCTGCGTCACGTTGAGCACCTCTTTGAGATAGCGCGAGAAATCGTTGGCCGCGTGGCGGACGACGGCGTGTCCCAACTCGTGCGCGATGACGCCCGCCAACTCGTCCTCGTTGCGCACGAACGCAATCAATTTTCGGGAGACGAAAACGTGGCCGCCCGGCGTGTTGAAGGCGTTGGCTTCGGGGATGTCAACGATGTGGAATTGAAACTTGAGTCCGGTCTGCGGCAGGTGCTTGATCAGTTTTTCGCCGATGGCCGTCAGATACGCGGAGAGTTGCGGGTCTCTGACGAAGCGCAGGTCGCCGGACAGGCGTTGATATGTCAGGTCGCCGAGAATCATCTCCTGTTCCGGCGAAAAGATGTTGTAGGGCTTCGCGTTGGCCGTGATCTTCGGCGGCGCGCACGCCTCCTGCGCCCCGGCCACGGCGGGCCAGAGCGTGCTCCATAAAACGACGGAGACGATAAACTTCAAGATTGATTTGCTTGACATGCTGAACCTCCGCAAGGGTGAAGGCTGCTCGATTGCCATGTGGGTTTGCAGACCTGAAGCGCGAACGGATAAGGGAGCCGTGCGCCCGCTCGGTTCGGGGCAGCGACAGCGATGTGGCGGTCGGGCGCGGCTTCGGGCCAACTGAGAACTCGCGCCTATCATAACCCGAATCGGCGGCGCGTGTGTACGGGCGAAAAGATTTCGGGCGCGGCAAAGATGTGCGCGCGCGGACTTAAGAGTCTTGGATGAACTGTTTGAGATAGGCTCTCAAACCATTTGCAGAAGTGTCGGTGGAGATAAACGCGATGTAGTTGTCGGGCCTCAGGAGCACGTTGAAGGGCTGGCTCGCGCCGAAGATTTCCGCGACGTGCGGGTAGAGCGGGACGACGTGATGTTCGACCAGCCGCGCGTATTCGCTTTGGATTTCTTCTCGGAGCGGTTGGTGGTCGCTCTCGCCGTCGGAGAAGGTGAGCAGGTGAAACTTGGGCGCGTGCAGCCGGTCGTAGATGCTTCTGCCGTCGGCGAGGAAATAGGGCATCCGGTCTCCGGCGCGGACGTTGAAGTCGGAGTCGCCCGCGTGCTCGCTGAGGGAGCAATCGCTGTAGCTGATGCCGATTTGAGAAATCATCGGGAAGAATCTCTCTTTGACGATGTCGAAGCTGAGGATGAACTTGGCGAGCGGCGGGAAGATGGTCGTGCGGATAAAGGTGAGCAGCCAGTCGGGGTTCGCGCCCAACTGAAACATGCGGTCGGTCGTCGCCAGCAGCCGTCCGGCGTTCTTGAGTCGTTCCTCGTTGTAGGTTTCCAGAATCCGCGCGGCGGCGTCGCCACGCAGGACGGCGGCCATCTTCCATGCGAGATTGTATGCGTCCTGAATGCCGGTGTTCATCCCCTGCCCGCCCGCGGGGGTGTGGATGTGCGCGGAGTCGCCCGCGAGAAAACATCTGCCGAGCGAGAAGCGGCGCGCGTGGCGGGTGTGGACTTTATAGACCGAGAACCAATAGACGTGTGAGATGTCGAGCGCAAGCTGCGCGTCGGCCTTGATGCGCTGCTCGATCTCCTCGTAGAGAAACTCGCCCTCCTCTTTTTCCAGACCCTCGGGAAACGAGCCGACGATACGATAACGACGGTCGCCCTTCATCGGGAAGAAAGCGACGACCGAATTTCTCGACATGCAGACGTGCAGCGCGTCGTAGCCGAACTCCCAATCAATCTGCACGTCGGCGACGAAGAACAGGCGTTCGAACGTGCTGCCCTCGAAGGGGATGCCGAGCGCGTGCCTGACCGGACTCTTCGCGCCGTCGCAGCCGACCAGATAGCGTGCTTCAATCGTCTGCGCCGCGCCCGCCCCGTCTCTCACGTGCGCCGTGACGCCCGCATCGTTCTGCGAAAAACTTTCGAGCGTGGTTTGCCAGAGCACGTCCTTTTCGTGCTCTCGCAGGTAGCCGTAGAGCAGTTCTTCATTCTTGTTCTGTTCGAGGACGAGCATGTAAGGATACGCGCTCAAGCCCTCGCCGACGTTGGATAAATCAACCTCGCCGCGTATCTCGCCGCCTTCCAAGAGCCGCACCTTTCCGGCAATCGCGCCGCGCTCGACCGCCTCGCGCGCCAGCCCCAACTGCTCGTAAATCTCCAGCGTGCGGGCATGGACGCCGATGGCTTTCGAGAAGGGCGTGACGGCTTCGTTTCGCTCGATGATACGGAAATCAATACCGTGACGGATGAATTGACAGGCGAGAGAGAGTCCGGTCGGCCCTGCGCCGACGATGAGCACGTCCGTGTTGATTGTCGTTTTCATCAGGCTCGAAGCTCGGGGAGATGTAACTTCAACCTTCGGGCGCGCGGGTTCGACTGGCGGTTCTGCTCTGACGCTCTAAGTCGCGGTCGTCTCCAACGTCTCGCCCGTCGTCGTCGCCGGACGTATCCGGGGCGCAAACACGTCCGCCGGAGGCGTTCGCAAGTCCCAGACTATTCCGACGAGAGAGAGCGCGCGGAGCGTGTAGTGCGCGACATCAATTTCCCACCAGTAGAAGCCCTGACGCTCGGATGAAGGATAGTGATGGTGATTGTTGTGCCAGCCTTCGCCGAGCGTGATGAGCGCGACGAAAAGATTGTTGCGGCTGTTGTCGTCCGTCTGAAAGCGGCGGCTCCCGAAGATGTGCGCGAGGGAGTTGACGGTGAAAGTGCCGTGATACAGGAGCACCGTGCTGATGAAGAAACCCCAGATGAGCATCTGCCACCCCGAAGTGCCGAGCGCGGGCGCGTATCGCTCAAGCAGCGCGCCGAGCGCGAAGGTCGCGAGCGCGAGCAACGCCGGAGGCAACGAATAGTATCTGTCGAGGAAACGCAACTCGCGAAACTTGACGAGGTTCGAGATGAGTTTCCATTCGGTCGCCTGACTCTCGCGCGTCAGGAACCAGCCGACCTGCGACTGCCAGAGCGTGCGCGCGACGGGCGAGTGCAAATCCCTCTCGGTGTCCGTGTAGAGATGGTGGCGACGGTGATGCGCCGACCACCAGAGCGGCCCCTTCTGGTTGGCGGTCGTGCCGAGAAACGCGAGCACGAACTGAAAAACGCGGCCCGTCCGGTACGAGCGATGCGACAGCAGGCGGTGAAAGCCCGCCGTGATGCCGAACATCCGCACGACGTAGAGCGCGAGACAGACGGCGACGGCCACGACGCTCACGCCCGTCCACAATGCCAGCAGGCAGACCAGATGTATCAAGAGGAATTGAATACAGATGAAGTAATCGAGCTTTTCCGCTTCGCCCCGCCGCTTATTTTTGCTAATGGATACAGACATTTATCAACCCTGTTCTCTGAAAGATAACATCCACTATAAAGTGTATTTTCCTTAATGCAACTCCGCGCCGTCACGACGGCTCTCAACTTGGATGCAAAATATCTGCGTCCCTTCAATTTAGATGCAGCCGGGAAATTTAACCTTTTATTTTTTCCTTGATTCCATTAAGGTGGCGTGACGCCAGACATGCGGATATATCGCCGCCCCGTCGAGTTGTCTTGAGATGTAGCCGGTTGCATCGAGCCGCGTTTTGCGCGCGTTGCGGGGAACGCCGCGCGGGTTGTTCTCTCTCGTCATCATCTTCAAAAAAGAACTCTTGCGAACAATGGAAAAGAACGGAGCTAAGACTGTGGTCATCATCGGCGCGGGGCCTGCGGGCCTGACGGCGGCCTATGAACTCGGTAAAGCGGGCGTCGCGTCGGTCGTCCTTGAGCGCGACGCGCAGGTCGGCGGTCTGGCGAAGACCGTCAACTATAAAGGCTTCCGTTTCGACATCGGCGGACACCGTTTCTACACCAAGGTCGAGGCCGCCGAACGCATCTGGCGCGAAGTTTTAGACAGCACGGACTTCCTCCGGCGCAAGCGTCTCTCGCGCATCTATTACAACAAAAAATTCTTCGACTATCCGCTGCGCGCATCCTCCATGCTCTTCAAGCTCGGCCTCTGGCAGGGCTGCCTGATTCTCCTGAGCTACCTGCGCGCGCGCGCCTTCCCCGAACCCGACGAGCGCACCTTCGAGCATTGGATCACGAATCGCTTCGGCCAACGCCTCTACAGCATCTTCTTCAAGTCTTACACGGAGAAGGTCTGGGGCGTCCCGTGCAGCGAAATCACAGCCGAGTGGGCGGCGCAGCGCATCAAGGGACTCTCGCTGTCGGTCGTCTTGAAAGACATCCTGCGCGGGCAGCCGCGCGACAAAAACAACGGCGCGGTCGTCAAGACTCTGATTGACGAATTTGATTATCCGCGTCTCGGGCCGGGGATGATGTGGGAGGCGATGGCCGGGATGGTGCGCGCGCAGGGCGGCACGATTCGCGCGCACACGACCGTCGAGCGGATTCATTGGACGCGCGGGCGCATCGAAGCGGCGGAGGTGACAACCGGCGCGCGCACGGAGACGCTGCGCGGCACGCACTTTATCAGCAGCATGCCGATCCGCGAGTTGGTGCGTAAGCTCGCGCCCGCGCCGCCCGCAGAAGTCTTGGCGGCAGCCGCGCGTCTCCAGTACAGAGATTTCCTGACCGTCGTGCTCATCGTCCGGCGGCGCAACCTCTTCCCCGACAACTGGATTTACATACACGACCCGGAAGTCAAACTCGGTCGCGTTCAGAACTTCAAAAATTGGAGCGCCGACATGGTTCCCGACGCCGACAAGACCTGTCTCGGGCTGGAATATTTTTGCTTCAAGGGCGACGGATTGTGGAGCATGCCGGACGCGGAGTTGATCGAACTCGGCAAGCGCGAGTTGGAGAAGTTGGGCCTTGCGCGCGCCGACGAAGTCGAGGAGGGCACGGTCGTGCGCGTGCCGAAGGCGTATCCGGTCTATGACTCGACCTACAAACAGTCGCTCGCCGCGCTCCGCCGTTTCCTCGACACCTTCCCCAATCTTCAACTCGTCGGGCGCAACGGCATGCACAAGTACAACAATCAGGATCACTCGATGCTGACCGGCATACTGGCCGTCAAGAACATCCTCGGCGCGAACTTCAACCTGTGGGAAGTGAACACCGACGAGGAGTATCAGGAGGAGGTCGGCGGCAGAGCGGGCGATGACTGCGCCGCCGCGCTGCTGGCGCGCGCCGCCGCGACGCAGCCAAGCGTGCCCGAACGCATCAAAGCCTCCTGTGCGTCTTCTGCGCCCGCCGTCGAGTATGAAGTCTGAGGAACGGTCTGTGCAGAGCGAGCCATATATCTCAGTCGTCGTGCCGGTCTACAACGGCGGCGTGCAACTCGAACAATGCCTCGCGGCGTTGCTCGCGTCGGATTTCCGCGCGCGCGAAATCATCGTCGCCGACGACGCCTCGACAGACGCGAGCGCGGCGACGGCGCGCAGTCTCGGAGTAGCAGTCGTCAGTCTCGCCGCTCGGTCAGGCCCGGCGGCGGCGCGCAATCATGGCGCACGGCGCGCGCGCGGAGAGGTGCTGCTCTTTATAGATGCGGATGTCGTCGTGCGCCGCGACACGCTCGCACGCGTCGCCGCGACATTTCGCGCGCGCCCCGACATCGCCGCCGTCTTCGGTTCTTACGACGACGCGCCCGAAGCCGCGAACTTCGTCTCGCAGTACAAAAATCTTCTGCACCACCACGTCCATCAACAGGCGTCCGCAGAGGCCGCGACCTTCTGGGCCGGATGCGGCGCGGTGCGTCGCGCGGCCTTCGAGCGGGCGGGCGGCTTCGACGCGGTCAAGTACGCGAGGCCGTCTATCGAAGACATCGAACTCGGCTATCGCCTGCGACGCGGCGGCGGCAAAATCATTCTGGATAGAGAGCTACAGGTGAAACACCTGAAGCGTTGGACGCTCGCGGTGCTGCTGCGAACGGACATCCACGCCCGCGCGCTCCCTTGGACGCGTTTGATCTTGGAGCAGGGCGCGCTGATCAACGACCTGAACCTGCGCGTAGCGCAACGCGTCTGCGCCGCGCTCACGGGGACGGCGCTCGTGCTGCTCGCGCTCTCTTACTTCAACGCGCTTCTCGCTGCGTTCTCGCTCGTCGCGCTGGCGATAGTCGCTCTGATTAACCTGCCGCTACTCCGCTTCTTCGCGCGACGGCGCGGCGCGTGGTTCGCGGCGCGGGCCTTCGGCCTGCAACTGCTCTACTATTTTTACAGCGGCACGGTCTTCGCGCTCTGCTACGCCGCGCACGCACTCAAGAGGGCGCGCGCGGGCGTGGGGCTCGACGGGCGGCGCGCGTCGGCGGGAACGGGAACGAACAGATGATGCGTCGCGCCGCGACACACGAGGCCGAAGACAGGGACGACGCCGCGCTGCTCCGTCGCGCGGATAACACGCCGTCCTCTTTTCCGCCCGCGAACCCGACGCACGACGACGACCGGGCGCGCGCCGATGCCCCGCGAGATGATGAAGAACTTACCCGACCGGATAACGACGAAGCACGTACCCGGCGAGATAATGAAGAACGCGCTCGACTAGCTGAGGATGATCACGAACCTGCGCGGCGAGATGATGTTGAAGGACGTGCTCAAATAGACGATGCGCGCGTGCCGCCGGATGCGGAGGACGGCGGCGCGCTGTCGGGTCGGCTATCGGCGGGCGAATGGCGTGCGTTGTCGGGGTGGACGGCGGCGGCGTTCGGGTTGCGTTTGTTGCTGCTGTTGAGCGTCGGGCATGTGATTTCGCCGGATGGCGTCAACTACGTGCACATGGGGCGCAGCCTCGTCGCCGGAAATTTCGCCGAAGGATTGAGCACCTACTGGCCGCCGCTCTACCCGCTGCTGGTCGGCGTGTCGTCGCTGCTGTTTCGTGACGCGGAGTTCGCGGGGCGCATGGTTTCCGTCGTCGCCGGAAGCCTGCTCGTCTTGCCGGTTCACAGGCTCGTCCGCAGGTGGTACGGGCGCAGGGCCGCGCTCGTCGGCGCGTGCGTCGTCGCGCTGCATCCGGTGCTGGTCTATTACTCGACAGTCCTGCTCACCGAAGCGACCTACACGCTGCTCTTTACGTGCGGCGTCCTCGCCGGTTGGTCTGCGCTCTCGGACGGGCGCGGGCGCGCGTACGTCATCGCGGGCGCGACCTTCGGCGCGTGTTATCTACTCAAACCCGAAGCCGTCGCCTTCCTTCTGCTCCTGCTCGTGCCGACGCTCTCCGCGCCTCTGTTCGACGCGCGGCGCACGTTCAAAACGTTCACAACGTCTGCGCGGAATGCTCTCTTGCTCGGCGCGGGTTTCCTGCTGCTCGCGTCGCCGTATCTCGTCTATCAACGGCAGCAGACGGGGGTCTGGGCGCTCAGCGGGAAACTCGGCGGGCACATGTGGCAGGGCAGCAGGCAGGCGGGCGATGCCGTGATACCGATGGGCACGCTGATGCCCGACGCGACGACCGCCCTTTCGCAACTGGCGAGGGCTCTGCGCTACGAGTATGAGCTTTTCAATCTCGTCTTCCCGACGGCGTTCGTCCTGCTCGCCGGACTCGGGCTCTTTCGTCGCCGCTGGACGAAGGAGCGTGTGGGGCGCGAGCTTTATCTCTTTTCGTTCGTCGGCGCCGCGCTCGCGGGCTACGCCGTGACGCTGCCGAACATCCGCTTCCTCGTGCCGCTCGTGCCGTTGCTGCTCTGCCCTGTATCTCAAGGCATCGTCGAGTTTGAAGATTGGACGCTCCGGTCGCTCGACGGTTTTCGGCGTGCGCGAAGGTTTCTGCCGCGCGTGCGGAGAGCGGTCGTGCCGCTCGTCGTCGCCGTCGCTCTCGCGTCCTTGCTGCCGCTCGTCGTCTACCTGTTCAAGGGCGACAAGTGGAGCGACTACGAAGGGCAGCGGCACGCGGCCCTCTGGATCAAAGAGCACGACGCGGGCACGCCCGTCATCATGTCAACCGTCCCGGTCGCCGCCTTCTACGCGAACGGGCGACACGTCCCGCTGCTCGACGAAACTTACGAGTCATTCATCACGCGCGCGCGGCGCGAGCGTGTCGCATACGTCGTCGTCAACGAGCGCAACGTGAAAACTATGGAGTTGCGCCCGCTCCTCGACGCCGACGCTCAACATTCCGGCCTCCGCCTCGCGCACAGCCTCGCGCTCGCTCCCGAACACCGGATTCTCGTCTACAGGCTCGCCGCGGAGAACGACGGGGACGCGCCGCCGTCACAGGTGCAAACGCCATGACGGACAACAACGCGCGCGCGGTTCGCTTAGGGCTGGTCGGTTGCGGGCGCGTGACGGAGATTCGACACCTGCCCGCTCTCCGTGAAGTGCCGGGAATCGAAGTCTGTGCGCTCGCGGACGTTGACGCGGCGCGGCTCGCGAGCGTCGGCGAGAGGTTCGGCGTCGCGCGTCGTTGCGGAGACTACCGCGAACTGATAGAGGCGGGCGACGTGGACGCGGTCGCGGTCTGCGTGCCGCCGCGATTTCACACGGAGGTTGCGCTGGCGGCGCTGGCGGCGGGCAAGCACGTGATGATTGAGAAACCGCTCGCGTTGGAACTGGCAGAATGCGAACTGCTCGCCGCGCGCGCCGCGCTTGCGCCGACGCTCAAGGTTCTGGTCGGCTTCAACCTGCGCTGGCATCGTCTGGTGCGCGAGGCGCGCGCGATTGTCGGGCGCGGCGAACTCGGCGAGATCAAGTTGGTGCGGACTGTCCTGACGAGCGGCGTCCGGCGCGGCGCGGACTTTTCCGGGTGGCGAAAGGAGCGCGAGACGGGCGGCGGCGCGTTGTTCGAGTTGGGCGTGCATCATTTCGACGTGATTCGTTTTCTGCTCGGAGACGAAGTCGCGGAAGTCTCCGCGTCGAGCCGCGCGCCGGACGAGACGGCGACGGTCGCGGCGCGAATGCGTGGCGGCGCGCAGGTCTTGTCTGCCTTCTGCGAGGGCACGGGCGAGAATCACGGAATCGAAATTTACGGCGCGCGCGGCTGGCTGCGTCTCTCCTGCTATCGCGCCGACGGTCTTGAGAGGTTCGACGCGGCGCAGTACGAGGGCGCGTTCGGCGCGCGCCTGCGGAAGCTCGGACAGACGCTCGCGCAGTTGCCCTCGATGATTCGACGGTCGAGACGCGGCGGCGATTATGTCGCCTCTTACGCGTCGGAGTGGCGACACTTCGCCGACGCCATCAGAGAGGACACGACCGTCGAGGCGACGCTCGCCGACGGCACGCGCGCTCTCGAAATCGCGCTCGCCGCGTGGGAGTCCGCCGCGCACGGGCGCACGGTGAAACTGGCGGGAACAGAGAGGGGCGACGACGGTGGCGCGGAGTCGCGCGATGAAGACACGGAAGCTCACACAGCAGATGCGGAAGGTGACGCGGCAGACGCGGGCGGTCGTGCGAAAGAGGCTTCGGCGCGTTCGTTGGTCGCTCGAAATTGAAGGGGTGAACGGCAGGAGGAGAAGCGAGTTGGCACAAGAGAGCACGGATGAACTGAAGCGCGGAACGGGCGCGCGCCGGGGAACGGGCGACGCGGGAGAGGCCGCGCGGGAAGAGAGAGAGTCTAGGCAGGATGCGGGTCAGGAAGCGGACAGCGCGGCGAAGGCCGGGGCTTTGATGTCGGTCGTCGTCATCACGCCCGATTGTTTTGCGACGGTCAGCAAGACCGTCAGGCATCTCCGCGCGCAGAACGTGTGCGGCTCTCTGGAACTCGTCATCGTCGCGCCGTCGAAGGACGCGCTCGCGCCGGACGAAGCGGCGTTGAGCCATTTTCTGCGCTACAAGATCATCGAGGTCGGCCCCGTCTCTTCGACGGCGAGGATGCGTGCCGAAGGCGTCCGCCATTCGTCCGCGCCGGTCGTCGCGCTGGTCGAAGACCACGCTTACCCTGCGCCGGGGTGGGCCGCCGCGCTCGTCGAGCGGCACAGGGAGGACTGGGCGGCAGTCGGCCCCGTGATGCTCAACGCCAACCCGCGCAGCGTGACGAGTTGGGCCAACCTGCTCATCGAGTATGCGCAATGGCTCGAACCGTCCGAGAGCGGCGAGCGCGAGCATCTGCCCGGTCACAACGGTTCTTATAAACGCGACATCCTGCTGGCATACGGCGAACGTCTCGAAGCGATGCTCGACGCCGAGAGCATCCTCCATTGGGATTTGCGCGCGCGCGGGCATCGTCTCTTTCTCGAATCGAAGGCGCGCACGATGCACCAGAATTTCTCCGTCCCCTTCTCGTCTCTGACGCTGCGCTTCAACGGCGGGCGTCTCTTCGCCTCGGCGCGTGCGCGCGCGTGGCCGCTCTGGCGCAGAGCCCTTTTCACTCTCGCCGCGCCGCTCATTCCGGCGGTGCGCCTCGCACGCATCGCACGCGAGATGCGCGCGCCCGGTCGCCCCCGTCATCTTTTGCCGCGCGTGCTGCCCGCGCTCGCCGTCGGGCTCGTCGCGGACGGCGCGGGCGAGTTGGTCGGCTACGCCTGCGGCGCGGGCGGCGCGATGGCGAAACTCTCCGACATGGAGTTTCACCGCGAACGTTATCTCGCGCCGAACGAACGGCGACGCGTCTTCGCCGAGTGAAACGAGAAGGAAAAGCGAACCGGCGAAACGAGACGCGAAGCGACGCGCGACGAAACGTGACACAAAGTCGCCGGACGGAAACGACAGTTGGTCGCCGCTTGAGCGAGACAAAAATTTGATGAGCCGACGAGAGACAACACACGGGCAGCAGTTGTTCGACGGGACGGCGCGCGGCTTCGCGGCGGAAGCGTTGCTCGTGCCCGTCGGCATCCTGACCGCCGCGTTTCTCAGTCGTCGCTTCGGCCCCGACGGTTACGGATTGCTGACGCTCGTGAGCGTCGTCGTCGTGCTGGTTGAATCAAACGTCGCCGCCGCGCTCTCGCGTCCGGCGATCAAGGCGGTCTGCGAGGCGGGCGACTGGCGCGCGGTCGGCTCCAACGTGCTGCGTCTCTACCTGCTGGCGGGCGTCGGCCTGATGATGCTGCTCTGGACGAGCGCCGCGCCGCTCGCCGCGCTGCTCGGCGAACCCGCGCTCACAAGTTATCTACGTATCTTCGCGCTCGACGTGCCGGTCTTCTGTCTCGCGCAGGCGCACCGCAGCATCATTCTGGGTTTGGGTCGTTACCGCGAGCGGGCCTACGCCACCGTCGCGCGTTGGGTCGCGCGGTTGGTGCTCGTCGTCCTCTTCGTCGAACTCGGCGGCACGCTCGTCGCCGCCATCTACGGAAGCATCTGCGCGTCGCTCGTCGAACTGCTTGTCTGCCGTCTCTACGTCCGACCGAGACTCTTCGGGCGCGGTGACTATCCGCTGCGACAACTATCCGGCGACGCCCTGCCGCTCGTCCTCTCCGCGCTCTTGATGAGCCTCTATCAACGTCTGGATTTGTTGCTGCTCAAATCGCTCGGCGCGACCGTCGCCGAGGCGGGCTTCTACGCCATCGCGCAGAACCTTTCGCTGCTCCCGACGCTGCTCACCTTCTCGCTCGCGCCCGCGCTGCTCTCGACCCTCAGCCGCGCGCTGCGCGACGGAGACGACATGGCGGCGCGCGCCATCGCGCGACAGGCGATGCGCGCCGTCGTGCTGCTGTCGCCGCTCGCGGCGTTGATGGCCGGAGCCGCGCCGGAGATCGTCGGGCTGATTTTCGGCCCGCAGTTTCTCGACGCCGCCGTGCTCCTGCGCCCGCTCATCTTCGGCGCGCTCGCGCTCGTCCTAGTTGCCGTGACGACGACCATCATGGCCGCCGCGGGCCGCCCGCGCTGGACGCTCCACGTCGCATGGCCGCTCGCGCTCTCGGCTTGCGCCGGACATCTGCTGTTGATTCCGCGCGCGGGCGCGGCGGGCGCGGCATGGGTTACGACCGCGTGCGCGTGCGCGGGAGCATTGGTGACTGTCGCGCTCGTCGGACGCCTCTGGCACACGCTTCCGCCCGCGCGCACGCTCGCGCGCACCGCCCTCGTCTCGCTTCTCGCCTACGCGCTGGCGGCCCTCATCCCTTCGCCGGGACTCCTGCTCGTCTTGAAGTTGCCGGTCGCGTGCGCGTGTGTCGTCGTCGCGCTTGTCCTGCTCGGAGAGTTCAGCGAAAGCGAACTGGGGGGCGCGCGTGCGCTGTTGATGCGCCGGAGCGTCGAGCCTGCGCGCGAAGTAATAAACGTGACGGGCGCGACGGGCACGACAGGCGGGGCGACATGACAGGCGAGTCGCCGTTCTTCCGCGACACTAAAGACGACGGGTTGCCGTTCTTCTCCGTCATCATCCCGACTTATGAGCGGCCCGCGCAGCTTGCCGTCTGCCTGCGCGCGCTCGCGCGGCTCGACTATCCACGGACGCGTTTTGAAGTCGTCGTCGTTGACGACGGGAGCGCGGCGGGTCTGCCGGAGACGCAACTGCGCGCAGAGTTTGGAGAGCGACTGGATTTGCGCCTGCTCGCGCAGCGAAACGGCGGCCCCGCGTCGGCGCGCAACTTCGGGGCGCGGGAGGCGCGCGGTCGTTTCCTCGCTTTCACGGACGACGATTGCGCACCCGATGAAGGCTGGCTGCGCGCGCTCGCCGCGCGCTTCGCGGAGACTCCCGACCGTCTCTTGGGCGGGCGCACCGTCAATGCGCTCGGCGCGAACCTTTGCGCGGAGACGAGCCAGTTGATTCTCGATGTCGTCTATGCACACTTCAACAACGCACAGGACGGCGCGCGCTT
>DATLMV010000089.1:0-22466 GCA_035537095.1 Pyrinomonadaceae bacterium
CGAGCGGGACAGACGCTTCCTCCTGCGGCGTGAGCTTCGCGCGACGCGCGCGCGCTTCGTTCGCCTGCGCTTCGAGAAGCCGCGCGGGAAGTTGCGCGCGCGCCAGTTCGTCCAACTCCGGGACGAGCGCGGCGGTGGCCTGTTCGGGCGTCGCCGCCGTCGCGCTCGGACGCTCCCAAGAGACGAGGCGTCCGGTGCGCGCTGAGACGAGAAAGAGCGAGGCGTAGGCTTCGTAATAGACGGGCGTGTCCGCCGACGAGCGGCGGATGGTCTGCGCGTCGCCCGCGATGTAGAAATCGCAGTCAATCGCCGCGCCCAAATCCCGCGCCTCCGCGAGCGTCAGGTTGAGCGAACCGGCGTAGCCCGCGCCGCGCGCGGCGGCCCGACTCAGGGCGCGGTCAACGAGTGAGATTTGAGCCTCCGGTTTTTCCGCGCGCCAACTCAAGAGGGCGGCGGCGACGCGTTCGGCGCTGCGCCGCGCCGTCTCAGTCTCGCCGAAGTCCAAAACCGCCACGCGCAAGGGACGCGGCTGCGACTGAGCAGTCGCGTCAACAACTAGAACGAACGCGCAAGCGAGCGTCATTAAAAGTGAACGGCTGAAAGATGAAGCGCGGCAAAGGATAATAAAGGAAAGGTTAAAGGGGGAAAGGTCAAAGGGAAAAATGGAAAAGAGAGAAGGGAAGAGGATGAAAGTACTGTGATTGTCTTTGCCCTTTCCCCCTTTAACCCTTCCCCGTTTCCCCTTCAAGCTTTTCACCCTTTCTTCGTTCATCCTTTTCGATGATAGAGCGCGTAAATTTCGTCTTTGACTTCGTCGGGGAAGCAGACGCGGTGCAGGAGATAGCCGCGTTGGAGGCCGCGCACGGCTTCGCTGACTTCCGTGATCTCGCGGATGCACGGGCGCGCGTAGCCGTCCT
This sequence comes from Pyrinomonadaceae bacterium, assembly GCA_035537095.1. Lineage (GTDB taxonomy): Bacteria > Acidobacteriota > Blastocatellia > Pyrinomonadales > Pyrinomonadaceae > DASWNP01. The sequence continues at coordinate 918 of DATLMV010000089.1, forward strand.
CGACGTAGATGCGCGCTTTGGGTTCCGCGCCCTCGGCGGTGTAGTAGGAATAGTAGGGCACGTCGCCCGCGTGGTCTTCGATGAAATAGTATTCGGGTGCGAAGCCCCGGCGCGCGGTCGCGGTGCGCGCGGCGTCGAGAAAATCGGCGCGTTCGGCTTCGGGCATGTCGAGGTCAATGGCCTTGAAGAGACGGCGCGCGATGAAGCGTCGGCTGAGATCGCTCAAAACCTTGTCGCTCGAACGCTGCCATTGCTTGACGTGGAAGAGCACGTCGGAGTCGTCCATCTCCAGATGGTCTTCGAGCGTCAGCGGCAGGCGGCGCAGCACACGCTCGAAGGCCGTGCGCGGCGCACACCAAACGTCTCCGCCCGTCTCCAAAACTTCGAGCGCGCGCCGCACGATTGAACGCAGGACGGCTTCCGCCGACCGGAGCGTGCGGTGAAAATAGACTTGCCGGAACATGTAGTAGCGCGCCTGCAAATATTCCTCGACGGCGTAGAGGCCGCGCGCCGTCACGTAGATGCGGTCTGCCGCTTCGTCCACGGCGAGCGCGTTGATGATCCATTCGAGGTCGTAGATGCCGTATTTCGCGCCGGTCATCAGGCTGTCGCGCAAGAGATAGTCCATGCGGTCAACGTCGAGTTGCGAGGAGACGAGTTGACCGAGATACGCGGGCTGAAAGTTGCCCTCGATGATGGCGGCGACGCGCGCGGGCAAGTCCGTCGAGAAGTCTCTGAGGACGCGCCCGACTTCCGTCTCCTCGCTCAGGACGGCGCGCACCGTCCAAGCCTCGTGATGAAAGCCGAGGACTTTCTCCATCACGTGAGAGAAGGAGCCGTGGCCGATGTCGTGCAGGAGGGCGGCGGCGCGCGCGGCGGCGCGGTCTGCTTCGGTGATGTGATATTGCTCGCCGAGGCGGTCGAGGACGCGCGTCATCAGATGGAGCACGCCGAGGCTGTGCGCGAAGCGCGAATGTTCCGCGCCCTGATAGGTGTAGAGCGCGAGGCCGAGTTGCTTGATGCGCCGGAGGCGTTGAAACTCGAACGCATCAATGAGACGCACCATCAGGCGGCCCTCGTCCGTCTCCGTCCGCAGGCGGATGATGTTGTGCACCGGATCGCGGTAGATACGTTCTGACATTGGGGGTCAATGGTAAATGGTAAATAGTAAATGGTAAATGGCACGGAGCGTTTTTCCATCTACCATTCACTATTTACTATTCACCAAAAAAAGGACGCGGGCCGAAGCCGAAGCTTCGAGCCCGCGTCGAAAGCGCGTGAGGTTTGCAAACGCGCGAAGGTTTTAGAACTGGTAGCGGAGCGCAAACTGCATGACGCGTCCCGCCTTGTTCTCGTTGAGCGGCGTTTGCGTGGCGGTGAACTTGCCGAAACTCCGGTCGAATTGCGCATTGCCTTCGTCGTCCGGCAGGAACGGGTCAATCGGCAGACCGAAGCCGGTCACGCTGCCGCCTTCGAAGCGTTGGGTGTTGGTGACGTTGAAGACCTCCCAACGGAATTGGAGCGTGTGTCCTTCCCAAGGCATCCTGAAGTTCTTCGAGAGACCGGCGTCGAGCGAGATGTAGCCCGGCCCGCGCAGGATGTTGCGGTCGCCGGTTTCGCCCGCGCGCGGCTCGCGGAAGCTCCGGAAGACTTCGACGGGATTGCTGAACAGGTTCGGGTCGCCGTCGGGGTCTCTGTCGGTCGGTGAGGAGACGGCGCGGCGGACGCGCACCATGTTCGACTGCACGTTCCAGTTCGTCGCCCAGCGGTCGGCCTGAAAGGGTTCGCCCATCGGCAGTCCGGTGTTGTAGCGGAAGATGCCGGAGAGTTGCCAGCCGCCGAGGAAGGCGTCGGCCACCTTGCCCATGCCGTTGAAGAACTTCTTCTCGCGCCCGATGGGAATGCCGACGAGCCAGTTGGCGTTGACGACGTGGCGCACGTCGAAGTCCGAGTTGGCATAGTTCTGGTCGGGGTCTAACGGGTTGACGATGAACGCCGTCGCGTATGCGCCGGACGCCTGCAAGCCGGAGGCGTTGTCGAGCGAGTGGGCAAAGGTGTAGTTGAGGTCGAAGGTGACATCGTTTTTGAACCTCTGCCGGAGGCTGAACTGCGCCGAGTTGTAGTTGGAGTGCGCGATCGTGCCGAAGGCCGACAGCGCCGCGTACTGCGGGTTGAAGAAGGTGTTGTTGAACCGCGAGACCGGCTGGTCGTCGAGGAAGGTCTGCAAGAACGTGTAGTCGGTGATGTTGAAGCCGCCGACTTCGGGACGCGCCAGCAGGATATACATCGCCATTGTGTTGGAGATGCTCGGGTCGCCGAGAATGAACTCGGCGATGCCGGGGAACATGTTCTCGAAGTAAGGAATCGTCGGGATGGCCGAGATCGGCGTGAAGCGATAGCGGTGGTCAATCAGTTGATTGATGGCCCCATACCATGTCTCGCCGGACTTCGGGTCGCGGATGTTGTTGAGGTGCATGATGTCGCGCGAGGCGAGCAGCTTGCGGCCAAAACGAGCGACGTAGCTGGTCTCGAACGAGAGGCCCTTCCAGAGGTCGCGCCCGTAGGAGAGATTGACGCTGTAGTTATAGGGCGTCGTCAGGGTGTCGTCGAGCGACTGCTCGATGCGCTGGGCTTCGTCGGAGGGCGTCGTCAGCGGGAAGTGCAACTGCGACGGGAGATTTCCGGCGATGAAGGGCAGCGTGCGAACGTCTTGCAACTGGCTGGTGAACTGGGGCGCGAGACGGTCGCTGACGTTGAAGGTGTTGGCGGCGACTCCCTGCGCCGAACTGAAGCCGAGCGTCGAGTTCAAGTCGAAGTTGACGGCGAGTTGGCTGCCGATGCGGTCGAAGGTCTTGCGGAAACCGCCGCGAATGACGCTCTTGCCTTCGCGCCCGATGAGGCGTCCGAAGAAGTTGTCGCCGAAGTCGGGCGACCATGCGAAGGCAATCGAAGGCGCGAAGTTGTTCCAGTCCTGCTTGTAGTAGCCCTCGCGCCCGTTGGCTTTGCCCGCGAGGTCGAGCGTGATCGGTTCGTTGAAGGGGACACCGGCTTCGGCGCTGGCGACGCGGCGATTGAAATAGTCGCCGAGACTCTGCACGGGTTTGACCTGCACGCCGTTTCTCTCATAGACGGGCGTCGAGGTTGACCAGCGCAGGCCGTAGGTCAGCGTAAAGCTCGGGCGGATGCGCCACGAATCCTGAACGTACATCTCGTACTCTTCGGTGGCGAAGGAGCGCGAAGAGGGCGTGCCGACGGGTTGGAGCGTGCCGCTCCCGTCGTACTGAAGATTGGCCGTGTACTGCGAGAAGCGACCGATGACGGCGGTCAAAGCGTCGCGCAAGTCCGTGCGGTTGCCAACGTCGGGGAAGATCGAGCCGCTGTAGCTGCCGTCGCCGTTGTCTATGCGGGTGACGGACGCGCCCGAGCCGTCGTAGTAGGACGGGTTGGTGATGGCGGAGTCGAAGGATGCGCCGAAGGAGCTGCGGTTGTTGGCAATCAGGCGGACGTTGCCGCCGACCTGCACGTTGTGCGTGCCTTTGATCCACGACAGGTCGTTGACGAAGTTGTGCACGGGCGTCGTGCGCTCAAGCGTGCGGCGGAAGCCCGACGGGCGGAAGATGAAACGGAAGGAGGTGAAATTGGTCGTCGAGTCGCCGAAATCGCTGAAGGCGCTGCGCGTGAATCCGTATGTGAAACGGTTGACGATGTTGTTCGTCGCCGTCCACGTGTGACCGGCGGCGATGCCCTTCGGGTGATTCCAGAGCGTCAGCGCGCCCGTGTCGGGGAAGCATTGGACGAGGTCGCCCGCGTCGCAGGTCGGGTCGCCGTAGGTTGATTTGGTGACGAGGTCGCTCTGGTAGTTGCCGCGCAGAAAGAGCGTCTGGCGGTCGGTCACGTTGAGGTCAAACTTGGCGATGTAGGTGTCGAGCTTGGAGGGCGTGCTGGCGTTGAAGCGGAAGCCGCTCGTGTTCAAGCCGTCGCCGACCGAAGTATCGTTGGCCGGATAGCGCGCGGCGGCGGCGGCGAGCACGGCGAGCGCGTTCGGGTTGACGCCCGGCGAGACGCCGTTGGCCGCGATGTAAGCCGCGTTGATCTGCGCGGTGTTCAGACAATGAACGCCGGTCGGCGTTCCCGCCGGACAGCCCGGATCAACGAAGCCGGGGTCGTTCGAGCGATAGCGGACGATGCCCTGCCCGAGCGTGGGCAGCGGCACTTGGCGGACGACGGTCGTGCCGGTCGCTTCGCGGAAGCCCTCGTAGGTTCCGAAGAAGAAGAGGCGGTCTTTCTTGATGGGGCCGCCGATGGAGCCGCCGAAGATGTTGCGGAGCAACTGCGGGCGGGGAACGCCCGCCTTGTTGTTGAAGAAATCGTTGGCGCTCGTGATGGTGTTGCGGTGATATTCGTAGAGCGAGCCGTGGAGTTCGTTGGTTCCGGACTTGGTCAGGAGCGTCACCTGCGCGCCGGAGGAGCGGCCCTGCTCGGCGTTCGGGTTGCTGGTCGTGACGCGAAACTCTTGCAGCGAATCGGGGGTCGAGCGCAGGACGCTGGCGAAGGCTTCGTCGGTGACGATGTCGAGGCCGCGCTGCTGTTCGTTGTTGTCCACGCCGTCGAGCGTGACGTTGGATTGGTCGGCGCGTCCGCCGTTGACGTAGCCGCTGCGCGTGACGCCCGCTTGGAGCGAGAGCAGCCCGACGACGTTGCGCGCGTTCAAGGGCAGTTGCTCGATGCGGCGGCTCTCGAAGGCCGTGCCGAGAGTGGCATCGGTGGTGTTGAGCGCGGCGGCGTCGGCGGCGGTGACGTTGATGATCTCTTTGATGTCGCCCGCTTCGAGCGCCACGTCAACCGTGATCGGCGTGTCAATCAGCGCGCGGACATCGGCCACGGCCACTTTCTTGAAGCCCGTTGATTCAACCTCGACGCGATACGTGCCGGGTTCGATAGAGGTGAAAAGATACGCGCCCTCGGAGGACGTAACCTGCGTACGTGTGAAGTTCTTCTCGGCGTGGGTGAGTGTGACGGTCGCGCCCGCGACCACGTTGCCCTGCTGGTCTTTGACCGTGCCGCGCACTTCGGATTGTCCGGCCTGAGCGAGGGCGCTGCCGCAGAAAAGCAGAGGGAGCAGAAGCATGCAGAGTGTGGTGCGAATGCTGCTCCTGAAAAAGGTTTGTCGGTTCATCTGACCCTCCAAAATGGGTTGAAGAGCAACTCTGCGCGGAATCAATATTTCAAAGTCGCTCGGAGCGTGTGGAGAAGGTTGGAACGTATGCGAATCGCGTCAGAATTATTGTTAGTCGCGCGTGACGCTGGCGCTTGGAGACGAAGCCCTGTAGGCTCTCATAACCCTGAGATATAAATTATGATGGCAAATAGCGTTCCACTTTGACGCCGCCGCCGACGCGGGCATTAAAGCCTCTCAGCAGAGCGGTCTTTGGAAGTTTCCGCGCCGAAACGCGAAAATGCGTTATCCAAAAAATTGGACAGCCTTTTGCAAAATTTCGGATATTGATCGAAACCCGACGATGGACGATAGACGATAGACGATGGACGTTCGCCGACGATAAACGATGGATATTAAGCGACGGGCTGAACAGAGTTTCCTCTTTATCAATCGTCCATCGTCCATCGTCAATCGTCTGCTACTTGATGGTTTCGAGCAGGTGGCCCATCTTCTGTTTTTTGGTGCGGAGATAATGGACGGCGGCGTCGCCCGATTCGACTTCGATGGGGACGCGCTCGACGACGCGCAGGCCCGCCGACTTCATCGCCTGAAGCTTGAGAGGATTGTTCGACATGACGCGCACTTTGCACAGTCCGAGGTCGAAGAGGATTTCGGCGCATTGACGATATTCGCGCAGGTCAACCGCCAGCCCCAGACGTTCGTTCGCTTCCACCGTGTCCGCGCCCTCGTCCTGCAAAGCGTAGGCGCGAATCTTGTTGATGATGCCGATGCCGCGTCCCTCTTGCAGTTGATAGACGATGGCCCCGCGCCCCTCCTGTTCGATCAACTGCATCGCGTAATGAAGTTGGAGCCCGCAGTCGCACTTGGTCGAGCCGAACACGTCGCCCGTCAAACATTGCGAATGGATCCGGGCGAGCGTCGGCACGTCTGCCGCCATCTCGCCTTTAAAGAGCACGACGAACTCTTCGCCGCTCATCAGCGAACGATAACCGGCGATCCTGAACTCGCCGATCTCGGTCGGCAGACGCGCCTCCGAAACCCGCTCGACCGTCAAAGGCTCGCCCGCCCAAGGGCAGTCCACAATCTGTTCTTCTTCTTTCAATGCCACACTCCTCCGACCAACAAACCCGAATCCCGCCGGAACATACCCCGCCCGTGAGATTCTGTTGTCAACCGATTATAGAAGCAACGCCGCGCAAGCGACAAGACGCGCGAACCGTGAGCCGTGAGAACCAAGAACCGGGAAGTAAACGGTTTGAGTTTAAGCGGAAACAGGCGGCGCATCTTTTAACCGCCGACTGCTCACCGCTCGCTGCCTGCGACGCTTTGCAGTTTAGTTCTCTTGTCGCACGGCGGCGGCGCGCGTTAAGATGCGTGTGTCTCGTGAGCGTTGGCGCGTTCGTCCTGAACGGGAAGTATTTGAGGTGGATGTTGTCAGGAGAATCGTGTTGAGTGAGGAAGCAAGCGAAGATGTCACGTCCGCGCACGCGTCGGCGGTTGAAGAACGCCGTCCGGTGCTCGTCTTTCTGCGCGGCGAGTTGCTGGCCGCGCCGATTCCGCTCGAACGCGACGAGGTGATTCTCGGTCGCGCGCTCGAAGCGGACGTGCGCGTCAACGACGCCCGCGCCTCTCGCATGCACGCGCGCATCAGAACCGAGCGCGACCCCGCCACCGCCCAGACACGCTACCGCATCACCGATCTCAACTCGACCAACGGCACTCTCCTCAACGGCAAAGCCGTCAAGGAGGCTTTCCTACAGGAGGGCGACAAACTTCTCATCGGCGAGCATCTCCTGCGCTTCGATCTCCTCGACGACATAGACCGCGAGTTTCAACGTCACATCCATCGCCTGCTCGCGCACGACGAGTTGACGGGCCTCCTGACCAGCAAGTCGTTCTTCTCGGAACTGCGCCGCGAAGCCGCGCGCGCCGAAACCGAGAGCCGTCCTTTCTGCGTCCTGATGATGGATTTAGACCACTTCAAAGAGGTCAACGACACGCACGGCCATCTCGTCGGCAGCCAGACTTTGGAGGATGTCGGCGCGGTCATCACGCGTGCGCTGCGCGCGGGCGACGTGGCCGCGCGCTTCGGCGGCGAAGAGTTTGCGGCCTTTCTTTTGAACGCCGACTGCGCGCAAGGGATGGTCGCCGCCGAACGCGTCCGCACCGCCATCGAAGCGCACATCTTCTCCGCCACGCGGCGCGGCGCGACCAACGAAGAAGCGCGTCCCCTTCGTATCACCATCAGCATCGGCGTCGCCAATTTCCCCGACGACGCGCGCGACCCCATCGAACTCGTCGAGTTGGCCGACACGGCCCTCTATCGCGCCAAGCACATGGGACGCAACTGCGTCTCGGCCTACTGCACGCAGCCCCCCGGAGCCAAGACGCTCGACCCCTCGTCCGCCTCCACGCGCAACGGATAAATCACCTGCCCTTCGTGCGGCGATAAACTTCCTGCCTCTCACGAGACGATAAACTTCCTGCCCCGCGCGCGACGGATAAACTTTTTGCCGCACACGCGACGAATAGAGTTTTTGCCTGACGCGCCGCGCATGAAATTCTTGCCGCATTCGTAATTTCTGTTATGATGACGGCCACTTCAATTCCCCTTTGTTTTCCCCTCTGCGATGAGTTCATTCTTGTGACGCGCGATTTTCGAAGCGTCCGGCGAGGGCCTGTATGTCTTCAAGAGAAAAACTTTCGTGCGCGGCAAGTGACGCTGTTCTGTGCGCGGCGTCGCGCGTCTCGCCGAACGCGCTACTGCTCGCGGCGTTGTCTCTCGTCGTCTGGTCGAGCGCATCCGTTCAGGGACAGACGACGACGGCGCAAAAGGCGCGCGCTCGCAACGCTGAGACGCAGGCGCTGCGCAACCGTCCGGCACAGAGACGACTTCCGGCACGCGCGCAGGAAGCGTCCGCTCTGTCCGCATCGCCGGTTATGAACACGACGGGCGCACAAGTCCGGACGGATAACGCGCAGGCGCAGAGCGCGTCCGAAGTGTCGCCGGAGGAAGCCGACATCGCCATCACGGCGAACGTCACGGCGCGCGAGCTTCGTTTTGAGAAAGTCCCGAACCCGACCGTCGAGTTCACGGGCCAGCCCCGGCGCGAAACGCTCTGGGAGGCCGAACGCCAGAATCTCCCGCGTCCCGTCCGCGCGGGCGAAACCTACCGCGACATCGGTATCCGTCTCCGCATCCTCAGCGTCTTCAAAGACATTGACCGCATCGTCGCCGAAGCTCTCGGAGAAGTCCCCGTCAACGACGACGCAAACGGCGAAGGCAATCCCAATCCTCCACAACCCTCGACGCAGCCGACGCCACAGCCGACGCAACCGACGCCGACCCCGGCCCCCGCAAGCGACGCGCAGCAGACGGGCAGGAGGGGAACGCGACCTTGAAGACAAAACTTTTCCACTTTGCCTTCGTCGCGCACTTCGCGCTCGTCGTGTTCGCATCCGCTTGCGCGCTCGTCCCGGATGCGCCCGCGCAGACGACCGCAACAACGCCCGCGACGAACGCCGCGCCCGCCGTCCGACAACCTGCGCCCGACGCCGACGCGGCGCGACGAACGAACGCCGACGAGACTTTCGACCTCAACATCCCGGAGCGGCGCATCAGCGAGAGCAACTACGAAGCCTCCACCTCGGTCGAGATTCTCGAAGAGGGAACGAGCGGCGTCAATCTGCGCGTCGGCGTGATGCTCGGCGCGAGCAATATTGACGTGCTGCTGCGCAACGTGCGCGGTCGCGTCCGCTTTCGCGGCTCGCTCGAATCCGTGCTGCAACGTCTCAACGAACGCCGCGCCCCGCCGCCTTCGTCGAGAGTCCCCGCGCCTCCCGCAAACGATCTTTCTCCCTGACGCGTCAGGGTGATGAACTCGAACCGTCGTCTCGATTCCCCGATCTTTGCCAAAGAATGCTGACGAATTTTCATCAACCTTTTTTCGGAGGAGAACCATAGTGAAAAAGCCCTTGCAGATTGGAGCGATACTGCTGTTGAGTCTCGCGCTGAGCGTCTGCGTCGCCGTCGCGCAGGAGACGACGACGCGCGGCAACAACGACGCCTCGATCACCACCACGACCGCCACGCGACAGGGCGCGCAAGCGCGTCCCACGCCGACGCCCGTCGCGCCCGTCCGCCCGCTCTCGCAGGAAGACCGCCAGCGACAGGAGGCGGCCAGCGAGCGGCGGCGTCAATCAGCCGCCAGCGGCGACCCCGACGTGCTGCTCGACATCCCGAATCTCTCCGTCGAGGAGATCACTTTGAAGGTCAAGAACCTGCGCGCGCGCGTCTCGCTCGATGCGCGGCTCGCCAACCTTTTGCAACTGACGGCGGGCGCAGACGTGGGCATTGACGAGGTTGATTTGACGATCAAGGGCGTCCGCGCAGAGGCTCTGTTGAAGGTCAGGCTCGACAACGTGGCGGCGATTATTGACCGCACGCTGACGACCATTGACCGCAATCCCGAAATTCTCGAACGACTGCTTCAGACCGTTGACAACACGGTCGGCACGGTCGGCGGCGTCGCCAACACCGCGCTCCAACCGGGCGGCGTCGTTGATCGGACGGTCGGCACGGTCGGCCAGACGCTCAACAACGTCACGCAACCGGGCGGGCTCTTGAGTCAGACCGTCAACACGCTCGGCCAGACCGTCCAACGCACCGTTGACCGAACGGGAACCATCGTCGAGCGCACGCTCGACAACGCGGGCACAGTCCTCAATCAAAGAACGGTCGGCAACGTCTTAGACCTCCGCACGCTCAGCGAAACGACCAACGCCGCCGGACAAACCCTCCGCCGCGTCACCGACACCTCCGGCTCGGTCATCGAACTCACCCTCGACACCGCTGGCAAAGTCGTCAACTCGCGCGTCATCAGTCAGGCCACGCGACAGAGATAAGAGACGGCGACACGTAAACGCGGAGACGCGCCGGGCAGCGACACGCCGCAGACGCCGACAGGCGACGACAAATAGCCGAAGGGCGGCCACCAAACGGGCCGCCCTTCTTTTCTTGTTCGGCGTTGCGGCTAAGAAGCCGTCTTAAAAATAGGATTCTTTTGTCCCGCAGGGACTTCTGAAAATAGCCCAGCGATTCATCGCTGGGAACGAGTTTAGAGAGAGTGTTGTGTAAGTCCCGTAGGGACGACTGATAGAAGCATTCAGCCGTCCCTACGGGACTGAAAACATTGTCGCCTTATTCCCCAGCGATGAATCGCTGGGCTACTTTCAGAAGTCCCTGTCGGGACTTTTAAGTTACCTTCCAACATTTGCGCGCAAACTTTCCGCAACCTTGCGGCGCGGGGCGCGTGTAAGGCGGGCGGGGGAGTGTCGCGCTCTGCCGTGCGGGTGTGTGCAGCCGGTTGCGCGTGCGGCGGGCAGGCGTTATGCTTTTGCTTTCAGGGTGCAGCCGCGACAGTCGCCGTACGCGCCGTCCTCAAGTTTGGAGTGAGACGCCGAAATCAAGTGTTAGCCAGACTCAATCTCGCCAGTCATCCTTTCCGCAACCGCACGCTGCCGTGGGCCGTCGCGGCTGCCGTCGCGTGCGCGTCGCTCGTGGCGTTGGTCTTCATCGTCGCCGCGAGCCGCGAGACGGGAGCACAGGCCGAGCGCGTGGAGGCGGACGTGGCGGTCTTGCGCAAGCAGCGCGCGACGCTGAAAGAACAGGCGGCGCAGGTTAGGGCTTCAGTCCCGCCCGAGCAGTTGAAGACGCTCGAAGCCGCGCACACTCTGATTGAACGCAAACGCTTCTCTTGGTCGAAACTGCTGGCCGACCTCGAATCGTCGCTCCCGAAAGACGTGCGCGTTTCGCGCATCAACGTCCGCGATGTGGCGCGCGTCGGCGGGCAGACGCGCGCCGATCTGGATTTGGCGGTCGTCGGGCGCACGCCGCTCGATGTCACGCAGATGATCTCCGAGATGAATCGCACGGGCATCTTTTCGGTCGTCCCCGTCACGGAAAACCCGAAGACGGGGCGCGGCGAGAGCGGCTTTGAGTGGACGCTGAGAGTCGGCTATATCCAGCGCAGCGTCGGGCCTTCGCAGGATTCGCAGAGCGACCAGACGGCGCGCGTCGCCGCTCGCACGGCGAACGTCTCCGCGCAGCAAACTTCGACGACGGAGGCACAGCAGCAATAGTGAAGGGCGTGTCGAGAATCAAGGTCAAGACCGACGGCGAGTCGCGCGCCGTCGTGCGCGGGCGTCTCAGCCAACTCTACGGCTCGCGCCAGCGCAGCATCTTCGGTCTGCCCGAAATCATCGGCCTCGCCGCCGCCGGTCTGCTCCTGCTCGCCGCGCTCGTCTCCTATTTCTACTTCCTCCTGCCCGCGCGCTCGCGCCTCCAACGCGCGGGCGAAGACCGCACGAAGCTACAGAACGAACTGCGCGTCGCCACCGAAGGACAGAAGCTCAACGAGAGCACGCAGGCGAGCGTCGAGGAGATCGTCCAGAGCTTGCAGGACTTCGAGACGCGCCATCTCGTCTCGCGTAACGAGGCGGGAACCGCCGTCATCGAAGAACTCAACGGACTGATTCGACGCAACAACCTGCGCATCACGACCGGCGTCTCCTTCACACAGTTCGATACGGTGGCCGAGACGCCAGCGGGCCGACAACCGCAGCGCGCGCCCGTCACGACCGGAGCGGTCAGACCCTTGCAAGATGTCTTTCCGGGCGTCGGCGTCAGCCTGACGGTCGAAGGACGCTACGAAAGCTTGCGTCGCTTCATCAGGGATGTCGAGGCCGATAGCCGCTTCATCGTCGTCAACGCCGTGGAACTCGAAGGCATCACCGACCCCAACGCGGCGCGCGCCGCCGCCGAAGCTCTCGGCGCGCAACCGCCGCCCGCCGCCGACGGCTCGACTCCCGCTTCGCCCGCAGCGCGCGGCGCGACGCTCGTCTCCCTCAAACTGAATATGGCCGCATACTTTCGCCGCCTGAACCCGACCGCGCCGTCTCTGTTCGACAACACGAACGGCACGCCTTAGAAGAATGTCGTCTGCCGGGAAGTTTTCCGCGCAGCCGTAGCTGCAAATTTTTATGTCGTTGTTCGAAGGCAAAACCACAGCCGAGCGCAACAAGACCATCGCGGCCCTCGCGTTGGGCGTGATTGCCCTCTTCTTCATCGTCCGCATGTTCTTCGGCTCATCCGACGAGACGACGACCAACACCAACACGCGCCGCACGACGAATACCAACACGCGCACGGCAACAACCGCGACGACCGCCAACGCGCTGGCGACCGACGCGCCCGACCCTTCGCTCATCGTGCCGCAGCCGATTGACTATCGCCCCATCACGCCGGGCGTGCCGAGCGTCGGGCGCAACATCTTCGCCTACTACGTGCGCCCGCCCGCGCCCGTCAAAAAGTTGCCGGATGCTCCGATGCTTCCGCCCGCGACGCCCGTCCCGACGCCTCCGCTGCTCGTCGCATCCGTCTCGCCCGCCAACGTCTTCGCGCGCACGGGCGAGTTCGAGTTGCAAATCAACGGCGACAAGTTCACGGCGCAGACGCGCGTCTATCTCGACGGGCAGGAACTCCCCACGCGCTTCATCAACGCGCAGAATCTCGCGACCAACGTCCCCCCCAACTTCATCGCGTCGCCCGGCGTGCGTCAGGTCGTCGTCCGGACGCCCGACAACCAGCTTTACTCCAACTCCGCGACGCTCAACGTCTCCGCGCCGCCCACGCCCGACTACACCTATGTCGGCGTGATGATTCGCCCGCGCGGCAACGACACCGCCATGCTCAAAGACAAGAAGGGCGAGATCATCAGCGTGCAGCGCGGCGATCTGGTCGGAGGCCGCTTCCGCGTCAGCAGCATCTCTTCGCGCGATGTCGAGTTCACCGACCAACAACTGAAAATCAAACACACGCTCGCCTATTCCGACCCGCGCGCCCCCGCCGGACAAAGCAATCCGGCGGCACGATTCACCCCGCAACCGCCTCCGAAACCCGCCGATGAAGAAGAAGAACCGTCAGAACCATAAACGCGTGCAACCTCTTCCGGCCCCGACGCTCGCGAACTCCGCGACGCCGCCGGAGCGACTGCCGCGCACGACGGCGTCGCCCCTTCGCCCGCGCACGCACGCCGACGCGCGCAAAGAAGGAGAGCGCGGTTACACTCTGGTCGCGCTCCTCGCTTTGATGACCATCATGGCGCTCGCACTCGCCGCCGCCGCTCCGAACATTCGTATGCAGAAGCAGCGCGAGATGGAGGCCGAAGCCATCACGCGCGGCGAAGACGTGGCCGAAGCGATACGCCTCTACGTGCGCGCCAAGAATGCTTTCCCGACATCCATCGAGCAGTTGCTCGAAGGCATTCCGGTCGGGACGAAGAAGGTGCAAATCCTGCGTGCCAGTTCGGCGCGCGACCCGCTCTCGACGAGTGGCGAATGGAAACTCATCAAACCGACCGATGCCGCGCTCGTCGAATTTCAACGCGATGTCGTTCTCTACGCGGGCGGACGCCCCGTCCCGACGCGCGACCCTCATCCCTTATTCAAAGCCTTCGACGCGCGCTTCCAATCCATCGTCAACACCGGAACTCGTGAAGAAGCGCCCGGCGGTGAAGACGACTCGTCGAGCACCGACGGCCCCTTCATCGGCGTCACCAGTCGCAGCCGCCGCGAATCCGTCCGCACCTACTACGGCATCGAACGACACGACAAGTGGATCTTCACTCCGCTGTTCAGATAACCCTCCCGACCTCTCGCTTCATTACCCGCGCACACGTCTCATCACGCATGTCTCACACCTGCGTCGGCATCCGTCAGCGTGCATCTCGTAAAAAAAATCATTCATCTTTAATTAAGTTATTGACATTCGATAGTATTGTGTTTATATATCCCAACATGTTGTGCGCCATTTAGTCTGGGCCACAAGAAAAAAGTTCACACAGTATCTTGTGGTTACGAGTAACTAAACTTAAAAAGGAGCAGGAACAACTTATGGCAACTAAGAAAGCTGGTAGCAAAAAAGGCGGCGGCGGTTCACGCGGCGGCAGCGGCGGCGGCTCGAAAAAGGGCGGCTCGAAGGGCGGCGGCGGTTCGCGTGGCGGCGGCTCGAAAAAGGGCGGCGGCAAGAAAGGCAAGTAGTCAGCCTGTCACAAACCCTCGTCGAGGCACACGAGTCTCGGCGAATCAACTCCAAAGGTCAGGGAGCAACTTTTCAAGGCGCACACAAAACTCTACGGCCCGCGAGGGCTTTTCAAAAGGACGGCGGATGCTTTCAACAGCACGCCGTCCTTAACTTTTTTTATCGGGGCGATACGTTTATCCAATCGGCGCTCGATCAACTCTAAAAGATGAGCGGCGACGTTGCTTCGGTTTGCAAGAGATGCTCATGTTGCGGCGGCTGTGCGGCAAATTGTTTATCTGCCCGCCTTTACATTGAAGACCGGAAGCGGTCTCAAATAAGATAGACGCCGCGAAGTTTTCAGCCAATGTTTATGCGGCTTCCAACACTACGGAAGGTGTTTGTGAGAGCGGTTCCGGAATTGATAAGCGTTGAAAGCTTCGGGTCATTTTAACGTCGCAGTTTGAACCGACTTTGCGGCTTGGATTAACGTCGCGGTTCGCGTCCAACTTCTCAAAGGTTATCTCTTTATGCTCAACGTGGCGCTGGTCGAACCGGAGATTCCGCCCAACACGGGAAACATCGCGCGGCTGTGTGCGGCGACGCGGACGCCCTTGCACATCGTCGGCGTGGCGGGATTTCGTCTGGACGAGCGCGCGGTCAAACGCGCCGGTCTGGATTACTGGCCCGAGGTCTTGCTCCGCCAGCATCGCGATCTGGACGCGCTCGGCGCGGCCCTGCCCGGCGCGCGTTTCATCTATCTGACGACGAAGGTCGAGCGAAGTTATACGGACTGGCGTTTCGCTTCGAACGATTGTCTGGTGTTTGGTCGGGAGACGCGCGGGCTGCCGGAAGATTTGCTGCGCGCCAACAGCGAGCGTTGCCTGACGATACCAATGCTCAATCCGAAGGTGCGAAGCCTCAATCTGGCGACCGCCGTCGCCATCGTCCTCTACGAAGCCCTCAGACAGACGGGCGCGTTTCAGTCGCCGTCAATCCCCGCAACCGAACAAGCGAAGCTACCGGAGTAGCAGCGTCAACCTCCCTTCCATATCTTAAACTTTTCCCTTCAACCCCGGCCCGACGCCGCTGCATAGTGGGTCAGTTTGAAATTCCAAGCCAATCTCTATGCGGCTCACATTTTCAAACTGACACACTATGCGCCGCTGTGGCGACGGGAGGAATTTTGCCCGACGTGGTATGATGTTCGATTCTGCCGGTGCGCCTGTTGCGCGCCTTTTGCAACTGTGTAGGGGTGTTATGACTCAAGATAGAATGAACATACGTAATATTGCGATTATCGCTCACGTTGACCACGGCAAGACGACTCTGGTTGATGCGATGCTCAAGCAGGCCGGAACGTTTCGTGTGAACGAGCAGGTCAGAGACCGCGTGATGGACTCGATGGATTTGGAGCGCGAGCGCGGCATCACCATCATGGCGAAGAACGCGGCGGTGCGCTACGAGGGCGTCAAGATAAACATTCTGGACACGCCGGGCCACGCCGATTTCGGCGGCGAAGTGGAGCGCGTTCTGAAGATGGTTGACGGCGTGATGCTTTTGGTTGACGCGGCGGAAGGATGTCTGCCGCAGACGCGTTTCGTTCTGCGAAAGGCGTTGGAAGCGCGCCTGCCCGCCATCGCCGTCGTCAACAAGATTGACCGTCAGGACGCGCGGCCCGAAGAGGTGGTTGACGAGATTTACGATCTCTTCATTGACCTCGACGCCTCCGACGAGCAGATTGACTTTCCGATTCTCTACGCCGTCTCGCGCGAGGGCGTGGCGAAGAAAAACCTGACCGACGAATCGAGCGACCTGCGCCCGCTCTTCGACCAGATACTTCAGACGATTCCGCCGCCGAAATCCCTGCGCGAAGACACGCTGCAACTGCTTGTCGCCAATCTCGACTACAGCGAGTATATCGGGCGGCTCGCCATCGGTCGCATCTTCGCGGGCGAGATTCGTTCGGGCGAGACGGTCGGGATCGTCAAACGCAACGGCGCGTTGGAGAAGATGCGCGTCAAGGAGTTGTACGTCTTCGAGGGCTTGAAGCGCGAGGCGGTGGAGCGCGCGGGCGTCGGCGACATCGTCGCGCTCGCGGGGATGGAGGGCATCGAAATCGGCGAGACCATCACGAGCGCGGATAACCCGCAGGCTCTGCCGGTCATCGCGGTTGACGAGCCGACCATCTCCATGATTTTCGGCGTCAACAATTCTCCCTTTTCCGGTCGTGAGGGAAAGTTCGTCACGTCCCGTCAGCTTAAAGAAAGACTCGACAGGGAAATCCTCTCGAACGTCGCCATCCGCGTCGAGCCGACCGAATCGCCCGACCAGTTCAAAGTCTCGGGACGCGGCGAACTGCAACTCGCCATCCTCATCGAGATGATGCGGCGCGAGGGCTACGAGCTACAGGTGTCGAAGCCGGAGGTCATCACGCGCGAGCGCGAAGGCAAGACGCTTGAGCCCATCGAACAGGTGGTCGTGGATTGTCCCGAAGAGTTCATCGGCGTCGTCACGGAGGCGATGGGACGGCGCAAGGGACAGATGATGAAGATGGTCAATCACGGGACGGGGCGCGTGCGTCTGGAATTTGAAGCGCCCTCGCGCGGCCTCATCGGTTTCCGCAGCGAGTTTCTCACCGAGACGAAGGGCACGGGACTCCTCAACACGCTCTTTCTGCGTTGGGACGAATGGCAGGGCGCGATGCGCGGGCGCGCCACCGGCTCGCTCATCGCCGACCGCATGGGCGAAACGACCACCTACGCGCTCTTCAACCTACAGGAACGCGGCACGATGTTCGTGCGGCCCGGAACGAAAGTCTACGAGGGCATGATCGTCGGCGAGAACGCGCGCGCGGTTGATCTGGATGTCAACGCCATCAAGGAGAAGAAACTCACCAACATGCGCGCCGCCTCCGCCGACGAAGCCATGCGCCTCATCCCCGTCAAAGACCTCTCGCTCGAACAGGCGCTTGAATTTATCGCCGACGACGAACTCGTCGAAGTCACCCCGCAAACCACGCGCCTCCGCAAACGCGTCCTCAAATCCAACGAGCGACCCAAAAAGAAAGAGTCCTAAACCCCCAACGCAAGAGCTTTCAAAGATGCTCGGCTCACAAACTAAGAGGACGCGGCAACGATAAAGTTGCCGCGTCCTCTTCGCTTTCCAACAGTAAGAGCTTTATCTGAAAAGAGGCCGGAAGCGTGTGTTTTGGATTGGGCGGATGCGCGTCGTTTTGTCAGCCGTACATCGCGAGTGCGATGAGGGCTAGGCCGTAGCCGAGGATGGTGAGGGCGAGGCTGAAGGGATAAATGAAGGGGTAGGCACGCTTCGTCAAAAGATGGCAACAGTAAAAGCCGCAGCCCATGCCGCTGAAGAGGAGGCCGAAGCCGAGGACGACGAGAAAGGTTTCTCGCTTGTCGGGTTCGGCAGCCAGACCGACGAGTAGCGAACCGCCGATGAGCAGCGAGAACAGGCAGACGCCTCCGGCGACGAGAAGGTTGAGGGCGTCGTTAAATTCCTGTCCGCGTTTTTTAGTCATCGGATGATTGTCGAGCGACTTGCTCTCGCAAGCTCGTCGTGAATCACGCTCTCTCAAACTCGCTCCTGCGGTTGGTTGCGTCGGCGGCGGCGCACGTGCCGGTGATTTTATTCTGCGTCGGCGGGCGGTGTCATGCCGGTGTCGTCTTCGTCGGTTGCGGGATGATAGATTTCGTAGCCGGTGTCGTCGTCGTAGTAATAACTGCCGCGCGGGCGGTGTTCGCGTTCGGGGGGCGACCCTGTGCCGGTTTGTGTTGTATCATTTCGTCGCTCGTCCATCACGAAAAAGTGCTCCAATCGGAAGATGTCGTATGTGCCGCTTTCTGGCTTACGCGGGCGCGCCGCTGTTGCTGGCCGACTTATTATATCGCCCGACCAACTCTTTAATCATGCAGAGCTACAAGGCGCGCGAACGCGCCGAGCCTCTGAACGGCGACGGGTTCGGCGCGGGCTGGTACGTGCCGGAGATTGACCCGACGCCGTGCGTGCAGCGTTCGGTGACGCCCGCTTGGTCGAACCGCAACCTGCAAAGCTTAGCAGAGAAGACGCGGACGACGAGCCTCTTCGCGCACGTCCGCGCGGCGACGCCCGGCATGGCCGTGACGGAGGCGAACGTCCACCCGTTCAGCTACGACCGTTTCCTCTGGATGCACAACGGCTCGGTCGCGGGCTTTCACCAGATCAAACGCCCCTTGCGCGACCAACTCAAAGACGAGTTCTACGGCATGATTCAGGGCACGACCGATTCCGAGCACGCCTTCGCGCTCTTTCTCAATAACCTGCAAGTCTCTTTCGGCGACGTGAGCGGCACGGAGATGCGCGGCGCGCTCGTCGAGACTATCAGGCAGCTTTTGGAGTTGACGCGCGCGGCGCAGATCGTCGAGCCTTCGTTCTGCAACTTCGCGGTGACGGACGGTCGCTCGCTCGTCGTCTCGCGCTTCTGTTCCGCCGAAGGCATCGAGGGCGCGTCGCTGCATTACTCGCGCGGCCATCGCTTTGAATGCCTGCCGGGCGGCCTCTGCGACATGCATTCGGTCGAGACGAGCGAGCAAGCGGCGGCGGTCATCGTCTCAAGCGAACGCCTGACGGACGACCGCGACGACTGGCTCGACGTGCCGGATAATTCCACCATCACCGTCTCGCCCGACCTGAGCGTCCGGATAGACGGCATCCCGCTCTCTTAAAGTGAGAAAAGGTCGCAGCGTGTCTTCGCGCAAGGATTTCATTCGACTCATACCCCGAAACATTTTGAAGGCGTCCGGCAAAACGATGTTCAGCGAAAAAAGAATCCAAGCTCTCGCGCTCTTAACTGTGGTTGCTCTCCTCGTCAATCAACCCGCCGCGTCTCGCGCGCAGCAGCAGCAGCAGCGGGCGCAACCGTCGAAGTTCGAGTTGACCGTTGACAGCATCATGCGCGGGCCGGATTTGGTCGGCTACGCGCCCATGCAGGTGCGCTGGTCGGAGGACAGTCGCCGCGTCTTCTTTCGTTGGAAGCGCGCGGGCGAGCCGCGTCTCAAAGAGGCTGACCTCTACGTCGTCAACGCGGACGGCGGCAACCTCCGCAAGCTCTCGGAGGAGGAAGCGAAGCTCGCGCCGCCCGCGTCCGGCGAGTTATCAAAAGACAAAAAGCTGACGGTCTTCACCGAAGACGGCGACGTTTTTCTGTACGAACACGCGCGCGGCGAGCGACGACAAATCACGCGCACCACCGACGCCGAAACCAACGCGCATTTCACGCGCGACCAGCGCCGCATCTCTTTCACGCGCCAGAATAATCTCTACGTGCTCGCGCTCGACGGCGGCTCGCTCGTCCAGTTGACCGACATCCGCACGGGCGGCGCGCAGGGCGGCGGTCAAAGTATCAGTCTCTCTTCGGGTGCGCAGCAACGCGGGACGGAGAGTCAGGAGACGCTCAAAAGAGAGGAACGCGCGCTGCTCGAAGCCGTCCGCGAGCGCGCCGAAAAACGCGAGGAGGACGAGGCGCGTCGCAAGCAGCGCGAGCGGCGCAAGCCCTTCTCGATTGCGGCGGGGCAGTCCGTGTCCGGTCTCTCGCTCTCGCCCGACGGCGCATACGTGATTGCGACCATTAGCGAGCCCGCGAGCGGCGCGAAGAATACGATTGTCCCGAACTACATCAACGAGGCGGGCTACACCGACGACATCAACTCGCGCACGAAAGTCGGCGACGCGCAGGGGCGCAGCCGGATGGCAATCATCAACGTCGAGACGGGCGACTCGAAGTGGGTGGAGCACGGTCAACGCGTCGAGGTCGCGCCGCAAGTCCGCACGCGCACCGAAGCCAACGCCACCGAACAGGCACAACGCGAACGCGGCGCGGAGCAGCAACAACAAACAGAGCAGCAAACGCAGCAACAGGGCACGACGCAGCAGCAGACGGGTCAGCAACAGTCGCAGGCGCAGACGCTGCCGCGCACGCAGACCGAAGGGACGCAGCAGCAGGCGCAGATGCGCGACCGCGACGTGCAACTCGCCGCCGTGCAATGGTCGGAGGACGGCGCGCACGCTGTTCTGCTGGCGCGCGCCGCCGACAACAAAGACCGTTGGGTGATGCTGCTCGACCCCTCGACGGGCAAGACACGGGTGCTGGCGAGCGTCCACGACGACGCGTGGGTTGACGGGCCGGGCGCGTTCACGCTCGGCTGGCTGCCCGATAACCGGCGCGTCTATTTCCAATCGGAGCGCGACGGCTTCGCGCATCTCTACGCCGTCGCGGTTGCGGGCGGCGCGCCCGTGCAACTCACCTCCGGCGCGTTTGAAGTCTCGGACGTGCGTCTCTCCGAAGACAAGCGGAAGTTCTATTTCACTTCGAGCGAGGGCAGCTTCGCCGAGCGTCATTTATACTCGATGCCCGCCGAAGGCGGCGCACGCACGCGCCTCACCGCGCTGTCCGGCAACAATCAAGCGGACATCTCGCCCGACGAACGCCTGCTCGCCATCGTCCGTTCCTACAGCAACCGCCCGCCCGAACTCTATCTCGCGCCGAATCGCGCGGGCGCGCCCGCCGCCGATGCCCGGCAGGTGACGACTTCGCCCCTGCCGGAGTTTTTCCGTTACAACTGGATTGATCCGCCCATCGTCTCCTTCAAGGCGCGCGACGGCGCGAGCGTGCACGCGCGTCTCTACAAGCCCGCGCGCGCCGCCGCGACGGGCGGCCCGGCGGTCGTCTTCGTGCACGGCGCGGGCTACCTGCAAAACGTCCACAAGTGGTGGAGTTCATATTTCCGCGAGTACATGTTTCATCATCTTTTGATGGAGCGCGGCTACACCGTGATTGATATTGACTACCGTGGCTCAGCCGGTTACGGGCGCGACTGGCGCACAGGGATTTATCGCCACATGGGCGGGAAGGATTTGACAGACCATGTTGACGCCGTGCGTTATCTCGTCGCGGAGCACGGCATAGACCCCAAACGCGTCGGCATCTACGGCGGAAGTTATGGCGGCTTCATCACGCTGATGGCGATGTTCACCGAGCCGGACGTGTTCGCGGCGGGCGCGGCCCTGCGCCCCGTCACCGATTGGGCACACTATAATCACGGCTACACTTCCAACATCCTCAACGTCCCGCAGTCCGACCTCGAAGCCTACAAGCGTAGCTCGCCCATCTACTTCGCCGGGGGCTTGCGCGGCGCGCTCCTGATCTGTCACGGGATGGTTGACACCAACGTCCATTTCCAAGACAGCGTCCGCCTCGCCCAACGCCTCATCGAACTCCGCAAAGAGAACTGGG
>DATLMV010000090.1:0-30636 GCA_035537095.1 Pyrinomonadaceae bacterium
TCGATACGGAAGCCGCGTATCTTGACCTGATGATCGCGCCGCCCCCAGAACTCGATGTTTCCATCCGGCAGATAGCGCGCGACATCGCCCGTCTGATACAAAGTGCTCCAACCGATTTCCGGATAAGGGTTGGGGACGAAGGCCGCACGCGTCTTCTCCTCGTCGTTGTAATAGCCGAGTCCGAGACATGCGCCGGACAAGTAGAGCTCGCCTTTGACGCCGACCGGAACCAACTTTCGACTGTCGTCCAGAATCAGGATGCGCGCGTTGGCGATGGGTCGTCCGATGGGGATTTTGTGACGGGTGCTGGTGGCCTCGTCGCCCGTCAACTCGTAGGCGATGCAGCCGATGCTCGCCTCCGTCGGCCCGTACAGGTTGACGACCTGCACGCCGGGGAAGTGCTGCATGAAATGGTAGGCCGTCGCGGCGGTGATCTCCTCCCCGCCGACAATCACGGAGCGCAACGTTTGCAGCCGCTCTTTGAGACTCCCGTTCTCGACCAACTGCGGCACGATGACGTTGAAGACCGACGGCACGAAGTCCGTCAAAGTCACGCCGCGTTTCTCAATCAAGCCCGCGAGATACTCCGCCGTCAGTTCCATCTCCGGCGACGGAATCACGGTTCTGCCGCCGCTCAGCATCGGCCAGAACAGTTGCCACACCGCGCTGTCGTAAACCTGCCGCGTCGTTTGCAGCACGGCCCGCGCCGCCTCTCGCCCGAAGAAATCATTCATCCACAGGAAGCGATTCGTGATGCCCCGGTGCGGGACGACCACTCCCTTCGGTTTGCCGGTCGAGCCGGAGGTGTACATCACGTAGAGCGGCTCCTCGGCGCTCATCTCGATCTCCGGATTTGTTGCCCGCCCGCTCCGCTCACAGTCTTCGACGGCGATGAAGTCGCAGCCCAGTTCGTCCGCGCGCTGCGGCGTCAGGCGATTGACCAGCGCCGTTCTGCTTCCGAGGTCGTCGAGCACCTGCTGCAAACGCTGAAGCGGCCACGTCGTATCGAGCGGCACGAAGGCCGCGCCGGTCTTCATGACGCCGAGCCATGCCACCGCCAACGCCATGCTCCGCTCCAACAAGACCGGCACACAACTGCCCCTCCCGATGCCCCGCTCAATCAACTTCCACGCCAGACGGTTGGCCCGCTCATTCACTTCCGCGTAGGTCAGTTCTTCATCTTCAAAGACGGCGGCGATTGCGCCGGGCGTGCGCCCGACCTGTGCCTCGATCAATTGGTGAATGCACTTGTCGAGCGGGTAGCCGCGACGCGTGTCGTTCCAACGTCGGAGCAGTTGGTCACGTTCCTCGGGCACTAAAATTTCCAGCGCGGAGATTCTCTGTTCGGGCGCGGCGACGGCGGATTCGAGCAGGCGTCGGAAGTGCCGGGCCATCCGCCCGACGGTCTCCGCTTCGAACAGATCAACGTTGTAGCGCAGGCGGCATTGCAGCCCGTTCGCGCTCTCGGAGAGGTCAAGGCTCAACTCGAACTTCGTCGAAGCGTCCTCCGTCTCCATGATGGAGATTTGCAGTCCGGGCAGTTGGAGCAGCCCGCGCGGGGCATTCTGCAAGGCGAACAAGACCTGAAAAATCGGCGCGCGTCCCAGACTCCTGTCGGGTTGCAACTCCTCGACCAACATCTCGAATGGCACGTCCTGATGCGCGTAAGCTTGCAAAGAAGTTTCACGTACGCGTTGCAGGAGTTGGCTGAACGCCGGGTCGCCGGAGAGGTCTGTGCGCAGCGCGAGAGTGTTGACGAAGAAACCGACGAGGCTTTCGACTTCCGGCAGGTTGCGTCCGGCGATGGGCGTGCCGACGACGATCTCCTCCTGCCCCGCGTACTTGTGCAGCAGCACTTGA
The DNA here is from genome assembly GCA_035537095.1 of Pyrinomonadaceae bacterium. Taxonomy (GTDB): domain Bacteria; phylum Acidobacteriota; class Blastocatellia; order Pyrinomonadales; family Pyrinomonadaceae; genus DASWNP01. The sequence goes on from DATLMV010000090.1 coordinate 1,861, forward strand.
AAGGCCGCCAGCAACGTCATAAACAGCGTCGCGCCCTCGTGCCTGCTCAACTCTTTGAGCGTCTCCAAGAGTTCGACCGGCAAGTCGAAAAGATGCTCCCGGCCCTCCGCGCCCGGCGCGCTCGTGCGCGCTTTATCCGTCGGCAAATCCAGCATCGGGGGCGCGCCGCCGAGTTGCTGCCGCCAGTATGCAAGCTGCTTTTCGAGCACGTCGCCCTTGAGCCAGTCGAGTTGCCACGCGGCATAGTCGGCGTATTGCAGCGTCAATTCCGGCAGGGGCGAAGGCCGCCCCGTGACGAAAGCTTCGTAGAGCGCGGCCACTTCCCGCACCAGCAATCCGATTGACCACCCGTCAACGGCGATGTGATGCATCGTCAACAGGATGACCTGCTCCTGTTCCGCCAGTTGCAACAACTGCGCGCGGAGCATCGGCCCCGCCATCAAATCGAAGACGCGTCCGGTCTCGGCCCGCATCAGCCTCCGCATCGTCGCTTCCTTCTCGTCCACGTCGCGCAGGTCGGCTATCGAAAAACGGAAGTCCGTCTGTTGACTGATGACCTGCACCGCGCCGTGCTCGGTGGGTTTGAAGGTGGTACGCAGCGGCTCGTGTCGGCGGACGATCTCCCTGATGGCTTGCTCCAACGCCTGTAGATTGAGCCGCCCTTTGAGATGCAGCGCGACGGGCACGTTATAGGCGACGCTCTCCGGCTCCAACTGCTGCAAGAACAGAAGCCTTTGCTGCGCAAACGAGAGCGGCAACTCCCTGTCTCTGGCGACGGGCTGCACGCGCTGGCCGGTGACGCTCGTGGCCGATTGGGCCATCCGCAGAAACGCTATCAACTCATCCTTGCGCGCGGCCAATTCCTGACGCAACTCCGGCGTCAGCGCACCCGTCGCCGCGCTGTAGCGCAGCCGCTCGCCTTCGAGCGACAGGGTGACGCCGACCGAGCGCAGATGTGTAAATAGCTCAAGCGTGTTCACAGACGGCCCTCTTCCGTTTACAACAGTCCTTCTTCGTAAGTCTCTCCGGCGGCAACGGCAGCCGTCCCCGCGTTCTGCATCCCTTCCGCGGCCCAGCGAATCGCTTCGATGTGCTCGACGATGCCCGCCACCGTCGGCACTTTGAAAAGACTCCGCAAGGGCAGGTCAACCTGAAAGGCTTCGCGGACTCTTGAGATAATCAGCGTCGCCAGCAGCGAATGCCCGCCGAGTTCGAAGAAGTTATCGTGCAGGCCGACCTGCTCGACGCCGAGCACTTGCGCCCAGATTTTTGCCACCGCCTGCTCGGTCGGAGTTTGCGGAGCGACGAAGGTTCGCTTCAATCTCTTGCGCGCTTCCTCAAGCGTGGGCAACGCGCGATGATTGACCTTGCCGTTCAGCGTGAGCGGCAGTCGCTTCAGATGGACGAACACGTTGGGCAGCATCTCCTCGATGATGCTCTCGGCGAGAAAGGCACGCAGTTCGCCCATCTCGACTTCCTGACGGGAAACGTAATAAGCGATCATCACATCATGGCCGCTGTGGTCTTGCGTGACGAGGACGACGCTGTCCTTGACCTGCGGATGACGATTGAGCGCGCAACGCAGCGCGTTGAGTTCGACGCGGTAGCCGTGAAACTTGACCTGATCGTCGGCCCGACCGACAAACTCTATCTCGCCGACGTGCAGCCAGCGCGCGACATCGCCGCTGCGGTACATCTTTCTTCCCGGTAGAAAGGGATTCTCGATAAATCTTTCGGCGGTCAACTCGGCGCGGTTGAGATAGCCTTGAGCGAGGCCGTCGCCGGAGATGTAAAGCTCGCCGACGATGTTCTCCGCCACCGGAGAGAGTTCTTTGTCGAGGATGTAAATTTGCGCATTGGCCGCAGGCTTGCCGATGGGCACGAAAGCTCTCTGGTCTGTGTCGGGGTCGAAGCGGTAAATCATGCAGCCGACGGTCGCCTCGGTCGGGCCGTACTCGTTGAAGATGTCAACGCGGCGGGCGAAGCTTTCATGGACGCGCGCAGCCAGCGCGGTATCGAACGCTTCGCCGCCGACGATCAGCCGTTTGATACGCGACTGGCTGTTGTCCTGCTCCTTGATCAAAGCCAGATGGCTCGGCGTCAGCTTCAAAATCTCTACCGCGTTATCGCGCAACACGTCCGTGAGCGGCGATTCCCTGCCCTCCTGACGATAGACGACGACCGTGCCGCCCGCGACGAGCGGCGTGTAGATGGAGGTGACGGTCAAATCAAAAGCGAGCGACGAATAGAGCGGAACCGCCGTCTGCTCCGTGAAGCCGTATGCCTCTCTGGCCCACCACACGTAATTCACCAGCGACGCGTGCCGGATTTCCACGCCCTTCGGCTCGCCCGTCGAACCGGAGGTGTACATCACATAGGCCAAATCGTCGGCGGTCGCTTCATCAGAGGGCAGAGACGAATCAACTGCCTCCGCAATCTTGTCCCAATCCGAATCCAGACAGATGGTCTTGATGCCCGTCGCCGTGACACGCTCCGACAGACGCTCCTGCGTCAGCACGAGCGGAATCGCGGCATCCGTCAGCATGAAAGAGAGCCGCGAGACGGGATGCGCGGGTTCAAAAGGCACGTAGGCCGCGCCGGACTTGAGGACGCCGAGCAGCGCGACCAGAGTCTCGACGGAGTGTTCCAGATAGATGCCGACGCGGACGCCGCGCCCGCCCCCGTTGGCGCGCAGGTAACGCGCCAGAGCGTCGGCGCGCTCGTCGAGTTCGAGATAGGTCAGGCGTCGGCCCGCGCAACTGACGGCGACACTGGCGGGAGTTCTCGCGGCCTGTTCGCTGACGAGCGCGTGGACTGTTTTATCTTTCGGATAGCTTCGTTCGGTGGCGTTGAAATCCAAGACCAACTCCCGCTCTTTAGCAGGCGAGAGCAGGCGCATCTCTGCGATCTTCGACTCCGGCGCGTCGAGCACGGCCCGCAGAATGGTTCGGTAATGACGCGCGAAAAGCTCTATCCCTGCGCTCTCGAAAAGGTCGGGATTGTATTCGACCGCGCCGCTCAAACGTCCGTCCGTGATGGCAAAGACCAGCGTCACGTCATTCAACGCCTGCTCGACGTTGGCGCGGCTGTTGATGTTCTCAAGGATGGCGACGACGTTGAAGAGCGGCGCGCGATTATCCGCCGCCTCCACGTTCAACAGTTCGAGCAAACGCTCGAAAGGAAATCTCTGATTGGCGTAAGCTTCGGAGAGGGTGCGCCGGACTTCTTCCAGCAGTTGCCGCGCCGTCGTATCGCCCGTCACCTGCGTGCGCAGGGCGAGCAGTTTGTTGAGCGACGCCGTTTCGCCGTGCTGCTCGTGGATACCCGTGCCGACGATCACGTCTTCCGCGCCCGTATATTTGAAGAGGCAAATCTTCAACGCGGTGACGAGGACGGCGAAGACCAGCGTCTCCTTGCCCCGGCAAACTTCAAGCAGACGCTCGCTCGTCTCCGGTTCCAATTCCAGAGCGCAAGACGCCTTGCGACCGCCGAACGCCGCCGGTCGGTTGAAGTCGAGCGGCAGCCCCGTGACGACCGTGTCGCCGCTCAATTTCTTGAGCCAGTAGTCTTTCTCTTCCTCAAGCTGGTCGTTGATGAAGGTTCTCGGAAGAACGCTCAAGTCTGCCTCGTTCATGTTGCTTCTCCTGCTCCGGACGGCAGCGCGTTGCGGTTCGCGTTGTCAGTCGGCCATCAAACGCGCCATGCTGCTCACGTACTCTTGTTGCATACTTCGCTTCTGCGCCTCCGGCACGGAAGCTATCTCCAGGGCCAGAAGTTTGTGTGCCGAGGCCATCAGTTTCTTAAACTTCTCAAGCGTGATGCCCCTGCCGAGCAGGTAGGGGATAGTCCAAAAATCGAACGACCATTGCGGCAGCCAGATGGAGTCTTTGATGGTGAGAAAGATGCGGTCTATGTGATCCATCGCTTCGAGGCTGTCCATCTTGTTGTGTGACCAGACGAAGCCTTCGCCGCTGATGCCGAAATTGTCCCGCTGCATCTCGATGGGCGTGCCCGGCTCGCAGTACCACAACTGCGCGCGGTAGTAGTCGGGCTTCGTCTCTTTCAGAAAATCAATCGTCTCCTGCACGGTCTCCGCCGTCTCGCCGGGAAAGCCGATGATGAAGGAGCCGAAGGTCAGGATTCCGGCGCGCCGCAGCCACTCGATGCCCTGCGTATATTTTTCGATGGTGGCGGCCTTGTTCATGTTCTTGAGGATGGTGGGCGAGCCGGATTCGATGCCGAGGAAGACGCCCTTGCAGCCGCTCTCGGCCATCAACTCGATGGCCTCCTCGTCCGAGTTGCTGCAACGGAAATAGGAGAACCAGTTGAAAGGATATTTCTTGCGAATCATCATCCGGCAGATGTCTTTGAAGCGCGGAAACGGCACGTTGAAAGTGTCGTCAATGAAGACCACGTTCTGCACGTTGCCGAGTTCCAACATCGAATCCAACTCTTTTTCGATCAACTCAAGACTGGTCAACGTGAGCGCGCCCGCTCTGGTCGGATAGTTGCAAAACGAGCACTTGAAGGCGCAACTGCGCGCCGTCCGCGTTTGCAGCGTGACGCCCAGACTCTCCTCGGGAAAGGCGAGCCAGTTGATATAGTTTTCATCCAGCGAGTTGTTTTCCGGCACGGTCGCCGTCCGTTTCATTCCGCCGTCTTCGAAATGGATGATGTTGGGGACGCGGTTCAGGTCGCCGCCGTTCTTTAACGTCTCGACGATTTGCCAGAGGGTCAATTCTCCCTGACCTTCGACCACGTAGATGTCCGCGCCGATGTCCGAGAGCGCGGCGGCACTCTCGCCGCTCTGATAATTTCTGACGTGGTTGGCGATGAGCGGGCCGCCGACGATGACCTTGACCTGCGGATTGTGCGCCTTGATGAACTCGACCATCTCGCTGACCGGAAAATTGACGACGTAAAAAGTGGTCGTGATGGCGACACAGAGCGGATTCTGCGCGAGGTATTCGATCAACTTCTCCTTCTCGTACTGAAAGAGATTGATATAACGCGCCTCGACGTTGCGCTTGCGGAGGAAGTGCGTCAGGTAAGCGGCGGCGAGGTTCGGGATGTCGCACGATTTGAACTCGTCATGCGTCCCGTTGCCCGCCGAGCCGTTGACGGCAAGACGCCGGACGTGATTCAGGAGGCCCATGTAGTTCAACTTTTGGTCGCCAACATTGACGAAGCTGAACTTCAAATCACGGTAGGCTTCCGACTCGTCTCCGTATTGCCGGAGAAACTCTTCGTACTGCTCGAAGGGAGTCTCGTTGTAGCCGATTACCACACAGTCAAGGCGTTTGCCGTTCATCGCGTTTTATCTCCGTCCAAGACCCTCGCGCGCCTCGTCGTCTAGTTTCCGAAGCGTCGGGGCCGGTTGCTGTTATGCGCGGGCGTTTCCCGTCAATTCAGATCGGGCAGGTTGAAAATGTCTTTGAAGATGCCGAACGTCAGGACGACGATGAGCAGGTCGTCGTCGAAGGGGAAATTGAGCTTGAATCCGGGCGCGGAATACTGTGCCTTCAATCTCTCGATGACTTCCGGGTTGAAGTATCCCTGTCGTTTGATTCGCTCGAAGGAGAGCGTGTCGTTGACCCACTCGATATTTTGGCGCAGCAGGTAGGGGCTCCCCGGCGCGATAAAACCGTACTTCTCCCGGTTGATAACTTCGGGCGGCAGGAAATCTTCCGCCACTCGCTTCAAGAGATACTTTTCCGTGTACTCGTTGAGCTTGAGATGCGGAGGTATCTGCGTGGCAAACGTGGCGACATCTATATCCAAGAACGGATAACGCGCCTCGACGGAATTGGCGAGCGCCATCCTGTCGCCGTGATCGGAGATCAGGTGATCCGAGAGCCGGAGCTTGAAATCGAGATAGGAGCGTTGATGAATGTAGTGCCTGCCGCGCAGCCGTTCCTGATTGACGAGCGGAAATTTGAGACAATCGAACTCGTCGAACCGTTCGGCCAACTGCGGCGAATAGAGGGCGGCCTTCAGTTCGTTGAAGGCATAATGCTCTTTCTCGTAGAAGAAATCTTTGTCGCCCCAGAGCTTCTCTCGCAATTCATCTTCGAGAATGGTTTCGAGGTCGTAGCTCTTGGCGTTGCGCGCACGGAAGCGGTCGAAGCGATAGCCGACATAACCGGCGAACAATTCGTCGGCCCCTTCACCCGTGAGAATGACGGTGATGCCGTTGGCTTTGGCCGCCTCCGAGAGCGCCATCGAGCAGGTGTTGTAGGTCTCCTTAACGGGACTCTCGCAATGATAGAGCATCGTCTTGAGCCGTTCGGAAATTTCGGGCCAGTCGAAGATGATCTCGTGATGCACGGATGCGACGTGCTCCGCCATCAGACGCTGATACTTCGTCTCGCACATCGCTTTGTCGTTGAAGCCGATGGAGAAAGAATGACGATGATTGCCGGGCGAAACCTGCTCGATGAGCGCGGCGATCAAGGATGAATCGAGCCCGCCGCTGAGATAAAAACCGACCGGGACATCGGCCTGCAAGCGATAGCTCACGGCCTGCGCCAGACGTTGCTTGAGGCCGTCGCGGTAATAAGCTTCGGGCCGGTCGTAAGGCAACTCGTCCTGTTGCGGGTAGTCCAAATCCCAGTACTCGGCGGTTCTGATGTCGCCGTTCTTGATTTCGATATAGTGACCGCTCTTGAGGCTTTCGATGCCTTTGAACATCGTCCTCGGGCTGACGAGGCCGGGAAACGAGAGGATTTGATCGAGGCCCGTCAGATCAACTTCGCGTCTGACCTGCGGGTGTTCGAGGATGGCCTTGATCTCGGAGGCGAAGATAAGGACGCCGTCGGCGACGGTGTAGTAGAGCGGGTTGATGCCGAAATGATCCCGCGCCAGAAAGAGCCGCTTCTCCCGCCTGTCGTAGAGCACGAAGGCGAACTGTCCGTTCAACTTATTTAAGAACCCGATGCCGTCCTCTTCGTAGAGATGAAGCAGGACTTCCACGTCGCTGTCGGTGCGGAAGGTGTGGCCCTTGCCGGTCACTTCCTTCTTCAACTCCTGATAGTTGAAAATCTCGCCGTTGCATAAAAGCACGACCGAGTGGTCTTCGTTGAAGAGCGGCTGGTCGCCGCCCGCCAGATCAATGATACTGAGACGGCGAAAGCCCATCTTGAGTTCGTCGTCCTTGAAGAAGCCGGAGGAGTCCGGGCCGCGATGGACGAGCGTGCGCACCATCCTCGGCAGCACTTCTTCATCTACACGGCCTTGAGCGCGTAGATTGATGTATCCGGCAAACCCGCACATCTGACAAACCCTCTCACGTTGATTGACCGCCCGTTCTCCAGAAGCAGCCTGCGCCGCTATCCGAACAGCGGCCACCGTTCATACTCGGAGCGCGCGATCTGCATCGCGTCCTGCTGAATCAACAGATAATCCATCTGCCGCGAAACCAGTCCTTCGGCCCTGCGGCGGTCGCTCATCTTCTCTTCGTGAAACTGGCGCGACTCACGACCGAGTTGCAGTTGACCGAGCGAAAGGAACCTGACCGCGCCTTCCGTGTCGCGGGCCGTCATCACCTCTCCGCGATTGTAGATGCTCGGCGAAAAGGGGATGTCGAGCAGGCCCTTTTCAAAACCCGTGACGACGCCCTGCGCGATGTCGCCGTTGCCGCAAAAGATGATGCTCTCGATGATGGCTTCGACCTCTCGACGGATGTGCTCACACTCTTCCGCCAGACGCGTCTCGCAGACCTGAACGCCTTTCGCCTCCGCGATGCCTCGATGAACGAGGTCAATGCCGTGAACGTTGTCTTCCATCGTCGGTATCTTGTAGGCCTCTGCCGGGGTCTTGACGATGACGCGGGTCGCGCCGGAGAGCGCAGCCGTGATGGCGGAGTTATAGATGAGGTCGGCGGCGCGCTCGGGATGCGGGGGAAAGGCGGCCATGTATTGATGAAAGACCGTGCTGATGTGCACGTCCTTGTAGCCGAGGTTCCCCAGATATTCGGCGGCGAGCGTCCGCAGCATGCGAATCGCGGCGATGTCCTGCACGCGATGGCCCTGCTCGGCGTAGCCGAGGCTGACCGACTTCACGCCCTGTCGCACGGCGAGAATCGCTTCGATGATATCCACGGCCAGAGCCAGACACGGCGGAATCAAAGTGGCCGTCAACGTCCCGAAAAATTCGCGGTCGAGAATGATGTCGAAGCGTTCCCTGTAGATTCCCGTGAGGCGGTCAACGTACTGCCAACTGCGGATTGACTCGTCGAGCGGATAGTTTTTGTAGTAAGGGATGTTGTAGCAGATCGCGCCTCCCTCGTAGGAGGTGACTGCGCCCGCATAAGAGATTTCGGCCAGCAGTCGCGGGTCGCGCGTGCTGTGGCGCGTCTGCAAAGGGACTTTCACTTCGCTGATGATGCGCCGCAGGTTCTTCGGCCCGTGATTGACGACCGGATAACCGTTGAGCGTCGAAGTCCCCGTCACACGGCTCTCACGAATCGCCTCTTCGGCTCCCGCATAGTTGTTGTTGCGCGTCATCGAATCAACCTGATAAGAGAGCACGCGCGCGCCCGCCTGTTTGAAGGCCTTGAATAAGTTGATCTGCTTGCCGACGAGCGGCACGCCCGAACGGGGCTGCACCAGCATCGGCGCGCGGCCCGTGTTGACGGTCAACTGCGCCTGCACGAAGGAGGGCTGCCTGCTGATGAACGCCGCGTTCTCCGCCAACTCTTTCGCGGGCTGGCCGGTTCGCCAATGCTCCAACACCTCTTTCCGGTTGCGCTCGAACTCTTCCATGTCGAGCAGGCAATCCGTGACGGGGCCGACGATGAACCGTTCGCTGGCGCGCGTCTGCTCCCGGAGCGCGGGATACTCCGCGACCGGCTCGACGCCGTGCAAATCACTCTCAAGAATTTCCAGCACGGACTTGATGTCAACGAACTTCACAAACACTTTATGAAAGCCCATGTTGAGAAATTCGTGCTGGTAGCCGAGCCCTTCACCGATGTGCAGGTTGCCGCCCAGATACCAGAGCGGGCCGGTCGTGGTGTGATACTGCTGAATCAGTTCGGGAAACTGGCGCAGGTAATAAGGCGCGTGCCCGTCCATGCTTGAGATCATCACGGCGTTGCAGAAGCCCGCCAGTTGAAAGAAGTCTTCGAGCCGGTTCTGCGTCCCGATGTAAGAGACGCGATAGCCGCTCGCCGAGAGCGCCTGACGGAGAATGGACAGCCCGACCGAATGGCTGTCGCCGCCGATGCCGCCGAGGGCGATGGTGTGGCCTGTCTGATGATTACCGTTGCTTTGGCTCATCTTAGTTTCACCGGAAATCTGAGGTTTAGTTGCGGTTAATGTGAAGCGCAATCGAGGGGAGTCAGAGAGAGAAACTCACGTCTAGCTCGTCAATGCGAATCGCTTTCTTGAGCAGGCTGTTCTCTTCAGCCGTCAACATTTCCAACGCGTTGAGGCGCGTCTCCGGCGCAGCGACGATGCTTTCGAGGAGCCGTGTGAAGTGTCTGAGCATGCGCGCAATCGTCGGCGGCTCGAAGAGGTCGGTGCTGTATTGCAGCACGCCGCGCAAGCCCTCGTCGCTCTCCCACATGTTGACGACCAGATCGTATTTCGCCGTTCCCAGATCAATCTCCTCCGGCGTCAACGTCAGCCCCGAGAACTTCAACGCCTGCTGCCCGGCGTTCTGCAAACTGAAGACCGCTTGAAAGAGGAGCGTGTGGCCCAGATTCCTTTCGGGCCGCAATTCCTGAACCAACTTTTCAAAAGGCAAGTCCTGATGCGTGTAAGCGTCGAGGGTGACTTCGCGCACGCGCCCGAGCAGTTCGCGGAACGTGGGATTGCCGGAGAGGTCAGACCTCAAGACGAGCATGTTGACGAAGAAGCCGATCAGTTTTTCCGTCTTCGTCGAGCGGCGATTGGCGACGTTGGTTCCGAGAACGATGTCCGTCTGCCCGCCGTAGCGATAGAGCAGAGTTTTGAAAGCAGACAGCAGCGTCATAAAGAGCGTCACGCCTTCGCGCCCGCTCAAGGCATTGAGCGCCGCGCTCAACTCGCCGCTCAACACGAAAGGCTGCTGCGCCCCGCGAGAGCTTTGCACGGCGGGTCGCGGATGATCCGACGGCAACTTCAAGAGAGCCGGACTGTCGTGCAACTGTTTTTTCCAGTAGGCGACGTGCGCGTCGAGCAGTTCTCCTTCCAGCATCCGCCGCTGCCAGACGGCGTAGTCCACGTATTGAATCGGCAACTCGGCCAGCGACGAAGGCTCGCCCCGCGTGAAGGCTTCATAGAGCGCGGACATCTCCTCGATCAAGACTCCGATAGACCAACCGTCCGAGATGATGTGATGCATCGTCAGGAGCGCGACGTGTTCTTCCCCCGCGAGCTTGAGCAGCTTGATTCGCAGCAGCATGTCGTGCTCCAAATCAAAAGGTCTCTGCGCTTCTTCAATCGTCAAACGCCTCGATAGATGTTCACGCGTTCCGGCTTCGACTCCGCTCAAGTCCACCTCGGCGATGTTCAGTTCGAGTCGCCCGGCGATGACCTGCACGGCGTGGCCGTCGCGGTTGGTGAAACGCGTGCGCGTCGCTTCGTGGCGGCGCACGATCTCGTTGAACATCTGCTCCAACGCGCGGAGATTGAGACGGCCCTGCAAACGCACGGCGGCGGCGATGTTGTACGCCGCGCTCTCCGGCTCCAACTCTTGGACGAACCACAAACGCTGCTGTGCATAAGAGAGCGGCAAAGGCCCGTCGCGCCGCGCGGGAACAAGCTCGACGTGGGCCTCCTGCGACGACCCCGCGCTCAGATGCGTCTCGATGCGGGCGGCGAGTTGTTCCATCGTCGGATACTCGAAGACGTTTCTGAGCGGCAAATCAATGCCGAAGCTCTCTTTGATTCGCGAAAGAAGCTGTGTCGCTAAGAGCGAATGGCCGCCCAACTCGAAAAAGTTGTCCGCCACACCCACGCGCTCGACCCGCAGGACGGCGGCGCAGATGCCCGTCAGAATCTCCTCGACGGGCGTCAACGCCGCGCCGCTCCGTTGCTCGTCGGATGCCGACCGCTGCGGCGCGGGCAACGCCTTGCGGTCAACCTTCCCGTTGGGCAGGAGCGGTAGCCGTTCGAGTTGCACGAAGGCCGCAGGAATCATGTAATCGGGCAGGCTCTCTTTCAAGTAGGCGCGCCATTGAGCAATCGTCAGCGACGCCCCGCCGGAGAGCACGACGTAAGCCACGATTCGCTTGTCGCCAGCCAGTTCTTCACGCACCGTCACCAGCACATCCGAGACCGCTGCATGCGCTCGCAGCTTCGCCTCGATCTCTCCCAACTCGATGCGAAAACCCCGCACCTTCACTTGATGGTCTGCACGCCCCACATACTCCAACTCTCCACCCACTCGGTAGCGCACCACATCACCAGTCCGGTATAACCTCCGCCCTCCCTCACGGCTGAACGGGTGCGGCACAAACTTCTCCGCCGTCAACTCCGGGCGATTCAGATATCCCCGAGCCAACCCGTCCCCACCGATGTACAACTCTCCCGTCACTCCCACGGCCACGGGCTGCATGTAACGGTCGAGCACGTACAACTCCGTGTTGGCGACGGGTCGCCCGATCGAGGGCTCGCGCGTCGCACCCTTCTCCGTGCGCGTGTAGGTCGAATAGGTGGTGTCTTCCGACGGCCCGTAGAGGTTATAGACCGACTCGATGTGCGGCTGCTCGTAGAGGCTCTGCACCAGTTGATTGGTCAACGGCTCGCCCGCCAGATTGACCGTCCTGACCGATGGGGGGAGACCTTTTGTTCTGACCAGTTCCGTCATCGCCGAAGGAACCGTGTTGACGAGCGTGACCTCGTTGGCGGCCTGCAAGGTGGGCAGTTGGAGGGCGTTGTCGGCGATGACGAGTTGTCCGCCGCAACTGAGTGGGGCGAAGATTTCAAAGACGGAGAGGTCGAAGCAGATGGAGGTGGCGACGAGCGTGGCGGCGAGTTGTTGGGGAGTAAAGACGGAGCGCGACCAGTTCAAAAAGGTGGCGGCGTTGTGCTGGGTGATGGCGACGCCTTTGGGCTGTCCGGTCGAACCCGAGGTGTAGATGACGTAGGCGAGTTGCTGCGGCACGACGCGGTGCTTCGGGTTTTCGTCGCACGCGTGCGCCGCTTCTTCCGCTTCACTATCGAAATAGAGAACGCGCGCGCGGGCATCCGGCAAACGTCCGGCGAAGCGTTGCTGCGACAACAGGATAGGGGCGCGGGCGTCTTCGAGCATGAAGGCGATGCGCTCGTCCGGATAGGCGGGGTCGAGCGGCACGTAAGCGCCGCCCGCCTTCAAGATACCGAGTAGCCCGACGACCATCTCAGCCGAACGCTCGACCAAAATTCCGACGCGCATTTCGGGGCCGACGCCGTGCGCGCCCAGACGATGCGCGAGTTGATTGGCGCGACGGTTCAACTCCGCATAGGTCAATCTTTGACCGTCGAAGACGACGGCCACGGCGTCGGGCGTGCGCTCCACCTGTTGCTCGAAGAGTTGATGAATAGCGTGTGTCTGCTCCCGCGCGCTCTTTGTGTTGTTCCACTCAAATAACAGGCGTCGTCGTTCCTCTTCATCTAGCAGAGGTAAGCGCGAGATGCGTTCATCCGGTCGGGAGATGATGCCTTGAAGTAGTTGCTTGAAGTGGTGCGCGAGCCGTTCAATGGTGGCGGTATCGAAGAGGTCTGTGTCGTAGGTCAACTTCGCGTGCAGTTCGTCCGACGCCTCCTGCATCATCAGCGTCAGGTCGAATTTCGCGGACGTGTCGGGGCTGTCGGCGTCAGTCACGTGCAGGCCCTTCAATTCCAGTTCGCCGTCCACAGCGTTCTGCAAAGCGAACATCACCTGAAAGAGCGGCGTGTAGCTCAGGTCTCTCTCGGGCTGCAATTCTTCGACCAGTTTTTCAAACGGGATGTCCTGATGGGCATACGCGCCCAGAGCATTCTCGCGCACGCGCCGGAGCAGTTCGCGGAACGAAGGATCGCCCGAGAGGTCTGTGCGTAGCACGAGCGTGTTGACGAAGAACCCGATGAGATGTTCCGTCTCCGCGCGGTTGCGATTCGCCACCGGCGTGCCGACGCTGATGTCCGCCTCACCGCTGTAGCGCGACAGGAGCACCTGCCATGCCGCGAGCAACGTCATAAAGAGCGTCACGCCCTCTCGACGGTTGAGCGCCCGCAAACCGTCCGCGAGTTGCTTCTCCAAAACAAACTCGTAATGGAGACCTTGATGGCTGCGCTGCTTCTGTCGCGGGCGGTCGCACGGCAACGCCAACACCGACGGCGCATCCGCAAGCTGCCGCCGCCAGTATGCAAGCTGTTGCTCCAACACTTCGCCCTGCAACCACTCGCGCTGCCACACCGCATAATCCGCATACTGAATCGCCAACTCTTCCAAAGGCGACGCGCGCCCCGCGTCGAATGCTTCGTAGAGCGTCGAGAGTTCGCGCAAGAGCACGCCGAGCGACCAGCCGTCCGCGATGATGTGATGAACGGTCAGCAAGAGGATGTGCTCGTCGGGCGCGAGTCGGAGCAGGGCTGCACGCAGGAGCGGCCCCGTCGAGAGTCGGAAACTCCGCCCGGCTTCCTCCGCGACGAGTTGCGCCGCCTTGCGCTCGCGTTCCTCCGAAGGTATGCCGGAGAGGTCGAGCACCGGCAGTTCAAAGGGACGCGGAGCGTGGACGACCTGCACGGGCGCGTTATCTTCCAGCGCAAAAGTCGTCCGCAGCGCATCGTGACGACGAACTATCTCGCTCAATGCCCCGGCGAGAGACGAGAGATTGAGTTGCCCGTTCAGACGCAGGGCCAGAGGGATGTTGTAGAGAGAGCTATCCGGTTCCAACTGGTCAATGAACCAGAGACGCTGCTGCGCAAACGAGAGCGGCGCTTGCTTGTGTGAGACACGTCTGAGCGGCGACGACGACGCGACATGTTCGCCTCTGAGTCGCGTCTCTATCCCGGCGGCGAGTTGGCCGAGCGTCGGCTGTTCAAAGAGCGCGCGCAAAGGGAGTTCCAGTTGCAAAGCCTGCCTGACACGCGAGACGACCTTTGTCGCCAGCAGCGAATGACCGCCGAGTGCGAAGAAGTTGTCCTCGACACCGACCCTCCCGACGCCCAACACCTCCGACCAGATACCCGCCAGAATCTCCTCGACCGGCGTCTGCGGGGCGACCGGGCCATCCTCCGCTGCAACGGCATGTTGTTCCGGCGCGGGCAGGGCGCGACGGTCAATCTTGCCTTGAGGCGTCAAAGGTATCTCGTCGAGCAGGACGAAGGCGGAAGGAATCATGTAGTCCGGCAACTTCTCTTTCAGATAGCCGCGCCACGCTCCGGTATCGTTCAAACCCTCTCGCCCGGCTACGACGTATGCGACCAGACGCTTCTCGCCGTGCACATCCTCGCGCGCCACGACGACGCACTCCCGCACGCCCGCATGTGAACCGAGCGCCGCTTCTATCTCGCCCAACTCGATGCGGAAGCCGCGCACCTTCACCTGCTCGTCAACTCGTCCGATGAACTCCAAATCTCCGTTGCGCTGATGCCGCACTAAATCTCCCGTCCGGTACAGTCGTCCTCCGGCTGCTTCGCCGAACGGGTCGGGGACGAATCTCTCGGCGGTCAACTCCGGACGGCGCAAGTAACCGCGCGCCACGCCTGCCCCGCCGACGTACAACTCGCCGACCACGCCCCTCGGGACAGGCTGCATCCGCCGGTCGAGCACGTACACACGCGTGTTCGCAATCGGGCGTCCTATCGGCACGCTCTTGACGACACGCTCACCGCCCCGCATCTCATGGCAACTGGTGAACGTCGTGTTCTCCGTCGGCCCGTATCCGTTGATCAACGTGCAGCCCGCGTCCGCGCCATCCAGAAATCGTTCGGCGTGCCCGACCGAGAGGACATCGCCTCCGGTCAAGAGTTGCCGCGTCCGGCGCAGCGTCATTAACTGCTCGTCAACCATCAGGTGAAACAGTCCGGTCGTCAAAAACATCGTCGTCACCCGCTCGCGCTCGACGACGCGCGCCAAATCTTCCGGCGTCGCCAGCCCCGGACTCATGATGACGAGACGCGCGCCGTTCAAGAGACTCCCCCAAATCTCGAACGTCGAGCCGTCGAACGCCAGCGGCGCATACTGGAGGAGAACCTCGCCCTCGTTCAACTCGACATAGTTGACCTCTTTGACCAGACGCACCACGCCGCGATGCACAACCTCCACGCCCTTCGGCTGGCCCGTCGAGCCGGAGGTGTAGATGACGTAGGCGAGATTATCCGCGCCCGTCCGGTTGCAAGGATTCTCCGTGCGCTCATCCTTGAGCGTCTCCTGCAATGTGTCGAGATTGATGGTCGTGATACCTGCGTCGGCCAACGCCTCGCCGGTCAACCCGCTCGCGGCCAGAGCCGCGCTGCCCCAACGTGTCGCCAGTAGCATCCGGACGCCGGAATCTTCGAGCATGAAGCGCACGCGCTCCAACGGATACTCCGCATCCAAAGGCACATACGCTCCGCCCGCTTTGAGGATGCCGAGCAACCCGACGACCATCTCACACGAACGCTCCGGCACGATGCCGACCATGACCTCCGGCCCGACACCGCGCCGCCTGAGATAGTGAGCCAGTTGATTAGCCCGCGCGTTCAACTCGCCGTAGCTCATCTGCTGCCCGTCGCAGCGCAACGCCAACGACTCCGGCCTCCGCTCCGCCTGTTCCTCGAACAACTCCTGAATACAAGCATCACGCGGGTAGTCGCTCTCAGTCCGGTTGTACTCGACAAGCAACTGACGACGTTCATCACCTGTCAGGAGCGGCAAGTCCGGGAGACGCTGTTGCGGGTCGGCGGCGACGGATTCGAGCAGCGTCTGGAAGTGTCGAAGCAGGCGTTGAATCGTTTCGGCGTCGAAGAGGTCTGTGTTGTATTGAAACCAGCAGTAGAGGCCGCCGGTTATCTCCTGCGCGAAGAGGGTGAGTTCAAATTTTGCCGTTTCGGTTTCGGCGTCGAGCCGTTCTATCTTGAAGCCCTCGGGCGAATGGGTTTCTCCGGCCATGTTTTGCAGAGCAAACATGACCTGAAAGAGCGGCGTGTGGCTGAGGCTCCGCGACGGTTGCAACTCTTCAACGATTTTCTCGAACGGCACATCCTGATGCGCGTATGCGCCGAGCGTCGTCTCCCGCACCTGCTCCAACAACTCTCGAAAACTCATCCCCCCGCTCAGCCTCGTGCGCAGCACGAGCGTATTGACGAAGAAGCCGATGAGTTCTTCCGTCTCCGCCCGCGTGCGTCCCGCGATGGGCGTGCCGATGCAGATGTCCGTCTGCCCGCTGTAGCGTGCCAGCAGCACGTTGAAGGCAGCCAACAGCGTCATGTAGAGCGTCGAGTTTGCTTCCCTGCTCAAAGTCTTCAGGGGTTCGACGACGGTGGACGGTATCGTCAAAGCTTCCCACGACCCGCGAAAACCGAAGACGGTCGGGCGCGGCCTGTCGGTCGGCAACTCCAAAGTCGGCAACTCCCCGCCCAACTGCTCCCGCCAGTAGCCCAACTGCTCGTCCAGCACTTCACCCTGCAACCATTCGCGCTGCCACACCGCGTAGTCCGCATATTGAATCCCCAACTCCGCGAGCGGCGACTCGTCTCCTGCCTCATAGGCGGCATAGAGCGCGGAGAGTTCGTGCATCATGACGGCGAACGACCAGCCGTCCGAGATGATGTGATGCATCGTGACGAGCAGGACGTGCTCGTCGTCGTGCAACTTGAGCAGGCGAAAGCGCAGCGGCGGCGCGGCTGAGATGTCGAAAGGTTGCTGCGCCTCGGCGTTAGCTAGACGTTGTGCTTTGGCTTCGCGCACGTCGGCGGGAAGATGACTGATGTCAACAATCTCAAGCGAGACGTGAGCGTGCGGCGCGATGATTTGTCGCGGCTCGCCGTCAATCATCTGAAAGGTGGTGCGGAGGATTTCGTGACGACGCGAGATTTCGCCGAGACTCCGCTCCAACGTCGTCACATCGAGCGGCCCGCTGAAATAATGTGCATTGGGCAGGTTGTAGACGGGGCTGTCCGGCTCCATCTGATGAAGGAACCAGAGACGCTGCTGCGCAAACGAGAGCGGAAAACTGTCGGCCTCTCTGCTCCGGCGTGCGATGACGGCCCGCGAGAGATTGACGCCCGCCTGCTTCAAATAAAGCTCAAGCAACTGGCGTTTCTCGATGGGGAGTTCGGCGATCTGTTTCGTGATGTCGCTCATCGGTGCTGACCTGCGTTTACGGTTTCAGAGCGTCGTGACGCTTCGGCGGCGACGCCGCCTCCCGTCTTCAACCCCTGCGTTGGATTTGAAATCTCGACTCACATTTTCTAGTAAATCGTGAATCGTCAATCGTGAATAGAAAGAACACGTTTTATCTATTTACGATTCACGATTTACGATTCACGAGTAAAGCTCTGGCTTCATCAGGCGACAACTCGTTCACCTGTCTTAAAATCTGCGCGATCTTTTCCATCTCGCTCAATTCGGAGCGCGCGCCGGGTTCGAGCAGGACGGCGAGCGAGGCGACGGTCGGCTGTTCAAAGAGCGCGCGCAGCGGCAACTCGATCTGTAGCGTCTTGCGAATCCGCGACATGACTTGAGTCGCCAGCAACGAATGCCCGCCCAACTCGAAAAAGTTGTCTTCGACGCCCACCCGCCCGACACCCAGAATCTCCGCCCAGATGCCGCACAGAGACTCCTCAAGCGGCGTGCGCGGTGCGACAAACGACGGCGCGGATTCGTTCGCCGACCTGTCGGGCGCGGGCAGCGCGGCGCGGTCAATCTTGCCGTTCGACGTGAGCGGCAGAGCATCGAGCACGACAAACGCTGACGGCAACATGTGCGCGGGCAGACGCTCTTTCAAGTGAGCGCGCAAGCCTTCGCCCTCCTGCGTCCGGCGCAGAACGACGTAGGCCACCAGACGTTGATCTCCCGGCGCGTCCTCACGCGCGACGACGACGCACGCGCGCACGTTTTCATGCGCGCCCAACGCCCCCTCGATCTCACCCGGCTCGATACGCATGCCCCGCACCTTCAACTGTTGGTCTAAGCGTCCGAGCAGTTCGATGCGACCGTCGGGCAGATAGCGCGCGCGGTCGCCCGTCTTGTAGAGCCGCGCTCCGGCCTCGCGCGCGTGAGGGTGCGGGATGTACTTGAGCGCGGTCAGTTCGGGACTCCGCAGATAACCCCGCGCGAGCCCCGCGCCGCCGATGTGCACTTCGCCCGCCACGCCGACGGGACACGGTTCGAGTCGCCCGTCGAGGATGAAGACCTGCGTATTTGAGATCGGCCTTCCCGCCGGAACGACGCCCTGCGCTTCCGTCTCCCGCACGCGATGAAAGGTCTGCGACATCGTGCATTCCGTCGCGCCGTATTGATTGACGAGGGAAAGCTGCGGGCCGAAAACGCTTCGCGCACGCTCGCACTCGGAGAAGAGAAGATTTTCGCCGCTCGCCAGAATCAGGCGCAGGGTCGCGCCGGGACGCACACCTTCGGCGGCTGTCTCGACGAGGCTCCGCAGCAGCGTCGGCACGATGCTCAGAATGCATGTCACGCCCTGCGCTTCGATTTGTCTGAGCAACGCGAGCGGGTCGCGCGCGTCTTCGTCGCCGACGAGCACCAACTTCGCGCCCCCCGCGAGCGTCCCCAGAATGTCGCGCACCGATGCATCAAACGTCAGCGAAGCGACTTGCAGGACAACGTCGCGCTCGCTCAGTTCGTAGTTCCCGGCGACGAAAGCGAGATAGTTGACGACCCCTCGATGCACCGCGAGCACTCCTTTGGGTCTGCCCGTCGAGCCTGAAGTGTGATAGATGAAGGCCAGATGTTCCGGCGGGTTGCGTGCCTCGGGGTTCGTCGTCGGTTCACCATCGAAGAGAGATTGTTCTCCGTCGAGCGACAGCACCTCGCCATTGAACTCCGGCAACCTGTCGCGCATCCGCTCCTGCGTCAACAACACGCGCGCGCCCGTCTCTTCGAGCATCGAGGCCAGACGTTGCGGCGGATGGTGATAATCGAGCGGCACGAACGCGCCGCCCGCCTTCAACACCGCGAGCATCCCGACCACCAACTCCAACGAACGCCCCGACAAAATCCCCACCGTCGCCTCCGGCCCGACGCCGCGCTTGCGTAGATAATGAGCCAGTTGATTAGCCCGCGCGTTCAACTCGCCGTAGCTCATCTGCTGCCCGTCGCAGCGCAACGCCAACGACTCCGGCCTCCGCGCCGCCTGTTCTTCAAACAACTCTTGAATCGTCTGCTCGCGCGGGTAGTCGCGCTCTGTGTCGTTGAATTCGACAAGCAATTGACGACGCTCATCACCTGTCAGAAGTGACAAGTCCGAGAGACGCCGTTGCGGGTCGGCGGCGACCGCTTCGAGCAGCGTTTGGAAGTGCCGGAGCAGGCGTTGAATCGTTTCGGCGTCGAAGAGGTCTGTGTTGTAGATGAGCGAGCCGTTGAGTCCTTCTTCGCTCTCCGTCATGGAGAGAGAGAGGTCATACTTGGCCGTGCTGACGCCTGTATCAATCTCGGAGAGAGTCAGGTCTTGCAGCTTCAGTTCCCCGACCGGCGCGTTCTGCAACATGAACATGACCTGAAAGAGCGGCGTGTGACTCAAGCTCCGCGACGGTTGCAACTCCTCGACCAGACGCTCGAACGGCACGTCCTGATGCACATACGCGCCCAGACTCCGCTCACGCACCTGCGCCAGAAATTCACGGAAGCCCGGATTGCCCGACATGTCCGCGCGCAGCACGAGCGTGTTGACGAAGAAGCCGATGAGTTCTTCCGTCTCCGCCCGCGTGCGCCCCGCGATGGGCGTCCCGATGCAGATGTCCGCCTGCCCGCTGTAGCGTGCGAGCAGCACGTTGAAGGCAGCCAATAGCGTCATGTAGAGCGTCACGCCTTCGCGTCGGCTGAGAGTCTTTAAGTTCTCGACAAGCGCGGGCGATAATTCCAGATACTCGCCCGCGCCGCGATATGTGTGTGTCGCCGGACGCACTCTGTCGGTCGGCAACTCAAGAGTCGGCAACTCACCGCCCAACTGCTCACGCCAGTAGCCCAACTGTTCGTCCAACACTTCGCCCTGCAACCACTCCCGCTGCCATACCGCATAGTCCGCATATTGAATCCCCAACTCCGCGAGCGGCGACTCGTCTCCTGCCTCATAGGCGGCGTAGAGCGTCGAGAGTTCGTGCATCATGACGGCGAACGACCAGCCGTCCGAGATGATGTGGTGCATCGTGATCAGCAGGACGTACTCGTCGTCGTGCAACTTGAGCAGGCGCAGACGGAGCAGAGAATCGTGCGCGAGGTCGAAGGGTTGCTGCGCCTCGTGTCGCGCGTGCCGTTGCATCTCCTCGTCTCGCAGGCGCGGCGGCAGCAGGCTCAGGTCAACTATGTCCAGCGTGAGCGGCGCGTGCGGGGCGATGATTTGTCGCGGCTCGCCGTCAATCGTCTGAAAAGTCGTGCGGAGGATTTCGTGACGCCGCACGATCTCTCCGAAGCTTTGCTGCAACGCCGGGACGTTGAGCCGCCCTTTGAGACGGACGGCGTCGGGCATGTTGTAGGAGGTGTCGGCAGGCTCTAGCTGGTGCAGCAACCAGAGGCGTTGCTGCGCGAACGAGAGCGGCACATCCAGCTTCCGGGAAGCCGGATTGATGGGCGACACTTGACGTTGCGCGCCCTGCTTCAACATCAACTCGATGTGTGCGGCCAGTCGCTCGACCGTCGGCGACTCAAACAACAGGCGGAGCGGCAACTCGATGCCGTAGACGTGCCGGACGCGGCTGACGACACGCGTCGCCAGTAGTGAATGTCCGCCCAACTCGAAGAAGTTGTCCGTCCGGTTGATTCGCCGGACGTTGAGAATCTCGCACCAGATTCCGGCCAGCATCTCCTCGACGGGCGTGCGCGGCGGCGCAGACGCCGACGCCGTTTCACCTTCGGGCGCGGGCAACGCGCGACGGTCAACTTTGCCGTTCGGCGTCAGCGGCAACGCTTCGAGCAACACGAAGGCGGAAGGCAGCATGTAGTCGGGCAGGCGTTGTTGCATGTGGCTGCGCAGGTCGCTCGCCGTCGTCGCGTCGTTCGCTTTGAGCGCGACGTAGGCGACGAGTTGATTACCAACGTGCGCCGCTTCGCGCGCCGCGACGGTCAGTTCACGCACCGACGGATGCGCGGCCAGCACTGCTTCCACCTCGCCCAACTCGACGCGGAAGCCGCGCACCTTCACCTGTTCGTCGGCACGTCCCAAAAACTCGACGTTGCCGTCCGCCAGATAACGCGCGACATCTCCCGTCCGGTACAACCTCTCGCCGCCGGTTCGACTGAACGGGTGCGGCACGAATCGCTCAGCCGTCAGCGCGGCCTGCCGGTGATAGCCGCGCGCTAGCCCCGCGCCGCCGATGTACAACTCGCCCGCCACGCCGACCGGAACAATGCGCCGCATCTCGTCGAGGATGTACATCGAGGCATTCATCACAGGGCGTCCGATGGGGACGATGCTGGTCGCGCCGCGCGCAAGGGCGGAAGCGTCCGGCTCGTAGTTGCTGGCGGTCACGGTGGTTTCGGTCGGCCCGTAAGCGTTGCTCCAACCGACGCGCTCGCCCGCGATGCGCCGCCACTTTGATAAAGTTTCTTCCAAAGTCTTCTCGTTGCCGACCACGACCCGGCGCAAACTCTCCGGCACATGGCTGTCACCTTCGGCCAACGCGCTCAGCCACTCCGACCAGAACGAGGCCGGAAGATTGACCACCGTGACACGCTCGCGTTCCAGCAAGCCGACAAACTCCGCCTGAGTTTCCAGCACCGAAACGGAACGCATCACGGCGCACCCGCCGCTCAACCATGCCGCGAAGAACTCCTCCGCCGCTACATCGAAACTCAGAGAGGCAAACTGCAAGAGACGGTCTTGCTCCGTCAGCCGGTGTTGATTGACGAAAGCGAGCGCGGTGTTAACAATCGCGCGATGCGGCACGAGGATGCCCTTCGGTTGTCCGGTCGTCCCCGACGTGTAGACGAGATATGCGAGATTGCCCGCGACCGCGCGCCCCCGCACATCCGTCGCGCTCTGCTCCGCAATCGCCGCCCACTCCGCATCAACCTGCACGACGCGCGCGCGTTCCGGCTCAATCGCGTCAAGCGTCGCGCGATGCACCAAGAGGACTTCGACCCCCGCATCCTCCAACATGTAGAGCAGACGTTCCGGCGGATACGCGGCATCGAGCGCGACGTATGCGCCGCCCGCCTTGAGAATCCCCAGCAACGCCAGCGGCATCTCGATTGAGTTTTCCAAAAGGATACCGACGCGCGTTTCACTTGTGACGCCGAAGGCTTCCAGATGGCGCGCGAGTCGGTTGGCGCGCGCGTTCAACTCGCCGTAAGTGATGCGTTGCCCGCCGCAAGTCACGGCGACGCTTTGGGGCGTGCGCGCCGCCTGTTGCTCGAACAACTCGTGGATGCACGTGTCGTGCGGGTATTCGCGGCGCGTGTCGTTCCACTCGAATAACGCCCGGCGGCGTTCCGCGTCGGTCAGCAGGGGCAACTCGCGCACGGATTGGCGCGGGTCGGCGACAATCGCTTCGAGCAGCGTCCGGTAGTGCTCAAGCATGCGCTCGATGGTCGCGGCCTCGAACAGGTCAGTCCGGTATTGCATCTCGCAGAGCAGGCGGTCTCCGTCCTCGATGATGTCGAGCGAGAGGTCGAACTGCGAGACGGACACGTCGGCTTCAAACAACGTCACATTCAGACCGGGCAGTTTCGGCATGATGTCGAAACCGCTCTGCAACGCGAACATCACCTGAAAGAGCGGCGTGTGGCTGAGGCTCCGCGCCGGTTGCAACTCTTCGACGAGACGCTCGAACGGCACGTCCTGATGCGCGTACGCGCCGAGCGCCACTTCCCGCACCCGCCCGAGCAGTTCGCGGAAGCTCGGACTGCCCGAGAGGTCTGTCCGCAGCACCAGCGTGTTGACGAAGAAGCCGATGAGATTCTCTATCTCCGCTCGCGTGCGTCCGGCGATGGGCGTGCCGATTGAGATATCCGTCTGCCCTGTGTAGCGCGCGAGCAGGACGTTGAAAGCTGCCAGCAACGTCATGTAGAGCGTCGCGCCTTCGCGTCGGGCGAGCGTCTTGAGCTTTTCGTTTAAAGCCGCAGGGAGCGCAAGCGTTCGCACCGCCCCGCGATAGCTCATCGCGGCGGGGCGCGTGTGATCGGTCGGCAGTTCCAGCACACCGGGACGCCCGCTCAACTGCCCGCGCCAGTAGCTCAACTGCTCGTCCAGCGCGCCGCCGCTCAACCATTCGCGCTGCCACGCGGCATAGTCCGCATACTGCACCGGAAGCTCGGGCAGCCGGGGCGTCTGCCCCGTCGCGTATGCTTGATAGGCCGCGCTCAACTCTTTGATGAAGATGTCGAGCGACCAACCGTCCGTGACGATGTGATGCATCGTGACGAGCAGCACATGTCGCTGGACGTTCATGCGCAGCAGCGTGACGCGCAGCAGCGGGCCGCGCTGCAAGTCGAACGGGCGGTCGGCCTCTGCATTGGCGAGACGCACGGCTGCGGCCTCGCGCTCATGCTCCGCCGTCGCGGATAGATCAACGACCGTCGGCGTCAAACTCAGAGACGCTGCGACAACCTGCGCGGGCGACTCCCCGGCGTTGATGAAGGTCGTCCGCAACGTTTCATGTCGGCGGATGATTTCGTTGACGGCGGCTGTGAGGGCGTCCGCGTCGAGCGTGCCTTCGAGGTCGAGACTGACGAACGTATTGTAAGAGGCGTTGTCGGGTTCGAGTTGGTCAATCAACCACAAGCGTTGCTGTGCGAACGAGAGCGGAGAGGCGGACGCATCACGACGGCGCGGCCTGATAGCGGCGTGCGCGACACCCGCCCGCTCTTTCTGCAAGAGGCGCGCCAGTAACTCTCGCCGCTTCGGCGAAAGCTCCGCGATACGCTCGTCAATCCCGCTCATCGAATATGCTCCCGCGCGTCTCTCTTAAATTTCATCTGCGCCCCCGGTCTGTTCCAGCAGCGCATCAACTTCGTCTTCCGAAAGATGTTCCAGACGCTCCAACATCTGCGCCGTGCGCCCCGCTTCGCTCTGCTGCGCGCGTGCTTCGTCGAGGCGCGCGGCCAACGCCGTCACCGTCGGCGACTCGAACAACCAGCGCAGAGGCAGTTCGACGCCGCAGGCTTCCCGAATCCGGCTGACGACACGCGTCGCCTGTAGCGAATGGCCGCCCAACTCGAAGAAGTTGTCCTCCGCGCCGACGGGTTTGACGGCGAGGACTTCCGACCAGATTTCCGCCACACGTTGCTCGTCGGGCGTGCGCGGCGCGACGAAGGATTCTCTGGCGACATCCCTCTCCGCATCCGGCGCGGGCAGCGCGCGGCGGTCAACTTTACCGTTGGGCGTGAGGGGCAACTCGTCGAGCAGGACGAAGGCGGAAGGAATCATGTAAGGCGGCAGACGTTCCTGCAAGAAGCTGCGGAGTTGCGGAACGAGGCGCGGCTCCGACGGCCTGCGCGCCGGATTGTTGCCGTAGTCGCTCCACTCCCGACCGCGCAATTCCGGCTCGGGAAACGCCGTCGCTCCGCTCGCCGAATCGTTTGACGCGCGCGTTTGTCTACGAGTGAACGACACGTCGAAACTCCCGTCGCCCGCGTGTCTGGCCCAACTGATGTCCAACTCATACGGTAAATCTTCGGTCAGGTCGTGCAGGTCTTCGGGGTGAATGCCGCGCTCCGTCTCCGCTTGCATCGCGCGCCGCAAATCTCCCGCCGTTGCGGGCGTCTCCGCGTCGCGCAGCAGTTCGACCAGCTTTCTCTCCGCCGCGAGACGCGCGTTCGGGACGTGCGACAGGTTGAGCCTCTCCGGTTGTTCTCCGGCGAGCACGCGCCGCAACGCTTCGAGCGTGTAGCCCTCGCGCCGCCAATCGTGCCACGTCGAAGCGTCGGACGGCGCGCGCGATTCCCCGCCGACGTGAATCAACACCTGATAACGAAACTGCATCAGTTCGTTCTGACATCGCCCGCGCTTGGGCCGGATTTCGACGTGACTGATCTGCGGCAGATGTCGCTTGAGCGCGAAGAAGAAGGCGGGCGCGACGTGCAGTTCGTTCTCCTCGCTCAACTGCGTCTTAATTCTCTGGCGCAGTTGGGCGACGGGCAACGAGTCGGGAGCCTTGAAGAGTTGCACGGAAGCGTGAAACATCTCCGAGAGCGGCAGGCTCCGCACATCGCCGACGAAGACGAGGCCGCCCGGCGCGATGCTGGCGACCGCGCTCTCCAACACTCTCCGCAGATATTCGATGTCGGGGAAATATTGAACGGTCGAGTTGAGGATAACGGCGTCGAAGGATTCGGGCGCGATGCCCTCGAAGTCGTCCGCCGCGCGCCGGAAGAGGGAGACGCCCGACAGCTTATCCGGCGCGGCCTCCACCTGCCGCCGCACGCCCTCCAACGCCACCTGCGAAATATCGGTTCCCCAGTAGCGCGCGGATTGCGGTGCGAGACGTGTCAGGAGCAGCCCCGTCCCGCATCCGATCTCAAGGATGCGTCTCGACGTTCGCGCCGACCGCAGCGGCCCGAGCGTATCTTCGAGCCAGACGCGCATCTCCTCCGCCGGTATCGGCTCGCCCGTGTAGTTGCTGTTCCAGCCCGTGATGTTGAAAGTGTCGTCGGACTGGCTCGAAGGCTTACTGTAAATCAGATCGTCGAAGACCATCTGCCAATGTGCGACCTGACCCGCGTGCAGTTCGTGCTCGTTCTCCGTCGCCGCTTGAGAGGCCGAACCACCGACCACGTAGGCGACCAGTTGTTTCTCTCCCGATGCATCCTCGCGCGCAATCACCGCGCTCTCGCGCACTCCGGCGTGCTCCTGCAAGGCCGACTCGATCTCGCCCAACTCGACGCGGAAGCCGCGCACCTTGACCTGTTGATCCAAGCGTCCGATGAACTCGATCTGGCCGTCGGCACGCCGTCGGACGACATCGCCCGTCCGGTAGAGACGCGCTGCGCGGTCGGCGCTGAACGGATTCGGGATAAACTTTTCCGCCGTCTGTTCCGCGCGGTTCAGATAACCGCGCGCCAGCCCGTCGCCGCCGAGATACAACTCGCCTGCCACCCCTGCGGGGACGAGTCGGCGGTGCGAGTCGAGCACGTATGCTTGCGTGTTCGCGACGGGTTGGCCGATGGGAATCGTCGTCGCGCCGTCAGGCACTTCGCGCACTTCAAACCATGTGCTGAAGGTCGTGTTCTCGGTCGGCCCGTAGACGTGCAACAGCCGCTCCGGTTTCCCGTGCTCCAAGACCAGACGCACACTCTGCGGGTCGGACGCTTCACCTCCGAACAGCAGGCAGCGCATCGTGGCGAAAGCCGACGGCGCATCGCGCGCAATCTGATTAAAGAGCGCGGTGGTCAGAAACATCACGTCGAGCCGTTGCGCGGCGATCTGCCGGGCCAACTCCGGCGGCGAGAGCGCGTCCTCTTTGGCGACGCCGATCAACTGCGCGCCGTGCAGCAACGCGCCCCAGATTTCAAACGTCGCGGCATCGAACGCGGCGTTCGACACCTGCGCCACGCGGTCGCCCGCGTGCAGCCGCACGTAGTTCGTATTGCAGACCAGACGATTGACGGCGCGATGCGACACGCATACGCCTTTGGGTTGGCCCGTCGAGCCGGAGGTGTAGATGATGTAGGCCGGATGTTGCGCCGTGACGAGGCACGCGGGATTCTCCGCGCTCTCTGCGCCGAACCTCTGCCAGTCCGCATCACAGGCGACGACCTCGACCGTCTCGTCAAACGACACATCGCGCCGCCAACTCTCCGTCAGCAACAGACGCGCTCCGGCGTCCCGCAGCATGAAGCGCAGGCGCGACTGCGGATAGCCGGTGTCCAGCGGCACGTATGCGCCGCCTGCTTTGAGGATGCCGAGCAGGCCGACAATCATCGCCACCGAACGCTCCATCAAGAGCCCGACCGCGACATCGGGGCCGACGCCGCGCCGCCGCAGGTAATGAGCCAGACGGTTAGCGCGCGCGTTCAGTTCGCCGTAGCTCAGGCGCAGGCCCGCGTGCGGGTAAGAGACGGCAATCTCGTCGGGCGTGCGCGCCGCCTGCTGCTCGAACAACTGTTGCAGAGACGCGTCGTGCGGGTAGTCGCGCCGCGTGTCGTTCCACTCGACGAGTATCTGCCGTTCTTCGGCTTCGGTGAGCAGTCGCAGATTGGAGAGCCGCGTTTCGGGATCGGCGGTAATGCTTTCGAGAAGCGTCTCGAAATGACCGAGCAGGCGCGCGATGGTCGGAGCTTCAAACAGATCAACGCTGTAGATGAGCGGGCCGGAGATGCCTTCGTCCGGCACGCTCCAGAGGTGAAATTCCAGATCGAAGCGGGCCTGCTGGCCGATATGCTTATCAATCAGAGACAGTTCCAATCCGCGCGCGGCGGGCTGTTCTTTGGTGTCGGTCTGCAAGTTGAACATCACCTGAAAGAACGGGTGGCGGCTCAACGCCCGTTCGGGTTGCAACTCTTCGACCAGACGCTCGAACGGCACGTCCTGATGTGCGTACGCGCCGAGCGCCACTTCCCGCACCCGCCCGAGCAGTTCGCGGAATGAAGGATTGCCCGACAGGTCTGTCCGCAATACGAGCGTGTTGACGAAGAAGCCGATCAGGTTCTCAATCTCCGCGCGGTTGCGTCCGGCGCTCGGCATGCCGAGGATGATGTCGGGCTGCGCGGTATATCTGTGAAGCAAGGTGAGGAACGCGGCGAGCAGCGTCATGTAGAGCGTGACGCCTTCGCGTCGGCTGAGTTCGTTGAGTCTCTCGGTCAGGCCGTGCGAGATTTCAAACCATTGCTCCACGCCCCGGTGGGTCATCCGCGCAGGTCGCGGATGGTCGGTCGGGAGTTCTAAGACGGGCAGGCTGCCGCCCAGTTGCCGCTTCCAGTAAGCAAGTTCTTCCGCCAACCTCGCGCCCTTCATCTGCTCGCGCTGCCACGCGGCGAAGTCCGCATACTGCACGGGCAGTTCCGGCAGAGGCGAGGGCTGGCCCGTCGTGAAGGCTTCATAGAGCGACATCAGTTCGCGCATGAAGATGTCCAACGACCAGCCGTCAACGACAATGTGATGGATGACAAAAAAAATCATGTGCTCATCTTCGCGCAGCTTCAACAGCACGCCGCGCAACAGCGGCCCCGCCTCCAAATCGAAGATTCGCCCCGCCCCGTCTTCAACCGCCCGCACGACCTCTCGCTCGCGCTCGCTCTCCGGATAGCCGCTCAAATCAATCACAGGCAGCGCGACGGTCAGCGTCGGCGCGACGACCTGCACGGTCGCGCCGTCGCGCTCGCGGAAAGTGGTGCGGAGCGATTCGTGTCGGCGGATGATTTCGTTGACGCTCCGCTCCAACGCGCCAACGTCGAGACGCCCGCTGATGTAATAAGCGAACGGCAGATTGTAGGAATCGTTCTCCCATTCCAGACGATTGAGGAACCAGAGCCGCTGCTGCGCGAAAGAGAGCGGCGCATCTGCGTTCCGGTCGCGGCGCGGAATCTCACGCGCGAGCGGCGTCTCGCCCGCACCCGTTTTGCGCCTGAGCCGCATGACGAGCGCCGAGCGTTCTTCCGCTGAGAGCGAGGCGACGCGTTCTGAAACATCACTCATAGACGTTTAACCCGACTTCCCTCGAAGCTTCTGCAAACTGCCCGGCCTTCGCCGGTAAAACGATTCGAGATTCACCCTCGAAGGCGGCCAACCACTCG
>DATLMV010000091.1:0-50783 GCA_035537095.1 Pyrinomonadaceae bacterium
TCGAACTTGTCTTCGAGCAGCCCGCGCAAGCCTTCCTCGTTCATAATCAAGAGCACGAAGTCGGTCTTCTCGCCGCCGATCTGCACGCCGACGCTTCCGCCGCCGACGTTGAAGAACGCGGGCGCGCTCCAACCCGTCGGCGTCCGGCGGCTGATGACGCCCTGCCCTTTGCGGCCCCCCACGATAAAGGCCGCGCGCAGCACACCGGGCGAAACCATCACCGCTTCCGCCTTATCCAACAACTCGCGCGGGATGCCTCTCTCCGGCACGCGCATGATTTCGTTGAAGACCCGCGCCGCGTCTCTCGAATGGCGCACGGCATCGTTGGCACGCTTGCCCGGCAGGCCCGGCGCGGTCGCACGCGTCGGGCGACGACGCTGCGCGAGTGCTCCCACAGGCGACATCAAGCCGCAGATCAACACCAACGCGGACAGGCCCGCCGCCAGTCCTTTGCATGAAACTCTCATAAACTTTCTTCCTCCTCTTGAATATGTAAAGTGTCGGGCGTCTCCGGCGAAGACAGGGAGAAAGAGTTCGTCCTTCGCAAGTTTCATTCGGGGGAATAATGATTATCTCACGCCAACTATCACGAGATTATGGCACGCGCCTCACACAGAACAAAAGGATTGGTAAATCGTGAATCGTAAATCGTGAATAGAAACTGCTTTTAGCACGTATCTATTCACGATTTACGATTCACGATTCACGAGTAAAAAGGTAAAAGGCAAAAGTTAAGACAGGAGATTCTGCCTTTCACTTTTGCCTTTTACCTTTTTACTTTTTACCTTCTTTCACTCCTGCGCGGCGTAATGCGCGACGATGCGCTCGCGTATCCGGGCGGGCGTGAGCTTCTCCTGCTTTTGCAGGCGATAGGCGAGCAGGGCTTCGTCTACGCAGACGGCGCAATGCGCGGCGTGGTCGTCTACGAAGCAACTGTGCAGGCTCTTGTGCCCGAAGCCCCGGTCGCAATGGCAATAGCACGGAAGCTGCGCGATGGTCTGCGGAATCTCCTTGACGGCACGATACGCCTCCTGCTGCTTGCCGCTGAACATCTGCGGCGCGAGCGTCGGCGACAAACTCTTCAGGCTCGCCGCGTCGGTCTCGAACGCGGGCACGCGTCCCTTCTCGTGCCCGTGCCCTTCGTGCCCGTGCGCGTCCGCAACGGGCGCAGAGGACTGAGAAGACGCGGGCTGCGACGACGACGACGCGTGACTCTGCGCCGGTCGTTGCTCGGCGGCGGCGCGCGGCGCATCGGAAGACGAACGGTTATCCGCACACGCCGCGACGAAGACGGATAAGAGAACTGCTGTCACAAACACATTGCTCTTCATCGAGAATCATCTCCTCATAAATTTAACGACGGAGGCGCGGAGCTTAACCCCTGCCCCCCGTCGAATCTCAGTTGCCGCCGTGCGCGCCGTGTTCGCTCATGTTCATGCGGCGCGGGCGGATGCGGAAGAAGAACTTGTAAGAGGTCGGGTTGCGTCCATAAACCGGGTCGAGCAGTTCGGGTTTGGAATAGAAGGTGAAGTCGCCGCCGAGCGCCATCGAGAGTTTACGGGTCGTCCAGATGTCGCGCGCCGCGCCGAAGGTGTACGCGCCGATGCGAAACTGCGGATGCTCGATGTCGTGTGAGAAGCCGAGCCGGTCGAGGTCTTCGTGGCGGAGCAGGTTGTTTTTGTCAACGAGTTCGAGACGCGTGTAGACGTAGTTCTTATCAAGGAAGTTGACGGTTGACTCCGCCGTGTAGCTGTTCAGGTGAAACACCTCGTCGCCGTGCCGCTCGTTGTTGCGCCCCCAGATGAGGCTCGTCGCCACGTTGCCGCGCGCGAACGATTTGTTGTGCTGGATGGAGGCGGTCGTCCGGCGCACGTCGCCCTCTTCTAGTTGTTCGGGATTCTTCAAAAGACCGTGCGAGAGTTGAAAAGCCCAGTTGCGATTGGGCGCGACGGTCACGCGCGCGGAGCGCGAAGTCCAAGGGTTGAACTCAAGATTGTAGCGTCGCTCGTCGGGCTCGCGCCCGTTGAAGAGAGAGCCTTCGAGTTTGAGCCAGCGATAGGTGAAGCCGGTGGTGAAGACGCCGAAGGAGATGTGCGTCGAATCTTGCAGGTGATGGGAGAGCGGCGCGGTCGGGTTCTCCGACGCCGACGCGCGATGCATGAAGGCGACGGGGCCGAGCGCGGGTTCGCCCGGAAATCCGACGTACGCAAACCACGTCGCGCGCTCGCCGAGCGGCACGGTGTACTGCGCCGACATCTCCATGAAGAGGTCGTGCGGGTGCTGCTGGTCAATGATGGGCTGGCCTTTATAAACTTCGCCGGTCTGGAAAAGCTGCGGCGAGCCCGCGCCGGAAAAAGTTAACGGCTCTAAACTGAACATCCCGCGCAGTTGCAGCGTGCCCGCGCCGACGCGCCGGAAAGCCATCGGCATAAACCAGTTTTGCGACTCAAGCTTGGTCAAGCCGCGCGGGCCTCCCTGACGATTGACGCCGATTTTCGCCTCGCCGTGAAACATCAAGAGCCATTCGCCCGCGCGCCTGTGCCACATGTACATCGGCGTCGCCGACGGCTGCCAAGACGTGCCCGAACCCATCTGCCCCATCGGCAAAAGGTTGCCCGCGCTCCGCCCCACGCGGATGCCCATGTCATCCCCCGACACGACCATCAACTCGCCCGTGTCGTTCGACATGTTGTGTCCCGCGTGCGCGTCCGCGCCGGAGGCGTCGGGCTTCGACTTCTCCGGCGTCGTCGCCTTCATGTCGTGGCCCTTGTGCGGGTCGTCCTGCACGCGCGGCGTCGGGGCAGACTTCAACGCGTCGCCCCACACGGGCTTCGCGGCGGGAGACGGCGCAGGCGTCGGGGAGGACGCGGGCGACGGCGCGTGGGTGTGCGTCGTACCCGTCGCGGGCGTCGCGGTCTGCGTCGGCGTCGGCGCGGGTTGTTGTGCGGACGGTGTCGGCGTCGGCGTCGGCTGGCCGTGATGCTCGTGTTGCGCGGCGGCGTTCGACGTGAACGCGACACATAACAGGGTGAGCAATATCAAAGACCTTGCGAGCGTCTGTGTTTTCAAATTGTGAAAGCTGTGCATAGCAATCTGCCTCTCAAAGGAAATCGAAGCGAGCGCGCGGCCCGCGTCGGAGCGGTTCAACAAAAATTGTCTGGATGGACGGCGGAAGGCGTCCTCGACGGGCGTGCCGCGCGAGAACGTTCGAGAGACGCTAGATGAGTAGATTGCTATAGAGAACGTAACGGGGCGTGCGGGCGGGCGGCGACTCTTGCGCCGGAATGATCTTTTGAGAAGTGAGAACGGACGGCAAAGCGGGCGGGCACGCTTCGCGGAGGAGGACGACATCAACGGAGCGTTTCGCGCCGTCGCGCGCGGGCGCGAGAAGCGTCGGCGCGGGCTGTCGCTCCCGGCGGCCCATGCAATGCGCGCAATAGATGTGCGGCGACGTTTGCCTGACAATTTCTGCGTGCTCGTCCGACGTAAAAGCAGACTCGTCCGGCGCAGAGCTTGCGGCATCCGTGTGCTGCGAGGCATCGTTATTTGCACGCTCCGACGCGTCGTGATGCGCTTGTCGCGATGCATCGTCGGTCGCTTCCGTCGAAGCCGTACGATGTTCACGATGCGGCGCGTCCGCTTCGCCCGCGCGCGCCTTCGACATCGGACAATCCGCCGCCTCGCCGCCGGACTGTTGACGACGGCAGCAAGCGTGCCCTTCATCCATCTGCGTCGCGCTTTCGACGACCTGCGCTGCGCCGTCGTGCGCGCAGCAGGCGGCTGCGAGCGCGCCGCCCCAACCGTGCAGGAGCAGCGTGCAAATCAGGCTGGCGAAGAGTAAGCGTTGACGCATGAGTTAACTGTCTATGATGTCGCGCGGCAGCATCCGGTTCGCCAATTCTACAACGGGCCGCGCGGCGCGCGCTAATCCTCGACGACGAGTTTGCCGCGCACCATGTTCATGCCGCAGTTGAAGGTGAAGACGCCCGCGCGTTCGGGCGTGAAGCGGACGGGCGTCGTTTTGAAGGCCGGAAGGCGTCGGCTGATACCGAAGTCGCCGAAGACGACCTGCTCCGTGCAGTCCGATGCTTCGTCGCGGTAGAAATCAAGCTCGACGGGCACGCCCCGCTTGACGACGATCACGTCCGGCGAGTAGCCGCCTTTGACCGTCACACGAATCCGCTGCGCGCCGCCGACGGAGACCTGCGCCGTCGCCCGCTCGCCCTCGCTCCAAAAGAAATACCAGACGACCAGAACGACCAGCGACACACCGCCGACGAGTACCAAAATTTCCGTTGTGTCCATAAGATTTATTTACTCATTAACTCATTGATTCATTGACTCATTGACTCATTGACTCATTGGTTCATTGATTCATTTATTCATTCATCAATCATTCGATGATTCAATGAGTCAATGTTTCAATTCCCTGAAGCGTCGCAGCCGGAGACTGTTGGCGACGACGGAGACGGAGGAGAGCGCCATCGCCGCGCTGGCGAAGATGGGCGAGAGCAGCCAGCCCGTGAGCGGGTAGAACACGCCCGCCGCGAGCGGGATGCCGAGCGCGTTGTAGATGAAGGCCCAGAAGAGATTCTGTCTGATGACGCGCATCGTCTGCCGCGAGAGCGCGATGGCCGTGACGACGCCGCGCAGGCTCCCGCCGATGAGCGTGATGTCGGCGGCTTCAATCGCCACGTCCGTGCCTGTGCCGAGCGCGATGCCGACATCGGCTTGCGCGAGCGCGGGCGCATCGTTGATGCCGTCGCCGACCATCCCGACAACTTTTCCCTCCGCTTGCAGTTCCTTCACCGCCGACGCTTTGCCCTCCGGCAAAACTTCCGCCAGCACGCGTGTGATTCCGACCGCGCGCCCGACCGCCTCCGCCGTCCGGCGATTGTCGCCCGTCAGCATCAACACTTCGAGTCCGAGCCTTTGCAACGCCGCGACCGCCTCTTTCGATTCCGGTTTGATTTCGTCCGCGACAGCAATCAGGCCCGCGAGCGCGCCATCTACCGCGACATAGACGGGCGTCTTGCCTTCGGCGGCCAACGCGCGCGCACGCTCGACAAAAGTTTCCACTCCGGCGACGCCCGCATCCGACAGCAAACGCTCGTTGCCGATCAACACGCGCCGTCCTCCGACTTCCGCTTCGACGCCGTGGCCCGCCAGAGCTTTGAAGTTTGTCGCCTCCCCCGCCTGACCGTGCGTCAACCCGCGTTCCTCCGCGCGCCGGACGATGGCTTCGCCGAGAGGATGCTCGCTCCCGCGTTCGGCGACGGCGGCGAGCGCGAGCAGCCTGTCGGCGTCAAAATCGTTGGCCGCGAACACGCCCGTCACGGACGGCTGGCCTCGGGTTATCGTCCCCGTCTTGTCGAGGATGACGGCTTGCAGTTTGTGCGCCGTCTCCAACGCCTCGCCGCCCTTGATGAGGATGCCCCGCTCCGCTCCGCGACCCGTGCCGACCATCACCGCCGTCGGCGTCGCGAGGCCGAGCGCGCACGGGCAGGCGATGATGAGCACGGAGACGAAGTTGACGAGCGCGGTTTGCAGGCGCACGCCCGGCGGCGCGGCGATGAACCAGACGACGAAGGTGACGATGGCGATGCAGATGACGACCGGCGTGAAATAACCGCTGACGACATCCGCCAGACGCGCGACCGGAGCGCGCTCGCCCTGCGCCTGCTCGACCATCCGCACGATTCGTTGCAACGCCGTGTCCCTGCCGACGCGCGTCGCGCGGAAAGTGAAACTCCCCGCCCGGTTGATGGTCGCGCCCGTCACCGCGTCGCCCGCAGACTTCTCGACCGGCAGGCTCTCGCCCGTCAGCATCGCTTCGTCAACCGCCGACGCGCCCTCCAACACCACGCCGTCCGCCGGAATCTTCTCGCCCGGTCGAACCAGAACCTTGTCGCCAATCGCCACCTCCTCGACCGGCACGTCAACGGTGCTTCCGTCCGCGCGCACGATGCGCGCCGTCCGCGCTTCCATCCCGAGCAGACGCTTGATGGCCTCCGAAGTCTTGCCCTTCGCGCGCGCCTCCAACATCCGCCCGAGCAAGATGAGCGCGATAATCACCGACGCCGCTTCAAAATAGACCGGCGTCATCGGCGCGCCCTGCGCGCCGCGTTCCATCTCCATCGCCGACATGCTCGTCGCCGTCGAGACGAGTTGCGGTGCGACGGTCGCCGCCAGCGAATAGAGGAAGGCTGCGCCCGTTCCCGTGGCAATCAGCGTGTTCATGTCGGCGGCGCGATGCCGGAGCGCGGCCCACGCGCCGCGATAGAAAAGCCAGCCGCTATAGCCGACGACGGGCGCGGTCAACGCGAGCAGCAGCCAGTTAATCCATGCGACATTAAAGAGCGCGATTCGCCCGTGCGACATCGAAATCAAGAGCACGGGCAGAGAGAGCACGGCGGCGACCGTGAAGCGGCGCGCGATGTCGCGCAACTCCGCGCGCCGCGCCGACTCTTCCTGATTCTCGCGCGCCTTCTCGCTGTCGCCCGCCGTCGTCGCTTCGCGCGCGTGATAACCGAACTCCTCTATGCGCCGACGAAGCGCGGAAGCACTCGTCGCCCCCGGCAGATATTCGACGCTGACCTCCATCGTCGCCGGATCGAACGAAGCATCTATCACGCCCGCCGACGCCGTCAGGTGTTTCTCCAAGCCTTGCGCCGTCGCGCCCGGACGCGCCGAATCATCTACGACGAAGACGGCTCGCGCGCCGCCCGCCGTCCCGTAGCCGACATCTTTGACGGTCTCGATGAGTTGCCGCACGCCCGTCTGCTGCGGGTCGTATGCGACGGTGGCGCGCGCCGTCGCAAAGTTGACGCCCGCGCTCCGCACGCCCGACGCCTTCGAGAGCCTGCGCTCGATGCGACGCGCACAGGCCGCGCAGGTCATCCCCGTCAAAGGCAAATCCACGCGCACGTCGCCCGTCTCTTGCTCGCCCCCGGCGGCGGCGAACGGCTCAACGTCGCGCGCTACGGCGACACCGGCGACACTCGTGGCACTTGAGACGCTTTCGCCCGTCGCCGCCGCGTCGCTCGCGCGTGCTTCTGCCTCCGCTTTGATTTCGGCGGTCGAACTCATCTGCGTCCCTCCTTCTTCGACGCGCCCTTTTTGCGCCAGCCCGCGCGCGCCGCATCGGGCGAGTGTATCGTGCTGTGTTCGATGAGGCCGCAGACGCGGCCATGTTCCTCTTTGCGTTCGTCCCAGTCGCGGAGCGTGCGCGCCAGTTCGTCGCGGTAGCGGCGCAACTCTTTGAGACGTTCTTCGAGTTCCAGAAGCTTGCGCCGCGCCATCTCGCGCACCTCGCGGCAGGGCAGACGCCCGCTCGCGCTCTCGCGCAAAATCTCCGAAATCTCGTCGAGCGAAAATCCGATGGCCTGCGCGCGCTTGATAAATGCAATCTGTTCGAGCACCGACGCGTCGTAGATGCGGTAGCCCGCCTCCGTCCGCGAAGGGCGGCCCAACAAACCGCGTCGCTCGTAAAAACGGAGCGTCTCCACCCCGACGCCCGTCTCGCGCGCCACCTCGCCGATACGCAACTCGCGCCCGCCCTCCGGCGTCGCGCTCTCTCGCAAATTCCTCGCGTTTCTCATCATGCGGATATTGTAAACCCTGTAGCCGACTACAGAGTCAAGCGTTTTTTATCTGGCGAAAATTGACCGGATTAAACGGCGAGAAGCGACGGGGCGGAGTTTTGACGGAGACAGGAAACGGAGATGAGGCGAAGGCTTGCGACGGCGGAAAGAGGGTCTTTCCGCACGGGGAGAGCGGAAGCCTTTGCAGCCGCGCCTGCTTGTGCGCGGGTTGTTGCGAGTCGCCCGACGGCTGGCGTTTAGAGACCGTCCGGCAGAGGCGTCTTGTAGAGCGTCCCGTGCAGCGCAGTCAGCGTGCGTTGGCGTGCTGCGGGGCTTCGAGATAGGCTTCGACGGTTTTGTAAAGCTCCTCGTCCATGAAGCCGTTGATCTGGCGGTAGGACTTGGAGATTTGTTCGGGCGTGTGGATGGAGAGCGCGCCGCGATAGGTGTCTATGAACTCAAGGAGCGTGGCGCGCAGGAGCGTCAGTTCGCGGACGATCTCCTTGAGTTGATAGCCCTGCTGCCAGCGTTGCCGCCCGTGCTCGCGCCCCTCTTTGAGCATGAAGTTGGCGGGCGGCTCGTTGCGGAGCGCGACGCGCAGTTCTTCGAGAATCTCGGGGACGTGGTCAATGAGTTGGACATAGGAGAGTTTCGCGTCGGAGATGATGCGTTTGTCGGAGGTCACTTTCTCCGTCCACTTCTGCACAATCGTCTCCGAGCCACTTTTCAACAGACGACTAATATCCTCTGCCATTGGGGGAACACCTCGACTCGTTTTTTGAGACTTCTTTGGCTTGCTCGTGGCGGCACGCGTCGGGGGGACGCGGCAACCGGAGAACCTTCAGAGGGCGGAAGTATGGCACACACGCCTTGCCGCAAGCAACAGGTTTGACCGCGCGCCGCAAAGAGTGAGACGATAACGGCTCAAACGCAATTTCAAGACAGAATTTACGATGAGGTGAGAAACGTGGAAATTGATAAAGACGCGGTCGTGACACAGGAAGAGACGGGCGAGCAAGCGCCGATTGACGAGGTCGAAGGACGGGTCGAGGCCGAGATGAAACGCATCGAAGGCCGCGCCAAAGAGCGCGTCGCGCAGGGGCTACAGGACAAGGAACTCGAAGCGGAGGGGCGTCAACTCAAGGAAGAGGGCAAGCGCGAACTCGAAGAACAACGCCGACAGGATAATGAAAAATAGAGATTAGATGTCGGATGTTAGATGTCAGATAAAAGCAGACTGTTTTTCCTAACATCTGACATCTGACCTCCAACATCTGCTTTTCACATCTTGATTGCCATCTCGATGGCGTCGCGGATCATGGGCGGGCTGCTGGCCGGGCTGAAGCCGACGAAGTGTTTGAGCAGACGCCCGTCGCGCGTGATGATGAAGGTTTGCGGGATGGAGTCGCGCCCGCGCGCCAGCGCGACGGCCAGAGGCTGCTCCGCCCAACCGATTTTATAGTTGATATTGAAACGGCGGACGAAGTCCTGCACCTTCTCCGTATCCCTCGAAGGTTCTTCGGTCGTCAACCCGATGACCTCCACGCCCTTGGATTCAAACTCTTTGCTGAGCGCGATGAGATGCGGAATCTCGTCGCGGCAGGGCGGACACCACGTCGCCCACAAATCCAGCACCACCACTTTACCCTTATAATCCGAGAGCTTCAGCGATTTTCCGTCGAGCAACTGCACCTGCGTGTTGACGACGGAATCGGCGAGCAGCGGCAGGTCGGTCAACTTCGGAGGCGTCGTGTTTTTGGGCGCGGCGGGCGGCGCGTTGGGCGCAGCACCGGCGGGGCCGCTCCGGATGTTGACGGTGGGCGTGCCGCCCGCTTTCGCGGAAGCGTTGGCGTTCGCGTTCGCCGTGTCGGGCGAGTATGTGCAACTCGAAGCGGCGAGCGCGACGAGGGCGCAGGCCAGAAAGGTGAGGGCCGGGCGGGGCGGCGTCAGGAAGCGTCGTGCGGCTCGCCCGCGCGTTTGTTTGGCGGAACTCATCTGTTGAATCAATTCCTTTGTGTCCGTTCTACTGCTGCTGCTGCTGCGTGTTGGTTACTGTATCACCCGCACCGCTCGGGCGCACGAGCCGGAAGCCGATGACGGGGTCGCGCTTGTCTTTCGGCTGCCAAGTGCGCGTCGTGTTTGTGATGAGACTATCGCCGCGCGCGCTGCTCTGATAGGAACCGCCGCGCACGACCACCATTCCGGCATCTTCCGCGCGGAGCTTGAGCCGCTTGTTGCCCGCGTACATCGAGGCTTCGCTCGCAGTCCACTCCCAGACGTTGCCGAGCAAATCCTGTACGCCCTGCGCCGTCGCCCCTTCTTTGAAACTCCCGACGGGCGCGGGCTTGTCGCTATCGAGATTGGCGCGACCGTCCACCCACGCGTTCCCCCACGGGTAGAGCAGCACGGTTCCGCCGCGCGCCGCGTATTCCCACTCTTCTTCGGTCGGCAAACGATAGGCGACGCCGTCGCGTTTCGAGCGCCAGTTGGCGAAACGCTGCGCGTCTTCGGGCGTCACGTTGCGGACGGGCCAAAGCTCCTGCCCTTCCTTCGGCTGGTTGCCCTCCCAGATACCGGGCGGCGGCGGATAGCCCGTCTCGTTGACGAACTGCGCGTACTCGGCGTTCGTCACCTCCGTCCGGTCAATCGCAAAAGGCTTGACGGAGACGGGGTGCGCGGGCCATTGGGTGTACATCCATTGCAGGTAGGCGGGCGAATGCGCGTCCGTGTATTCGGGCACGTCGTCGAGTCCCATCTGAAACGTGCCGCCGGGAAGCTCGACCAAATCGGGTTTGGTCGCGGGCTGCGCGGTCGTCGTCGTCGCCGTGCCGCTCGGCGCGTTGGTGTTCGCGCGCCGGTTCGTGTTGGCGTTCACGCGTCGTCCGGTCGTGCCGCCCGTGTTGACGTTGTCGGCCTGACGATTCTTCTGCATCCAGACGTAACCCAACGCGGCGAGGCCGCCGACGAGCGCGACGAGGACGACCGACGCGACCAGAATCAACGTCAGGCGCGGTTTTTTCGGCGGAACGCCGGACGCGCCGCCGACGGCGTGTGCGCCTTGCTGCTGTTGCGCTCGTTGCTGCTGCGCGCGCGCGGCGCTCGACGGCGGGATGGTCGGCTGCGCGAAATGCTCCGGCCCGACCGTGTGTTGCGGGACGAGTTGCGGCGACGTGAGATTGCCCGCGACGGAGGACTGCGAGAGATGACCGCGCGCCGCATCTTCGCCGTGCGCGTCGTGCTCATGGGATTCGACGCGTGCATGTTGACCTTGCGCGGCGGCGAGCCGTTGACGCTCTTGCTCCCTGTCCTCAAGCTTCCGGTGCATCTCTCCGGCGTCGAGCACCTGCGTCTCGCGCCCTGCGACGGGCGGCTCTCCCGTCATCGTGTGACCTTGCGCCGACGATTCACGCGCTGGTGGCGGCGGCGCAGATTCTCCGGTGAGCGGAAGATAAGCGGTACGGTCTGCGAACTGTTGTCCCGTCTGCGCGCCGGGCGAGTTTTGGCTGTCGGCGTTCGCGCCCGTCTGCATGTTCGACGGCGCGTGACGGTTGATGTCGGCGACGGTCGAGCGCGGGTCGGGCGCGGGCAGATGCGCTTCGGTCGCATGTTGGCCTTGAAAGGTCGCGCCTCCTCCTCCTGCGCCGCCTTCGCCCGCGACCATCGTCCCGCCGAGATTGCTGCCCGTCGG
Organism: Pyrinomonadaceae bacterium; assembly: GCA_035537095.1. GTDB lineage: Bacteria > Acidobacteriota > Blastocatellia > Pyrinomonadales > Pyrinomonadaceae > DASWNP01. The sequence continues at coordinate 11,272 of DATLMV010000091.1, forward strand.
CTGCGGCGCGTGCATCGTGTTCGAGGGCGACAGGTCGGCGACCGTTTCCCGGCCCGCGCCGGGAAACCCCGCGCCCGTTCGGCCCGTCTCGCCCATCGAATCGTCGCGCGCGAAGGCCGCGCCGTCCATCATCGTGTCGGCGCGGCGAAACGCGCCCGTCACGCCCTGACCGCCGTTGACCGCCCTGTGCAGTTCGGCGACAAACTCTTCGACCGTCTGCGGTCGTCTGTCCGGCTCCTTCTCCAACGCGCGGCGCACCACGGCTTCGACCTCCGCCGAGACGCCCGTGTTCTGCGCGCGTAAATCCGGCGGCTCGCTCGTCAGGTGCTTCTTCATGATCGCGGGGATCGAGCCGCCCCTGAATGGAACCTCGCCCGCGAGCATCTGGTAGAGGATGACGCCGAGCGAATAGATGTCGGCGCGGCGGTCGGGTTCCTCCTCGCTCCATTGTTCGGGGGCCATGTAGAAGGGCGAGCCCATCAGGCCCGTTGTCTGCGCGGCGACGAACGAGCCGAGCAGTTCGCCCGACTTGATTTTAGCCAGCCCGAAATCCAGCAGCTTGATGCTCTCGCTCGTGTTCTCTGTGTCGTCGCGCAGCATGATGTTCAAGGGCTTCAAGTCGCGATGGACGATGCCCTGCCGGTGCGCCGCGCCGAGTCCCGCGCCGACGCCCGCGATTATTTCCAGAGCGCGCGCGGGCGCGAGCCGTCCCTCTTCCGAGAGCAGGTCGCTCAGCGACTTGCCCTGAATAAACTCCATGACGAGAAACGGCGTCGTGCCATTGACGACGCCGAAGTCCGTGACGGCGACGATGTTCGGATGTCGAATCGCGGCGGCGGCCATCGCCTCCTGCCGGAAGCGCGTGACGAGCGAAGGGTCGTTGCCGACCAGATCGGGAAGGATGACTTTGATGGCGTGGAGCGTCTTGAGAAAGATGTGCCGTCCCTTGAAAACGACGCCCATCCCGCCCTGCGCGAGACGGCTCTCCAACTGGTAACGCCCGTCGAGCACGGGGTCGCCCGTGATGGTGAACTTCAACAGATCACCGTCGCTCGGACAATGATTGATCTTATCGGGAAAGCATCGGCGACAAACCGGACATTCTTTCATCTGTTGGCTCTACCGAAGCGCGCCACAGCAACCCATACAGCGCACTCGAACGATGCCCGACCCTGCGGAGAAGTCGGGCCTTGATGCACTATAAAATTCGGCGCATGTGGCCGTGTGTAAAAAATTCTAACAACTCCACCGAGCGCAAGCAAGGCGACTCCGGTAAAAGGCGTGCGACGGCGTTGACTAGAGACGTGCTTGTGTTTGCAAGATGCGCGTTTGTGTTTGCCAGAGACGTGTTTGCTTTCGCAAAGTGCGCGCTAAAGTTTGAGCGCGCGCCCGTCGGCTGTGCGGAGACGCAGGCCGAGCGTGCGCGCGATGGTCGGGGCGATGTCGGTCATCGGGACGACGCCGAGGTCGCCGCGCCGTGCGACGCCTGCGCCGGAGGCGATGAAGGATGCGCGATAGTCGGCGCGCGTCGGCAGGTAGCCGTGATTACCTTTGTCCTTGCTAGGCGTCACGAGTTCGCCCGTCAGGTTGTTGCCGAAGCTGTAGCCCTCGCCCGCCTCCAACATCAGCGACGCTCGCGGGTTCGCGCCGAGCGTCCGCAACTCATGCGCCTCGAAGATGTTTTGAAAAAGTCCGCCGTCCATCACACTCGCGGCCTTGAGCAGATTACGCACGATGGCGAGAGCTTCGCGGTCGCGCGGGTCGCGCAGGACAATCGCGCACGAACCGCTCGACGCGTAAGGCAGCGCACGCCATTCGCCGACGACCGTTCGCGTCTCTCCTTTTGCGTCCTGTTCCCGCCTGACTTTGACGAGTCCCGCGCGCTCCAAAAGGACGCCCGGATGAATCCGTTTCGCGGTCGGCTTGAAACCGTGATCGCTGACGATGAAGACGGCTGTCTCGGCGAGCGTGCCCGCGCGTTCGGCGGCGGCGAGCAGTCGCGCGACGTAGGCGTCCGACTTCTCAAGGGTCGCAAAGGCTTCGGGTGTGAACGGGCCGAAGTCGTGCTGAAAATGGTCGAGGTCGAAGAGATGCACGAACATCAGGTGCGGGCGTTTCTCTTCGATGATGTACTCGGCGAAGCGCGTCCGCATGTCGTCGCCCTCGTCCTTCGTCACGCGGCGGTAAAGCTCCGCGTCGCGTCGCGCGATCTCCTCGACCAGCCCGCGCGGTCGCGCGTGCGCGCCGATCTCGCCAATCGTCACACGGAAATCGTCGCCGGGATTCGTTCCCGCTTTCCAGATTTCCGGCACGTTGAAATCGCCCGCGCCGGTCGCCACCGGCCAAGAGACCATCCCCGTCGAGAGCCTTCGCCGCGCCGCCGCGTTCCATAAAGTGTCCGTCCTGATGTCGCGCGCGAACCAGTACCAGGGGCGCGGCGACGGCGCGGCGACGGAGTCCAGCATCTCGTTCCCGTAGATGCCGTGACGACGCGGCGCGGCTCCCGTGACGAGCGTCGTGTGCGCCGGATACGTGACCGACGGATAGACACTGACAACACCGCTCGCCGACGCGCCTTCGGCCAACAGGCGACGGAGCGTCGGAATCTTCAGGCCGTACTCGTCGCGCCGGAGAAGATAGCGCGCGTCGAACCCGTCGAGCGAAATCACGAGCGCGCGCTTCGCCTGCCGGACGCCCTCCGCCGTCTGCGCGCGGGCGGTCGTGTACAAACTCGCGGAGAAAACAAAGAGACACAGCAACGCGAGCGGCGCGGAGAGACGGCGTGTGAAATGTGTCTGCATAATCAATGTTGACGGGATGCAAACCGGGAATGATTTTCCAAAGTCTAATCACACGCAGACCCCGCTCGCGGCAAGCGTCGCTCGTCGCACGCGGGGTCTGCGTGTGAAAGAAGTTTTCACAGTTACCGCATTTACCGTTGCGCGCGGCCCGACTGGATGAGACGCTGGCGCGCGGTGTTGCCGGGGACGGCGATGTGCGTCGCGGGGTCGAACTCCTTGCCGACCGAGGGGCTGCCCTGCTGCACCCAGATTTCCACGCGCGTCGAACTGTAGCCGCTCGGCAGATAACGGACGTAATAACCGTCGGGATGCAGAGACCAGCGACCGCTCGGCACGTCGCGGCTGCCCTCGCCGCGCGGGGCCGCACCTGCGAGCACGGCGACCCGCTCCATCTCCGCGTAGGATGCGCCCCCCGAAGTGAGCATCTGCCGGAGTTGCGCTTCGGCCTCCAAGACCTGCCGGACGGGAGCCGGAACGCTCCCCAACGCGCTGTTGAGCGCGGAACCGGGGACGAGGTCGAGCGCGCTGCGATTGAGCGAGGCGAGTTGACGCGGCGTGAGCAGCCGCGACGCCGTCGCCTTCATCTCCGACGCGAGGTCTTCAAACTTGGCGCGCGCGATGATCGCCCAGAGCAACACCTGAATGTTGCGTTGCTCGATTTCCGGGTGCTGGACGGAATTGCGGACGATGGTCATCACAGCATCTTCGGCGGGGCCTTTCGGCGGCGCGTAGAGATAGCCGTCGCCGCCGCCGGGGCCGTGCGTTCCGGCCTTGAGGCAGTAGCTCTGCACCTGCATCTCGTATGCGCCGGGTTGGAGGACGAAGCCGCCGTTGGGCGTGCGTTGGAGCGTCATCAAAGACCGCTTCGCTTCGCGCGGGGTGAAGCTGTCTTTGGAGGCGTCGGCCCACTTCGCATCTTCGAGGCTGGTCGTGATCGGCGGCTTGCCTTCGAGCAGCGAGCCGATATTGGGCGTCTTCTTGCGCAGCTTGTCGCCGAGTCCGCCCAAGCCGCCAAGTTGTGCGGAGACAGTTCCGGCGTTGACGAAAACAAAAAGGGCGGCGAGCGCGACGAGCAGGAAAGCCCGTCTCCTAACAAAAAACTTCATCGGTCGAATCTCCATTGGAAAATTTAAAGGATATGTTTTGTGTAGTTGTCCGGAGTTGCGGGGAAAGACGGCGACCCGGCGCGCGGGCAACTCCTCGAAGATTGATAGCAGAAGGATAGGACGGAAAGCAAACGGCACGGGCCGCGCCTCCGTCCTGCTCCTCGTTTGATGGCAAACACCTGCTGTCAGCGTCGCTCTAACGGACGACGATGTTGACGAGACGCTGCGGGACGATGATGACCTTGACGACCGTCCGCCCGTCAATCCAGACGCGCACCTTTTCATCAGCGAGCGCAGCTTCGCGCAGAGCATCTTCCGGCGTGTCGGGCGTGGCCGGGATGCGCGCGCGCAGCTTGCCGTTGACCTGCACGGGTATCTCCAACTCGTCCTTGCGCGCCAGTTCCGCGTCGGCGACAGGCCAGCGCGCCTGACGGTTGTCGCCGCCGAGCAGCCCGCCCTCGTGCCCGAGCGATTCCCACATCTCCTCTGCGACGTGCGGGCTGAACGGCGCGAGCATCACGACGAGCGATTCCAGAGCCTCGCGCGCGGCGAACAGGTCGGCGGGCGCAGCCGTCTCCGGCGTCGCCGGAAACTCTCCGAGCGCGTTCGACAACTCCATCAGGGCCGCGACGTTGACGTTCAAGTGCAGACGCTCGAAGTCCTCCGTCACGCGCGCGATCATCTGATGCGTGACACGACGGAGCGCACGCGCCGCGTCGCCGAAACTCGAAGCTTCGGGCGCAGCCTCTGGCGCATCACGTAGCGCGTCGCGCCACCGCCAGACGAACGTGTAGACGCGGCGCAGGAACCTCACCGCGCCGTCAATCCCCGTCTCCTGCCAGCGCAGTTCGTTTTCGGGCGGCGCGGCGAAGAGGATAAAGAGACGCACGGCGTCTGCGCCGTAGATGCGCACCATGTCGTCGGGGTCAACGCCGTTGCCGCGCGACTTCGACATCCGCTTCCACTCGTTCGTGCCCTCGATGATGTTCGTCACCATGCCCTGCGTCATCAGACGCTTGACCGGCTCGTCGAACTTCAACAGCCCGATGTCGCGCATCATCTTCGTCCAGAAGCGCGTGTAGAGCAGGTGCATCACCGCATGGTCAATCCCGCCGATGTACTGCTCGACGGGCGTCCAGTAAGCGATCTTCTCTTTATCAAACGGCGCGTCCGCGTTATTCGGGTCGCAGTAGCGGAAGAAGTACCACGACGAATCAACGAACGTGTCCAACGTGTCGGTGTCGCGCCGCGCCGCGCGCCCGCACTTCGGGCAGGTCGTGTTGACGAACTCCGCGACGGTCGCCAGCGGCGACTGCCCCGTGCCCGTCAGTTCGACGTTTTCCGGCAACAGCACCGGCAAGTCCGCTTCCGGCACGGGCACGGTTCCGCACCCGTCGCAGTAGACGACGGGGACGGGCGCGCCCCAGAAACGCTGCCGCGAGATGCCCCAGTCGCGCAGGCGATACGTCACCGCGCCGCCGCCGAAACCGCGCTCCTCCGCAAAGCGCGACATCTCCGTGATGGCATCTTCCGAGAGTTTGCCGCCCCAGTCGCCGGAGTTGACGAGGATGCCGTAGTCGGTGAAGGCGTGCGGCATCGCCGCCGACTGGTCTAGTCCGGCGTCGGGGTCGTGACTGATCTGCTCCTGCTCATACGAGACGCGCTCGATGACGCGTCGGACGGGCAGAGAGTACTTCTGCGCGAACTCGAAATCGCGTTCGTCGTGTGCCGGAACCGACATCACCGCGCCCGCGCCGTAGTCCATCAAGACGTAGTTTGCCACCCAGACCGGAACCTGCTCGTTGCTGAACGGATTGATGGCGATGAGGCCCGTGTTGATGCCCTCCTTCTCCTCCTCTTCGCCCGCCGCGAGTTTGGCCGAGATGTTCCGCGTCGCGCGCACGCGCTCGACGAAACGCTCCACGTCCGCCTTCAAAGACGAGTCGCGCAACAACTCTCCGATCAACGGATGCTCTGCCGCCAACACGATAGCGGTCGCGCCGTAGATGGTGTCAACGCGCGTCGTGAAGACGCGCACCTGCGCGCCCGCGTGGTCTTTGATGGGGAAGTCAACGTATGTGCCGACGCTGCGGCCAATCCAGTTGCGCTGCATCGTCAGCACGCGCTCGGGCCATCCCGCCTCGATCTCCTTCATGCCTTCCAGCAACTCTTCCGCGTAAGCCGAGATGCGCGCGAACCATTGCTCCAACTCCCGCTTCTCGACGCCTGCGCCGCAACGCCAGCAGACGCCGCCCGACGATTGCTCGTTCGACAAAACCGTCTCTTCCTGCGGACACCAGTTGACCGGCGAACGTTTTTTATAAACCAGCCCTTGCTCCAACATCTTCAGGAAGAACCATTGATCCCAACGGTAATATTCGGGACGGTGCGCGGCAATCTCGCGCCGCCAGTCGTAGCTGACGCCGATGCGTTTGAGTTGCCCGCGCATGTGCACGATGTTCTCTTCCGTCCACGCGCGCGGGTTCACGCCGCGCTTGATCGCCGCCTGTTCGGCGGGCTGCCCGAAACTGTCCCAGCCAATCGGGTGCAGCACGTTGAAGCCGCGCAGGCGTTTGTACCATGCGAGCGCGTCGCCGATTGAGTAGTTGCGGACGTGTCCCATGTGCAGGAAGCCGGACGGGTAGGGGAGCATTTCCAGACAGTAAAACTTCGGGCGCGCGTCCGTCGCCTCAGCCGCGAACGCCCCCGACGCCTCCCAATGCCTTTGCCATTTCTCTTCGATCTTTTCGGGAAAATATTTTTCGTCCATTGTTCACCGGGCCTTCCTCTTGCGAGTCCTTACACTTTAACCACGAACGGGCCGCACGCACAAAGCCGGAGAGCGCACACTTTCTCAAGGGCGACTGCTGCGGGCGGCTTTGCTGCCGTCCGGTTCGGATTTTATTCAGCTTGGGATTCTTCGTGTCGCCGCCGCCGCCGCACACGCGCAAAACTATCTATGCGCGCCCGTCGCGGAGCGGCAATCTAAGGAGGAGTTTGGCTGGTTGGTCGAAACGTCTCATCATCATCTTTGCTCGAACGCTCTCGGGCGTGAAAAAGTTCGCACATCTTAGCCCGAACGCAAAGGGTTTGTCTAACAAACATTGACAATTCCCTACGCCGACCAATAATCTCTCCTGCGTTCCAACAATTCGCTCTCGTTCCGGCTGACGAATCCCAACGTTTCAGCGTCGCTCTTAATCTCTCTGGCCCCTTTCAAGGAGGGTACAATGCGTTCGATGTTACAGAGTAGCACGCGTCTCAAAGAAGATTTGAGCGCGATGATCGAATCCAAAGAACTGGCTTTATCGGGCCTGCAAAAAGGCTATCTGCGCTCGCGCTGGTTGGAGCAGATGGTGCAGGTCAACCGCAAATACAACCGCGCTTTCCGCACTTATTATACCCTGCGCCTGATTACCATCACGGGTTGCCTGCTGCTGTTGCTGCTCGTCAGCCTCAACTACGGCGGCGAGGGCAGCACGCTCGTGCGCGGGCTGATGCTCTTTTCCAGCCTGCTCGTGGCGGTCTGCGTGGCGGTCGAGCATCTGTTCGACTTCGGCAATAGCTGCCGCTGGTACGAGCGCGTGGCGGAACGCCTCAAGGCCGAAGGGTGGCGGTTCTTGCAGTTGAGCGGTTCATACCGTCAATACAAGAATCACTCGGAGGCTTTCAGCATCTTCGCCAATCAGGTCGAGGCGCTCAGCCAGTTGGACGTAGAGGTCTATAACTTCGACGTGGTGCACGAGCGTCGCGTCGAGACGGAGGCGGGCGAGTCGGAAAACCAAAAAAAGTACGACGGCTCTCCGCAAGAGAGCACGCATTTAGTGGAAACCCCGCTGATGATGCACGGCGTAGTCCGGCGACATACGAACCCGCAGCGCACCCAGTAGCGCATCTCGCCTCGGCGGTCATCTGGGAAGTGCTGCACAAGCGCGAGCCGGAACTGGCGCGCCTGCAAAGCGAGATGTCGGCGGTCAAGGACGAAGGCCGCGACTCCTTCTGCGCCAACAAGGTCTGGTACATCTGGTTCGAGCCGCAACTCAAACAACTCGTCGGCCCGCACGCGCGCAACGAAGACCCGCTCCTGCGCTCGCCCGAAGCCTACGAACTCGCCTATCACAATCTCTACAAACTGCTCCCCAACTGCCGCAACTGCATCTGCGTGCCGTGGTGAATGAACTGGCCGCGCGGAGATGAAAGCGACAAAAGAAAAAGCGGGTGCGGAGGACAAGACCTCCGCACCCGCTTTTTTTCCCTTCAGCGTTTTGATTACTCGACGGTGTAATCCAGAGTCTTGTCGAGATTATCGTTGATGTAGGCTTCGACCTTGTATTTGCCTTTGGGCCAGTCCTGCGGGAGCGTCAGGTGTCCGTTGACCTTATTTTCGAGCGCGCTCGTGGTGTACTCGATCTCCTTGATCTTTTCGTCCTGCGCGCCGCCCGCGTCCACGATGTACCAGACGAACTTGATTCTCGTGCCCGCCGTCGAATCGTTCAACTCGGCGACGCAATAAACTTTTCTATCCGAAGGGCTGAAGGATTCGGTCTTCGCGCCGTATTTGCCGCTCCCGTCGTCCTTCGCCATGTAGATATTCTGGATGCGGACTGCGCCGGTCGAAGCCTGACCCGCGTCGGCGGCGTTGGTGCTCGCGCCCGTGTTCGTGTTCGCCTGTTGCTGGTTCTTGTTGCCGAGACCGCCGCAGGCCAGAACCGCGCATAACAGCAGACCGAGGGCCAGCAATCCGGGGTGAAATTTCATCTCGTAGGTTCTCCTTTTCAGATGCAGGTAGGGGTTTCAGTTGTGCATAGCTGTCTGAGTTTCGTTGAAAGAGCGTAGCTTGTCGAGATTGCGCGTGTCGTCGCCGTGTTCGTCCTGCGGAGTTTCGAGCAGGAAGGCGGCGTGCGCCAGTTTCGGGAAACGTGCGACGCGACCGAGCGCGGCCTCTCCGATGTGGCCGAGACCGATGTGCCAATGGCGGTCAACGCGCGAATTATACGCGGCCTTCGAGTCGTTGAAATGGACGGCGCAGACGTTCTCCATCCCGACGTTGTGTTCGAGCGCGTCGAAGGTGGCGGTCAAGCCGTCTTCGTCGCGGAGGTCGTAACCGGCGGTGAAGGCGTGCGCCGTGTCGAAGCAGACGCCGAGCGAGAGCGCCGGACATGCGGCGATGATCTCGCGCAGGTGCTCGAAGCGATGGCCGATGCACTCGCCCTGCCCGGCGGTGTTCTCAAGCAGTATCCGAAACGCTTCGAGATCGAGTCCCGCGCACGCCGCGCGCAAACTCTCCGCGCAGTTCTGTAGCGCGTCGGCCTCACACGCGCCGCGCGCGCTGCCCGGATGCAGGACGAGATAGTCCGCGCCGAGACGCAGGGCGCGCTCGATCTCTTCACGGAAAGAGGCGATGGACTTTCCGCGTATCGTCTCGTCGGATGTCGCAAGGTTGATGAGATAGTTGGCGTGAATGACGACGGGCGAAAGGCCCGTCTCCGCGCGGACGGCGCGGAAGCGTTCGACCTCCTCGTCCGCCAGCGGGCGCGCCATCCACCCGCGCGGGTTGCGCGAAAACATCTGCACCGTATCGCACCCCGCCGCGCGCGCCTTCAACAACGCCTGATGTAGGCCGCCCGCAATCGGCGCGTGAAAACCGATGCGCGGGCGAAGAATAGATTGACTCATTTAAGATACTTTCAAAAGCAGATACGGAGATACGCAGCAGATAAAACTTTTGCCTTTTGCCTTTTTACTTTTGCCTTCCCGTTCTAATGCTTCTCCACCGCTTCCATGACGCGGAGGATGTTGCCGCCGAGAATCTTTTCGATGTCGGTTGCGGTGTAGCCGCGCCGCAGGAGTTCGGCGGTGAGATTGGGCAGGTCGGCAACGGAGGAGAGGTCGCGCGGGAGAGCCTGTATGCCGTCGAAGTCCGAGCCGATGCCGACGTGTTCGACGCCGACGAGACGCACGATATAATCAATGTGGTCGGCGACGCGCGCCAGCGGCACTTGCGGCAGACGCTGTGCATACTCGCGCTGGCGCACGCGGTCGCGCGCAATCTTCTTCTGCGGCGGCGTGCCCTGCGCCGCGCGCGAAGCCGCTTCGACGAGCGGCGCAATCTCGACATCAACTTTCAGTTTTCGTTCGTTCCAGCCCGCCTCGACGAAGGCCGGATAGAAGACGACGCTGACGACGCCGCCCGTGCGCGCGACGGCGCGAATCTGTTCGTCGGTCAGGTTGCGCGCGACGTTGGCGAGCGAGCGCGCGTTGGAGTGCGTGGCGATGATGGGCTTCGTCGAAGTCTCGACGATGTCCCAGAAGGTTTTGTCGGAGACGTGCGACACGTCAACCATGATGCCGAGACGGTTCATCTCGCGGACGACCTGCCGCCCGAAATCGTTGAGCCCGCGCGTCTGTCCCTCGGCGTCGCCGGACGAGCCCGCCCAACTCAAACTCACGCTCCAAGCGGGCGACATGTAACGCACGCCCAGATCGTAATAGCGTTCGACGTTCTCCAACTTTTCGTCAATCGCGTAGCCGCCTTCGAGCCCGAGGAGGGCCGCGAGTTTTCCTTCCCGCGCGCTGCGCCGCACGTCGGCAGCCGTCGTCGCCAGCGCCCACGTTTCGGGATGCCGCTTGGCGAGCGCGCGGACGGCGGCAATCTGCGCGTCGGCGCGCGCGACGGCCCTTTGTCCACCCGTGCCGAAGTATTGCGGCTCGACCCAGATGGAGAAGAACTGCGCGTCGAGGCCGCCTTCGTGCATCCGCACGGCGTCGAGGTGCGTCGTCTCCAGACGCGCGCTGATGTCCGCGCCCTCGTCGAGGATGAACTGCACGGTGTCGGCGTGCATGTCAATGGCGACGGCGCGCATGTGTATGGCGCGCGGGTCGCGGTCGTCGTTGTCCGTGTCCTTAACGGAGTTGACGGGCGTGGTGTTTGCTTCGGGTGTCATGTCCTGCCGGTTCTGCTGCGCCTGACGACAGCCGCCGCACACGAAGGCGACGACGAGCGCGGCAGACGCCGTCGTCGCCCGCGCGCGTTCGTTGAGGCGGCACGTCATTTAAAGGAAGACCGTCTGTAATGCGACTTTCATTTCAGCTAACGAGATGAATGTTACGTCGCGCGCGGCGCAAGAATCAAGCGAGGGCACAGACAACGAAGTCCGTATCTCTCGGATTATCTTTGATCCGACATTCGACATCCGGCGTCGGCGTTCGGGGGGTGCTTGCGTTTCCTTTTTGCCGCCTTGCCAACGGTCGGGCGTTTACGGTATTGTGCAGAACTTAAAGCACACGCGAACACACGAGTTACTCGTCACGAAGGCTTATCAATCGAGTTCCCCGATTCAGTACAAAGGCAGTTGCTACAGTAGCTTCGGTTCGTTCCGCTTTGTTTGAGAGCTTTGAGAGAAGGAGTAGAGAGAACATGTTTGCAGAAGACGCTCCGAAGAGGAAAGACGTGAAAACCGTCCAGATAGTTTCCGAGGTCTGGCATAACGGCGAGTTCATGAAGTGGGACGAGGCGCGCGTGCACGTCATGTCGCACGTCCTGCACTACGGTTCGAGCGTCTTCGAGGGCATTCGCTGTTACTCGACGGGGCGCGGCCCCGCCATCTTTCGCCTCCGCGAACACATGCGGCGTCTTCTCAACTCGGCCAAGATTTACCGCATGGAGCACGATTGGACGCTCGACCAACTGTGCGAGGGCGCGACCGAACTCGTCCGCCGCAGCGGCCAGAAACAACTCTACATCCGCCCGATCATCTTTCGCAGTCTCGACGAGGAGCACCCGGCCTTCGGCGTCAATCCCTTCCCGAACCCGCTCGCCTGCTACATCGGCGCGTGGGATTGGGGCAAGTATCTGGGCGACGAAGCGATTGAACAGGGCGTGGACGTGTGCATCTCGACGTGGAACCGTCTGACGCCCAACTCGATGCCCGCGATGGCGAAGGCCGGTGCGAACTACATGAATTCGCAACTCATCAAGATGGAAGCCCTGACCAACGGCTATGCCGAGGGCATCGCGCTCGACGACCGTGGCTTCGTCTCCGAAGGCTCGGGCGAGAACATCTTCCTCGTCCACGACGGCAAGGTCATCACGCCGCCGCTCTCGTCTTCCATCCTGCCCGGCATCACGCGCGACAGCGTGATTCAGATTTGCCGTGAGTTGGAAATTCCCGTCGCCGAGTCCGGCATCCAGCGCGCCGCGCTCTACGTCGCCGACGAACTGTTCTTCACCGGCACGGCTGCCGAAGTGACGCCGATTCGCTCCGTTGACCGCATCCAGATCGGCGAAGGCAAACGCGGCGCAATCACCGAACGCGTCCAGCAACTCTTCTTTGAGATCACCAAAGGCGAACGCCCCGCGCCCGGCCCTTGGCTGACCTACGTCAACGAAGTCGAACGACCGGCGGCGACGACCGCCCCCGACAGCAACGGCCACAAAGCCAAGCAAACGCAGATGCCCAAAGCGACCTCAGCCGCCGCCGTCGCCACCGACACCGACCCCGTCGCCACCTACAGCGCGCTCGCAACGGATTGAGTAACAAGCGCACGTCCATTAATCAATCCGTGAAAAGCGGTCAGCACTCGCCCGAAACGCTGCTGACAGAGAATGAAAAGCATCGTTTCGGGCGACAACTATTCTATGCTGCCGGTTCATTCGGCCAGCCCTCACGCGGAAAATCCAAGATGAAATGTCTCACACGCTTTTTTGCGTTCCTGCTCATCGTCTCGTCGAGTTCGCTGTCTGGTATCGCGCAGGAGAAGCGGGCTACCCCGCCCGTTAACGCGGGCGGCACAATCGTTGAACTCGATCCGGCTGCATGGAAAGAGTTCTCGTCTCAGGAGGGAGGTTTCGCGGTTCTGCTCCCCGGCACACCCTTCAAGGAATCTCGCTCATCTGTAATTGCGGGGCAGCAAATCGTCATCAATCTTTACGCGTTGGAAACCAATCTTCAGTATCTCATGTCGTACGGTGACGCGTTGCAAATAGAAGAGTCGAAGCTCACGAAAGAAGACTTCGACGCTTTGGCAAAGCTTTCGGCGGAGAAGTTCTCGGTTAAAGTGACAAAGATGACTGAAATCTCCGTCGAAGGTCACGCCGGACGTTTCGTTAAAGCAATTTCTCCGGAGGGTTGGCTCTACAGAGGCAAAATATATTTCGTCGGAAAACGTTTCTACAATCTTGCCGTCATCACACCGGGCACCGAGGGTTCATCGCCGGAACTTGTCCGCTTCTGCGAGACGATGTCAACTAAATTTCTAGACTCCTTCAAGCTGCTCGCGCCCGTGACGGAAACGCTCGGCGAGGTTGATAGAATGTTGCGGGACGCCAAGACCGGCGTCGTTATCGGTCAAGGGCTGGATAACGGGCAGGAGAAGCCCGCGTCCACGCACACCGTCTCCGGCGGCGTCCTCGAAGCCAAGATTACAAGCAAACCACAGCCGGAATACCCGGCCATCGCCCGTGCGGCGCGTGCCTCAGGTGTGGTCGTTGTGAAAGTGATCGTTGACGAAGAGGGCAAAGTTATCGCCGCGCAGGTCGAGAGCGGCCACCCTTTGCTGCAATTAGCGGCGGTGAAGGCCGCGCGTCTGGCACGCTTCGGGCCGACGCTTCTAGACGGTAAACCTGTCAAGGTTCTCGGCGCAATTACCTACAATTTCGTCCTTCAATAAAAGTGCCGCCCGCCGCGTCTATCGAACACTCTTCTAAATCTCTGTTGACGCCCGTCTCCGCCTCAGACTAGAATGATTTTGGCGTCTCCGGGCCTTTCATCTTTCCGGCGGCGCAAGCCCTCCGCACACCATAGTCCGCGAGCCAGACACGCCTCTTATTGCCGGAACAGTCGTCCGGCAATCGAATCATTCACTCATTCAGACACACACGCCTGCACAAGCCCCCGCTTCCGGCGCGCGTGAACGCTGTTCGCCGAACCCCCCAATTTATGCCTATCAAGATTGACGACCTCCTGCGCGCGGCCACCAACTACGGCGCATCCGACCTCCACATCAAAGCCGGTTCGCAGCCCTTCATGCGCTTCGGCGGCGAGTTGCGCCCCGTGATGGACGCGCCCCGGCTGTCGCAGGAAGACACGCTCGACATGGCTTTCTCGATGATGTCGAACCGCCAGAAGCAGCGTTTCAAAGAGGTCAACGAGGCCGACATCGCTTACGGCGTCTCGGGCTTGGGCCGCTTCCGCGCCAACATCTTTCAGCAGCGCGGCACGGTCGGGATGGTCTTGCGCGTCATCCCCGACAGCGTCCGCTCCATCGCCGATTTGATGATGCCGCCCGTCCTCGAACGCATCGCCGACGAACAGCGCGGCCTCATCCTTGTCACCGGCACGACCGGCTCCGGCAAGTCAACGACGCTGGCCTCGATGATTGACCACATCAACTCCACGCGCGGCGGCCACGTCATCACCATCGAAGACCCCATCGAGTTTCTCCACCGCGACAAAAAATCGTTCATCACACAGCGCGAGGTTGACGTTGACACGCGCTCGTTTGCCGAAGCCCTGCGCGGCGCGTTGCGCCAAGACCCGGACGTGATTCTCGTCGGCGAGATGCGCGACCATGAGACGATTGAGACGGCCCTGACAGCCGCCGAAACCGGGCATCTCGTGCTCTCCACGCTGCACACGCTCGACGCCACCGAAACCATCACGCGCATCGTCACCAGTTTTCCGCCGCACCAACAGAAGTCCGTCCGCATCCAACTCGCCGGGATACTGAAAGCCGTCATCTCGATGCGCCTGCTGCGTTCGGCGCGCGGCACGGGCCGCGTCCCGGCGGCGGAAGTGATGGTCTCGACCGGACTCATCCGCGACTACATCATGAATGAGGAGAAGACCTCCCTGATCCGCGACGCCATCGCCGCCGGAACCTCGCAGTACGGGATGCAGACCTTCGACCAGTCGCTCTTTAATCTCTTCAAGTCCGGTCTCATCACGCTCGAAGAGGCTCTGCGCGGCTCAAGCAATCCTGACGAGTTTCGTCTCCGCATCGCGGGCATCCGCTCCGCCTCCGATCAGGCGAAAGAGGACATGGAGCAACGCATCGTCTCGACCACCAACCACGCGCCCGCCGCGCCCGCGCACGCGCATCGCCGCCCCGTCAACGCCGAACATCCAACCCCGGCCCGCGCCGCTGCCGACATGAAGCACGCGGAAGTTAAATCGTAAGCTTCTCTTTTAATAAGCTGTTTTTAAAGTCCCGTAGGTACTTCCGACAATAGCCCGGCGATTCATCGCTGGGGAATAAAGAGAGCATGTTCCAGTCCCGTAGGGACGACTGAATGCTTTCATCAGTCGTCCCTACGGGACTCACACCAAACGCTCTCCGATTGTTCCCAGCGATGAACCGCCGGGCTACTCTCACTTGTCCCTACGGGACAACAAAACCGTGTTTTTCAGAGGATTTCTAAGGATTGGTCGCGGCGTCGGGGGCGTAGCAGATGCAGTTTTTGTGTGCGGCTTTGGCTTGATACATGGCGGTGTCGGCGGAGGCGATGAGTTGTTGCGGCGACTGCGCGTGGAGGGGAAAGTTGGCGACGCCGAAGCTGGCCGTCAGGTTGAGTTTGAGACTCTTGCGCCCGCCCGTGAAGACGTGCTCGGAGATGCGCTCGCGGAGGCGTTCGGCGACGCGCGCCGCCGGTTCGAGGCTCGTCTCCGGCAGAATCACGACGAACTCGTCGCCGCCGTAGCGCGTCACGACATCCGTATCGCGCACGCACGAGAGGATGACGGCGGCCATCTCCATCAGGACGTGTGAGCCGACGAGATGACCGTAGTGATCGTTGATCTGTTTGAAGTCGTCGAGGTCGAGAAAGAGCGCGGTGACGTTCGAGCCGTAGCGGCGCGCGCGCTTGATTTCGCTGATGAGATACTGTCGCAGGAAACGCGCGTTGTGCAGTTTGGTTAAATCGTCGGTCTGCGAAAGGCGTTCGGCTTCGGCGATGCGCGCCGAGTTGACGAGCGAGGCCGTGAGCGGCACGGCGAGCGCGGAGAGCAGCGTCGCTTCCGAGGCACGGAAGGCGCGCACCTGCTCCGACTCGCGGACGGCTTCGAGGACGCCGACGACGCGTTCGCCGTTGACGAGCGGGACGGCGAGGATGCGCCGCGCGCCCTCTCTGCGGCGGCACGTCTCGGCGTTGGCGACCGCGCTGCGCGCCGCGCGTGATTCCGCGCCGGAGAGCGCGAAGGCATCGCCGACGAGCGTGCGCCGCCAGTCGTCGGGCGGCAACTCGCGCTCGCTCGCCGTCAGCCCGCGCACGGCGAGCGGCTCGAAGATCAACTCCTGCAAGTCGCTGCGGACTTCGCCGGTTAAGTAAATCGTCCAGCGGTCGGCCTCGACGAGCGCGGCCAGACCGGCGAGCGCGGTCGAAGCGGCGCTTTTCTGGTCGCCCGCGAAATGGAGGGATGCGACCACCTCGAAGGCCGCGCGCAGGCGTTGGACGTTCAACTTCTCGGGCAAAAGCAGGCTCGCGGGCGCGGTTTCAAGCGTGTCTTCGGGCAGGCGCAGGTCGCTCGTCGAGCCGCGCGCTTCGAGTTCGCGCAGGAGCGCGAGCAGTTGGGCCGGTTCGTCTGCGACGGCGTTGAAGCCGAGACGCATGAGGGCCGCGCCGTCGAGCGCGCGCGCGCCGCCGCCACTATTATTACTGCCCGCGCGCGCCGTCTCCGTGCAACGACAGGCGACGAGCGGCGTGCCCGTCCAAGCGGCGGCGGCGTGCGTGGCGGCGGCGAGCACTTCCGACACGTCCGCCGCGCCGGTGATCTCGTAGAGCACGGCGATGAGCGGCGCGCTCGTCGCCGTCAACTCGTTCGTCACACGCGCGGCGATGGCCGCCGCCGTCAGAGTGAGCAGCGTCGTCTCCACTCCCGCCTCGCGCAAAGCATCCAACAGCGCGGGCGTCGGCGGTTCGTTCTCACCACTTAAAAGAATGACGTGTTTCATAAAACCGTGACGAGTGATAAGTGACGAGTGACGAGCAAGAGAAAGAGAAGCGACGAGTGATGAGCGAAAGTTTTTGTCTTCAACTTGTCACTAGTCACTTGTCACTTCCCCTTAATCGGGACGTTCGAGCGGCTCTTGTTGCCTTGCGAGTCTTCGGCCTCGACGGTGATTTCGCGGATGTCTTTGGCGGCGTTGATTTGCAGGCGGAAGGAGCCGTCGGCGTTGGCGATGGTTTCGCGGCCCGCGATGCGGACGGTGTTGCCTGCCTGCGTGCGCCCGCGCACGAGATAGATGCTGCCCGCGAGATATTCAGCCGTCACGTCGGAGAGCTTGACGCTCGTGCCGCCGCTGTTTTCGCCGGAGACGACGATGAACTTCTGCGGCTCGCCCCACTCGCTGATCTGGCCCGACGAGGCGACGGCGCGCACGCGCCAGTAGTAGTTGCCGGGGCGCAGGTCGCCGACGTTGAACTCGTTGGCGGAGAGTTGGTCGCGCTCGATGACCTTTCCGGCGGCGACGAAAAAGGGCGAGGTCGCCACCTCGACGCGGTAGTAGGCGGGCGAACCCGCCGCCGGACGCCGCCAGCGCAGCACGACGTTGGCCGCGCCGCCCGTCGAACGCACCTGCACTCTTTCCAGATTGCGCGGCCCTTCGAGCACCGGCACTTCGAGCAGGTTCTCCCGATTCTTGATCGCGCCCGATTGATTGAGCGAGACGAACTCGCCGCCGCGCACGGTCGTCGCTTCGCCGCCGCGCGTGCTCGTCTCGATGAGACCTTCGCTGACGCGCAGTTCCTCCGTCTTATCCTCGCGGACGCCGAAACTGGCCGCCGTCTGCGACGCCAGCTTGTTCTTCGTCAGAGGCGTCTCGACGACGTTGGTCGTGCCTTCCGCCTGCCGGTCGGTGCGAACTTTGATCTGGCCGCGATCAACGGCGACGCGGACGTTCGTGCGTTTGCCGTCGCCGTCGCTCGTGTTGTCGCCGATGGTGATGACGCTGTTCGGGCCGATGGTCATGGTCGAGCCGTCAACGAGCGTGATGCGCGAGCGTCCGTCGCCCTGCGTCTGCACGATGTCGCCGGGAAACAGTCGCGTGTCGTTTCTGACCTGCACCGTCTCGCGCGTCTCGGCGCGCACGACGCGCACGTCGCCCTCGAAGGAATCGAAACGCGCTCCGGTCGAAACCGCTTCGGCGTCGCCCGCGCGGTTGAAGGGAGAGCCGTAGACCCAGACGTAGAGGCTCGCGCCGCCCGCGATGACGAGCAGGACGACGGCGGCAATGGAGAGGTAGATGAGACGCTTCGAGACGACCAGCCATTCGAGGTCGAAGCGACCGGATTTGTCAGTCATGGGGGCGACCTTTGGCATCGGGCGTCGGAGGGTGAGGCGGGAAAAATCTCTCGCATAGACGACGCACGCAAGTTGTCAGAGTTCTTTTACCGCGCAGAGAATTTGGAGGGGCACGGCGGCCAAATTTGGCGGCGGTCGGCCCGGAGGCGACGCCGCTTCGGAAAGTTAACACAGCCGAAAGGCGCGGGACAAGAAAGATTTTCGGCGGCTCCGGAGCCTCCGCAAAACCGCGCCAAATCGCGCGAAAGCCCGCCAAATCCCGCCTCGAAGTCACGCGCGAGCAATGGGCGCGACGCGCCTGTCTGCCGGATGTTCGGCGAAGCGCGTGCCGAACGTCAGCGTCGTTCCGAGGCGTGTCTGGCGGTCGTGTCGTCGGTCGTGTCGAGTTGCTTGTCGCCTGCATCGTCGGTCGTATTGAGTCGCTCGTCGCCGCCGAGTTTGCCCTCGTCGTCGTCGTAGGGCGAACCGAAACCGGGCGGGAGTTCGACCTCGATCTGCGGAGTGCTCGCCGCCTTCGGCCAGATGAGCGACGCGGCGACCGACGCCAGCAGCACGACGGCTACGACGCCGAGCGAGACGAGAATCAGCGGTTGCTTGCCGATGTATTCGCCGATGAAGGGCTCGCTGATCATCTTGACGCCGACGAACGTCAGCACGATGGCGAGGCCCATCTTGAGGTAGTGGAATTTCTCGACGACGCCCGCCAGCAGGAAGTAGAGCGAGCGCAGGCCGAGGATGGCGAAGACGTTCGAGGTATAGACGATGAAGGTGTTGGTCGTGATGCCGAAGATGGCGGGAATCGAATCAACGGCGAAGACCAGATCCGTCACCTCGACGATGACGAGCACGAGCAGCAGGAGCGTGCCCATCAGTTTGCCGTCAACGCGCGTGAAGAATTTTTCGCCGTCGTAGTGGCGCGTGATGGGGATGTAGCGCGTCACGACGCGGACGAGCCACATCTCCTCCGGCTGCAATTTGGTTTCGCCTTCGCGGAACATCTGAATGCCGGTGTAGATGAGAAACGCTCCGAAGACGTAGATAATCCAATGGAAGCGTTCAATCAGGGCCGCGCCGATGCCGATCATCGTGATGCGCAGGATGAGCGCGCCCATCACGCCCCAGAACAGAACGCGGTGCTGGTATTTCGAGGGGACTTTGAAATAGGAGAAGATCAGCAGGAAGACGAACAGGTTATCCACCGAGAGCGACAGTTCGATGAGATAGCCGGTGAGAAATTCGAGGCCCGTCGCGCTGCCCTGACGCCAGAAGACCAACCCCGCGAAACAGAGCGCGAGCGACACCCAGATGGCGCTCCAGGTGGTCGCCTCCTTGTAGGTGATGGCGTGCGCCTTCCGGTTCAGCAGCCCCAAATCGAGGGCCAGCATCAACAGAATAAAAACGCCGAAGCCGACCCATGCCCAGATTGAATATTCCATGCCCGTTAGATATAGCATTGACCGCCGGACAACTCAAATCAACGGCCCCCGGCGCGACGACCTAAAAAGCGTCAGCCCGCACGCCGACGGAAGAAAACCGAAGAAAACTGCGACCGTCCGCGCATTGCATCCGTCGCGCGCCGCCGCGCCCGACGCTCTGCGCGGTTGCGCGCTTCCGCGCCTGTTCGTTACAATCCGTCTCGCGAAATCGCCAATCTCGCATTGAGAATCTCGTCAAACACCAGTCTATCAACGCAATTTTTTGTCGGAAGGTTATTGAAACATGCTCAAACAGTTAAGCCGTCTGGAACGGACGCGCAGCACGATTATCATTATCTTCGCCATCTTGATGGGCCTCAGTCTCATCTTTTTCTACGCCCCGCGACGCGACGCCAACACGCTGCCGGGGACGAGCCGCGAAGCGATTGCCCAAGTCGGCGACGAGGAGATCACCGTCAGCGACCTGACGCAGCGGCAGGAGTTTTACCAGCAGAGGTTCGGCGGGCAGATTAATCTCGGGCAGAAGCGCATCGTCAACGAACTGATACAGGGACGCGTCGTCTCGCAGGAAGCGGCTCGCCTTGGCCTCGCCCCTTCGGACGCCGAACTGCGCGACGCGATTCGCAAACAGTTCACCGACGCCTCCGGCAAGTTCGTCGGCTTCGACCGCTACAAGGAGTACGCCATCACGCAATCGGGCAGCGTCGAGCAGTTTGAACAACAGGTGCGCGACGAGCTGGCGCAGAAAAAGCTGCGCGCCTTCCTGACCGCCGGAGTCTCGATTCCTGACGAAGAGGTGCAGGAGGAGTTCATGCGCAAGAACACCTCGTTTGATTTGATCTACGTGCCCGTCACCGCCGACGAACTCGCCAAGAAGATCACCCCTTCCGATGAGGAGTTGCAGAAATTCTACGACGAGCACAAAGAGGAGTTTCGTTTCGACGTGCCGCAGAAGAAGATTCGTTACGTCTTCATCGAACAGGAGAAGGTCGGGCAGAAGATGCAAATCTCCGACAAGGAGTTGCGCGAGGAGTACGACCGCCTGACGCCGGAGAACAAGCAGAAGGGCGTCCGCGTGCAGCAGATTGTCCTGAAGGTCGCCCGCCCCGAACTCGACCAGCAGGTGCTCCAGAAAGCGACCGAACTGACGCAGAGCATCCGCGACGAGAAGCAGATGGCGTCGGAAGAGAAGTTTGCCGAAGCGGCGCGCGGCAACTCCGAAGACCCAGCGACGGCCAAAGCGGGCGGCTGGCTGCCCGCGCCCGTCCGCAAAGACCCGAAGAAGCCCGAAGAACTCGTCCAGAGCGCGCTCGGCATGACGCCCGGACAGGTCGGCGACCCGCTCAAGAGCGGCAACGCCTACTACATCTTCCGTCGCGGCGACGCCGTCGAGAAGACCTTCGAGGAAGCGAAGGTGGAGTTGCAGGTGTCGCTGCGCAACCGGCAGTCTTATCGCGTCGCCGCCGACATCGCATCGCGCGCCGCCGCGCAGTTGAAGGAATCCAAAGACCCGCAGCAGGTCGCGCAAGCGTTCGCGGCTGAAGCCAACATGAGCGCCGCCGAGATGGTGCGCGAGACGCCCTTCGTCAAACCCGGCGACGACGTGCCCAACATCGGCAGCGCGCCGCAGTTCGAGCAGGCCGTCGAACCCTTGAACAACCCGAACGACGTGGGCGACCGCGTCAGCATCAAGGGCGGTTTTGCGATTCCGCTCCTCGTCGAGAAGCGCGACCCGCGCGTCCCCGATTTCGCGGAGGTCAAGGACGGCGTCGCCGAACGCGTGCGGCGCGAGCGCGCACAGGCGCAGGTCGAACAGGCCGCGCGCCTGCTCGCCGAGAACGCCGGAAACGCGGACGGCTTGAAGGCCGCCGCCGAACGTCTCGGCCTCAAGGCCGACCCCGTGCCCTCCTACAAGCTCGGCACTCCGCTTCCTTCGTCGGGCGTCAGTCCGGCGGCAGACGAGGCCATCAACAAACTGAAAGCGGGCGAAATCGCCAAGACGCCGGTCAAGGTCGGCGACGCGTGGGTCGTCGTCGGCGTCACCAAACGCACGGACGCAGACCTCGCCGAGTTTGCCAAGCAACGCGACACTCTGAGCGAGACGGCGCTCAACGAACGCCGCGACCAGATTTTCTCCGATCACATCGAGGCCGCGCAGGCGCGCTACGACCGCGAAGGCAAGGTCAAGATTTACGATGACGTGCTCGCGCGTCTCGAAGCGTCGCAACCCTCCGCCGCGCCGCCGCCCGTCGTGCCCCCCGTCAGCGGCCTGCCCATGCCCCCGCAGCGACAATAAAAAACAGGGCAAAGGATAAAAGGAAAAAGGCGAAAGGGTTTTGTCACCCCTTCGCCTTCTCTTTTCTTTAGAAGCTGTTCTTCAAGTCCCGTCAGGGACTTCTGAAAGTAGCCCGGCGATTCATCGTTGGGAATTAAGCCAAGTATGTTTCGAGTCCCGTAGGGAGGGCTGAATGATTCACTCAGCCGTCCCTACGGGACTCACGCCATACGCTCTCCGATGTTTCCCAGCGATGAATCGCTGGGCTATTGTCAACCGTCCCTACGGGACAAAAATTTCTTATTTTCCTATGTCGGGGCCGTGAACTGGTTCGCTGCCCGACGCTTTTTGAGTTTGCTCTAGAACACGCGGAGCATGGTGGCGATGTCGGCTTGCGTGAAGTCGAGTTTGAGTTGCACGTCCGTCCCTTGCGCGTTGATCTTGAGGCTGTCGAGAGCCCTGAGCGCGAGTTGACGTTTGTCGCCGGAGAGTTGGGAGGCGGCGAAGGAGCCGAGCGGCTTGAGCGCGGTGATGGTCTGTGCGAGACGCTGTGCGTCGGCGGCGGTCGCGGCTCTCAGCGTCGTGAGCACGTCGTAGCCGTTCGGCGTCATGGCGAGCGAGCCGTAGATTTGACGAATCGAAGCGACGCTCTGCTCGACCTCCTCGCTCCCGAACCCTTCCACCTTCTTTAAAACAGACGCTGGGATGTTCGCGCCGAAACCGATAATCGCCGACGCGTTCTGCCGCGCCAGCCCGACCAACTCCGGACTGATTCGCCCGCGCCCGCCCGCCGCGTTGACGGTCGCGCGCACGGCTTCCGGTTCGCCGACGACGAGCGTATTAGCGTCGAGCGCGGTCACGGCCAAATCCCTGACGCGCATGCGCGGCGTCACGCCGAAAAACTTCACCTGCTCATCCAGAGTGAAGATGTGGATGGTCTTGCCCGCCAGCTTCTCCTCGCGCGCCGCGCTCGACTTGAGACGCACGGCGGCAAGGATTGCCGCCTCGTTGAATGTGCCGTGAGCGACGCCGACGACGTGGTCAATCTTCGTCACGTCGGGCGAAGGATTTGTGAAGCGCGCGCCGAGTGCGACGCGATCAAAGCTGCGCGCGTCAATCCCCGTCGTCGTCTTGAACTCGTCAATGTCGGCGTTGACCGCCGCCAGTTTCGCCGCATCATTCGCCAGCACGCGCGGCATCGCCTCGTTAATCAAACGACGCATGTCAACCAGCATCACGGCGTCAGACGCCGGAAGTGGCACGACCGCGCCCGCCTGCGCCGCACGCACGGGCTGACGCGCCGCCGCTCCGCGCCTCGTCTGCGCGCCCGCGAACGTCGCCGCTCCGAACACCAGCACGGCGAGCGACAGCCACGCGCCGAAAACATTTCTTCTCATCATTCTCAAATTCAACCTTTCACCCTCGATAAAATTACCGGCCAAAAATTTTTCGGCCAAAAATAGAACTCACAGAATGTGCAGGAGAGTCGGCGTGCTATTTCGGATGCGTCCCGTGCCGCGCAGGGTTGCAAGACCGCTTCCCTTCCCGCCTACCAACACAATTACCTAGACGCGACGACAAGCGCGACTGTTAACAGAGATGATTTCACAGGATAAAGAACCTGTCAGGGAAAAGGGGAAAGGTTAAAGGGCGAAAGGGTCAGAGATTAATGCTTGTTCCCTTTCCCCTTTTAACCTTTTACCCCTTCCCCATCTTCTTAAACTCGCTCGACTAAGAGCGCGATGCCCATGCCGCCGCTGATGCAGAGGGTGGCGAGGCCGCGCCGCGCGCCGCGTCTGTGCATCTCGTGCAGGAGCGTGACGGTGATGCGGACGCCGGTGCAGCCGATGGGATGTCCGAGCGCGATTGCGCCGCCGTTGACGTTCAAGCGTTCGGCGTCGAAGCCGAGTTCGCGGTCGCACGCGATGACCTGCGCGGCGAAGGCTTCGTTGAGTTCGACGAGTTCGATGTCGTCGAGCTTCAGTTTTTGCCGTTCGAGCAGCGCGCGAATCGCGGGCACGGGGCCGATGCCCATAATCTCCGGCGCGACGCCCGCGAACTCGTAATCAACGATGCGCGCCTGCGGTTCCGTACCGCCGCGCGACGCACGCAAAGCATCTTCGCTCATCAGGACGACAGCCGCCGCGCCGTCCGTGATGCCGGACGAGTTGCCCGCCGTGACCGTCCCGTCTTTGGCGAAGACGGGCGGAAGTTTTCGCAGAGACTCGGGACTGGTATCGGCGCGCGGGTGTTCGTCGCGTGCGAAGCTGACCGTCTCGCCGCGCTTCCGCGCGGGGAGTTGCAGGGAGACGATTTCGGCGTCGAAGCGTCCGCCGTCAATGGCGGCGGCGGCGCGTTGCTGTGTGCGGAGCGCGTAGGCGTCCTGCTCGTCGCGCGAGATTTCATAACGCCGCGCGAGGTTCTCCGCCGTCTCGCCCATGACGAGGCCGGAGAGCGGGTCGAGAAAACCGTCGCGGTACATCCCGTCAACCAGTTCGGCGTTGCCCATCCGCATGCCGAAGCGTGCGCCCTCCGCGTAGTACGGCACGCGCGACATGCTCTCGACGCCGCCCGCCAAAACCGCCCGCGCGCGCCCGAGCATGATCTCCTGCGCCGCCAGAATGATTGACTTCAAACCCGACCCGCAAGCTTGATTGATCGTCGTCGCCGGAACGGTTTCAGGCACGCCCGCGCGGAAGGCAATCTGCCGCGCGACGTTGGGCCCCGCGCCCGCCTGTCGCGCCGAACCGAAGAACACGTCCTGCACGTCGCCGCCCTCAACCCCCGCGCGCCGCAGGCTCTCACGCGCCGCCGCCGCGCCCAACTCCGCCGCGCTCACCTCCACCAACGCGCCCCCGAAGCGACCGATGGGCGTCCGCACCGAACCGACCAAGTAAACGTCCTTCATAACTTCTCTCTCAAATGACAGTTTTCAGTTTTCAGTTTTCAGTTCTACGTTTTCGAGTATGCGAATGAAGACTAAACATAGCTCTCTCAACGCGTGCTGACTCGGAAAACTAAAAACTGAAAACTGAAAACTCCTCACCTTTTGATGTTAGCATAGAGCATCGGACAGGGGCGAACGGGCGACTTTTACGATGGCGCGTTTGGCCTCGCAACCCCCGCCCGCACCAGTTTTAGACAGGACGCTTCTCATGTGGCAACGCCTCACCTGCGAGCAAGAGATCGAAGCCGCGCGCCGTTTCGTTTCGACGCTACTGGACGAACGCGGCGAGTGGTTCTGCACCGAGCACGCGTCGGCCAACGCGCGACGCGACGTGAGCACGTCGCAAGTCAACGCCGTCACAGCCACGATACCGGAAGTCAATGCCGTCACATCAATACTACCGGAACTCAACGGCGTCACGTCCGCGCTGCGTGCGGGCGAGTGGGAGTTGCGCGCCGCGCACGGCTCTCTGTTTCTCTCGCTCTTGACGGCGCGCGGCGCGCGCCTCTGGCGCATCAACGCATGGGAGTGGACGGGCGAACGCCTCCTGCTCTCCGCGACCCGCCGCGCGGGAGCCGAAAGCTCGACGCTCGAACTCATCCCGCGCGCTTCGGCGAGCGTCGCCCACGCGGCACTCGAAGCCGCCCGCCGCGCACGCTGCGAACGCATGGCCGCGCTCATCTGCTCAGCCCACCCGCACGCGAAACTCGAACGCGCGACCTTGAGCCGTGGCGCGCGTCGCGGCGAGCACGGGCGTTACGCGCGCATCGTCATCGGCACGCGGCGCGAGCGCATCGCCGCGACCGGCCCCGTCGCTCCCGTCGCCGCGCACGAAACCGACGCTTTTCTCGCCGCTACGCTTCTCTGGTTCGCGCGTCTCGGAGATGCCGCGCGCGAACGGCGACTGCTCCGCCTGCGTCTCGTCGTCCCGCACGCCATCTCCGCGGCGACCTCCGAACGCGTCGCGCTGCTGCGTGCGGATTTGCGCCGCGTGATTTCGATAGACGAAGCGGACGACGATTTAGAGACGCTCAAGCCCGTCCGCGCTCTTGAGTTGGAAGACTTACTGGAAGCGGACGCGCCGCGTTTGCCGCGTCCGCCGGAGACGCCTTTGAGCGATGCGGCGCGGGAGATCATCGCGCACGCGCCCGCAGCGATTGACGTGGTGCGCGCGCGTCAGGGCGAGACGCTGCGCTTTCACGGGTTGGCCTTCGCGCGCGTGCGTCGTTGGTTGGGACGCGAGCAGGTCTGGTTCGGCGTCGAGGCCGCGACGCGCAACCGTTCGCCCGCCGACACGCCTGCCGCGCCGCAGAGACGTGCGAACGGCTCGACAACAGCAGCAGCAGTCGCCTCGCGCAGGCAGTTGCTCGACGAGACGAACCGCGCGCAGTTTTTGAAACTCCTGCAAGAACTCCACACGCATCGCCGCGCCGCCCCCGCCAACCCGCGCCACGCCTTCTACACCGCCGCGCCCGAAGCATGGCTCGAATCGCTCCTGCGCCGCGACATCACCCGACTCGACCCCTCCTTACGTCTCTCGCCGCTCCACGCGCAGTTTCGCACTTCCGGCTCCGGCGCAGCCGCCGCCGCAGCCCGTCCCATTGACCTCCTCGCGCTCCGGCGCGACGGGCGACTCGTCGTCATCGAACTGAAAGTCTCGGAGGACGCCGCGCTGCCGCTACAAGGCGCGGACTACTGGCGCAGGGTCGAAGCCGCGCGACGGCGCGGGCGCATCTCCGCGTCGCGTCTCTTCGGCGACGCCGGGATTTCCGACCAACCGCCGCTCGTCTATCTCGTCGCCCCGCTCCTCAGTTTTCACCGCTCCCTCCCAACCCTCGCCCGCGCCATCACGCCCCACATCGAAATTTACCGTCTCGACCTCAACGAAGACTGGCGCGCTAGTATCCGCACGAGTCGTGTTCAGACTTTGACAAAATAAGGTGGTTATCTTCCGGATTGAATCGCTAACAGTTCGGGGAGTCCGCCGCGTTCTCCGACGAGGATGGCGTTTTGCTCGAAGCGTACGCCTAACTCGCGGGCCGTGTGACGGTCAATATCCAGAATTAAGAGGCTTTTCTCCGGCGGCCAGACGCCGTCGTCTCCGACGCCGTGACCGACGAGAGTTCGACAGCCGAGGGTTTGCGCGGCGTGAAGAAGTTCGACGTGTCGCCGTTCGTTCTCTTCGAGGCTTAGAGGTATCGAGCGGGGGTTGAAGGCCGTGATGTAGGCCCAAGAGGTAGCGCCATAGGTCGCCAGAAGGTTTTCCAGTTGCGGGCTGGATTGTCCGACCCGTATGTCGAACGGCTTCTCGACCTCCTCGACCCGGTAAGAGGTGCGGAGGTAAGCTTCTTCGAGTTTTGCAGAGCGTGACACAGGGTTTATTGCTCTCAAGGCAGTAAGATTTTCTTAAAGACTTAAGACCTTGTGACGTGATTGAAAAGCTGATACTCGGGGACGCCCGCAGTCCTTTTAACCTTTGCGCTTCTTCATTTATCCTTCGCCGTTGAGCCCCCCGCGTTGATTTTACTGTGGCTATCCACGTTTTGAGTAGACGCGGCGGGGCGTTATGGTGTATCGGTTTGTGTGGGAGCGGTCGGTGGTCTTCGGGCGCGGGTCTTCTGTCGGTTAGCAAATCAATCTCGCTTCGTTGTATCTTTATTGGTTAATTCATGCCGGAAGGCGTTCGGCGGACTCCTCAGGGAGAAGTTTGTGCGGCTCGCCCCGCGACCGAAAGGGCCGGAGGATTTTCGTCCGGCGAGATGTCGTTCGGAGCAGCCCGCGCCGCCCGCGCCTTGCAGCAACATTTTGAGCGAAACGTGGATAGGAAACTAAGGAACTAATGGCATTCAAATCTCTGTTCAGTCTGTTTTCCAGCGACCTTGCGATTGACCTCGGCACGGCCAACACTCTGGTTTTTGCCAAGGGGCGCGGCATCGTCGTCTCCGAGCCGTCCATCGTCGCCATCAACAAGGTGACGAACATGCCGGAGGCGGTCGGCAAAGAGGCCAAAGAGATGCTCGGTCGCACGCCCGGCAACATCGTCGCCATCCGTCCGATGAAGGACGGCGTCATCGCCAACTTTGAAGTCACCGAGAAGATGCTCCAACACTTCATCCGCAAGGCGCACAACGGCAAGACGTGGGTCTCGCCGCGCGTCGTTATCGGCATCCCTTCGGAGATCACGCAGGTTGAGCGGCGCGCCGTCGAGGACTCGGCTTATCGGGCGAAGGCTTCGGAGGTCTATCTGGTCGAGGAGGCGATGTGCGCGGCCATCGGCGCGGGCCTCCCCATCACCGAGCCGCACGGCAACATGATCGTGGACATCGGCGGCGGCACGACCGACATCGCCGTCATCTCTCTCTCCGGCATCGTCTATTCGCGCGCCGTGCGCGTCGCCGGAAACGAGATGGACGAGGCCATCACGCAGTTCATCAAACGCAAATACAACCTGCTCATCGGCGAGCGCACCGCCGAAGCCATCAAAATCGAACTCGGCAGCGCCTTCCCCCTCGACGAACCGCTCTCGATGGACGTGCGCGGTCGCAACCTCATCGAAGGCATCCCCAAAACCATCACCATCACGGACGAAGAGGTCAGAGAGGCACTGGCCGATTCCGTCAGCACAATCGTCAACGCGGTGCGCGTCGCGCTCGAACGCACGCCGCCGGAGCTATCAGCCGACATCGTCGAGCGCGGCATCGTGATGACGGGCGGCGGTGCGCTCCTCAAGAATTTAGACCGACGCCTCTCCATCGAGACGGGGCTGCCCGTCTCGGTCGCCGAAGACCCCCTCTCCTCCGTCGTGCTCGGCGCGGGCAAGATGCTCTCCGATTTCAACCTCCTCAAACGCGTGAAGTGGGACAATACTCTGACGAGCGGAACCTAAAAGGTAGTAAATCGTGAATCGTAAATCGTGAATAGATAACTGCATTAACCACGTATCTATTTACGATTTACGATTCACGATTCACGAGTTATGGTTGTGATGCGAACGCAGAAGGAGATACGGCAGCGCGCGCCGTTGTGGCTCGCCGGTCTGCTGGCGCTCTGTCTCGCTCTGATGTCCTACGACGCGCGCGACCCCGTCACCAAACAACGCATGGTTCGCGTCTGGACGCAGGCTCTCGCCGGATGGTTTCAGCGTCCGGTGGCGAGCGCGGGCGGCGCGGGAATCGGGTTCTTCCAGCGCGTCGCGCATACGTGGAACGCTTCGGCGGAGAACGTGCATCTGCGCAACCGCGTCGCCGAGATGGAGACGGAGTTGCGGGCGGTCGCGGCGGCGCGCGACGAGAACGAGCGTCTGAAGAGTTTGCTCGAACTCAAGGAGCGGAGCGAGTACGGCACGGTCGCGGCCTCCGTCATCGGGCGCGACCCGTCGGTCTGGTTCAGTTCGATTATCATCAATCGCGGCACGTCGTCGGGCATCGAGTTGAACATGCCGGTCGTGACGCGCGACGGCATCGTCGGGCGCATCGTCGGCGTCAGCCCTTGGACGGCGCAGGTGATGCTGCTCTCGGACGAGCGGGCGGCGGCGGGCGCAGCCGTCGGCCAGTTGGGCGCGTCGAATGCGCTCGGCTCGGTGCGCGGTTTCGGCAAGACCGATCTGCTGGAGATGCGCTACGTGTCGGGGTTGGAGGTGGTCAACACCGGCGATTATGTGGTTACTACGGGACAGGACGGTATCTACCCACCTAACCTGAGCGTCGGGACGGTGGTAGAAGTGGAGAAGGGTTCGGCGACGACGCCGCACCGGATTCGCATCAAGCCGAGCGCGCGGCTCGATTCGCTCGAAGAGGTGGCCGTCTTGCAATACCGCCCGCCGCAACGCAGCATGCCGGAGAAGGCTCTGCCGAATATAGACAAGGGGAAAAGCAGCCCGTAAATCGTGAATCGTAAATCGTGAATAGATAACACCTGTCTTTCACTATTTACGATTTACGATTCACGATTCACGAGAGTATGAAGCAGAAGATTGCCCTGTGTGTGGCGTTGGCGGTGGGCTTGCAGTCGTCGCTGCGCGTGCTGTGGGGGCCGCTGGTGTTCGTTGACCTGCCGCTCGTCGTCGTCGTCTATTTCGCGCTCAAGCGCGACCCCGTGCAGGCGGTGATTATCGGGGCGGTGGCCGGAATCGCTACCGACGCTTTCAGCGCCGGACTGCTCGGCGCAAACGGATTCTCCAAGACGCTGACGGCCTACCTGATTGCCGCCGTCTTGACGCGCGTGATGATTGACAACCCGCTCTTGCGGATTCCCGTGCTGGCCGGAGCGACCGTCTTCGACGCGCTCACGTACATGCTCTTGCATCGCCTTTTCGTGCAGGGGCCGCTCCCCTCCTTCGCCGAGACGGCGGCCTTCAAACTCATCGGCACGACCGTCGCCGGAACCGTCATCGTCTATGCGCTCGACATCTTTTTCAGCGACCGTGGACGACAACGCCGCCAGTTCGCGCTCCGGCGTCGCGTCGCGCGTCGCAGTCTGGGTCGCAAAAAATATTAAAGCGGAGGTTGGATGTTGGAGGTTAGAGGTCAGATCGAACCAACGACATCCAGCCTCCGACAGCTAACACCCAACATCTGACATCTAACATCTGTCTTATGAAATTCGACGACGAAGCACAAAACCTGCGGATGCGCATCAACATCATTCAGACGCTCGTCCTGATGCTGTTGATTGCGCTCGGCGTGCGCCTCTACTTCCTGCAAATCGTCAACGGCGGCTACTACGCCGAGCGCGCCGAAAATCAGCGCATCCGCCTGCTGCCGATTCAAGCGCCGCGCGGCGCAATCTTCGACCGCAACGGCAAGCTGCTCGTTGATTCGCGCTCCATCTACAAGGTCATCCTCTCGGGCGAAGACATCCAGAAGGACGAACTCCGCGCGCTCGTCGGCCCCTTGAGCGCGGGGCTCGCGCTCGACCCCGAAATCCTGCAAGACCGCCTCGAAGAGATCAGTTCGCAGCCCGCCTTCGAGTCGTTCTCCATCAAGGAGGGGGCCGACAGCGCGGACATCGCTTGGGTCGAGGCGCACAAGTTGGAGTATCCGGAACTGCGTATCGAGGAGCAGCCGCAGCGTCGCTATCCTGAGGACGGCGTGCTTGCACACGTCCTCGGCTACGTCGGCGAGATTAGCCCCGCGCAGTTGAAGCTCGACCGCTACAAGGAGAAGGGCTACAAGCAGGGCGACATCATCGGGCAGGAGGGCATCGAGTCCACCTACGACGGATACCTGCGCGGGCGCGACGGCTACCGCAAGGTCGAGGTGGATAGTCACGGGCAGATCACACGCGAGATCGAGGTCGTGCCGCCGCAGCCCGGTCAGGATTTGATGTTGACGGTTGACTTGGACTTACAGCTTGCCGCCGAAGAACAGTTGCGCAACTCGCCCTCGAAGCGCGGCGTCATCGTCTCGATGAATCCGAACGACGGCGAGATTCTGGCGATGGCCTCTTACCCGACCTTCGACCCGAACCTCTTCTCCAAACGCATCGCCACGAAAGAGGAACGCGCGCAGATCGTCGCGCTTTTACGCGACCCGAAGACGCCGCTCTATAACCGCGCGATTCGCGGTCGCTATCCGCCCGGCTCGACGTGGAAGATACCGATGGCTATCGCCGGACTCCAACAGGGCGCGATCACCATCGAGCAATCGGGCCTCGTCTGCGGCGGCGGCATCACCATCGGCAACAAGTTCACGCGCTGCATGGGCCATCACGGGACGCCGCCCGTGCGCGAAGCGATTCGCGTCTCCTGCGACGGCTACTTCTATCGTCTCGGCCTAAAGATGAAACTCGAAGGCATCGAGGAGATGGTCAACCAGTTTGAGTTGAATAAGAAGACGGGCGTTGACCTCCCGCACGAGCTTGTCAGTTGGACGCCCTCGCGCAAGTTCAAGGCGCGCTTCAACCCGCGCGACCCCGACTGGCGCGACATAGACACCGTCTATGCTTCCTTCGGTCAGGTTTACGATTTCACGACGCCGCTGGCGATGCTCCGCACGGTGGCGAGCATCGGCGTCGGAGGCCGGATGTACGTCCCGCATCTCTTGAAGGAGGCGCGGGCCGTGAGCGCCGTCGGCCCGTTCGCGGCGCGCGCCGTCCACACGTTCGACCACCCGGAACCGAAGCTGATTCCGATCACGCCCGAGCAACACAAGATCGTCGTCGAGGGCATGTGGGCGGTCGTCAACGCGGGCGGCACGGGCGGCGGCATCAAGATGCCGAACTTCGAGATTGCGGGAAAGACGGGGACGGCGCAGGTCGTCAGTCTCGGTAAAGACGTGGGCGAAAACAAAGACCACTCGTGGTTCGTCTCCTTCGCGCCCTACGACAAACCGGAAATCTCCACGATTGCGCTCGTCGAAAACGTCGGCTTCGGCGGCAAGTTCGCCGCACCCGCGACGCGCGCCGTCTATGACGTTTACTACCGGAAGACGCGCGGCGAGCAGCCCGCAGAAAATCTCGTGGCGAAGAAATAGTGATGAGTGATGAGTGACGAGTTGAAGACACAAAGCTTCCGCTCATCATTCGTCACTCACCACTCATCGCTCGCTGTTCTTGCTCGTCACTTGTCACTCGTCACTTATAGTTATGTCATCTGTTTTCAAACAACGACGCTTCCGCGACTTCGACTGGTTTCTGCTGCTGCTGGCAATCGCCATCTGCCTCTTCGGGACGTGGCAGATTTTCAACGCGCAGCCGGAGATGACCTACTGGAAGAAACAGTTGATCGGGATGGGCGTCTCGCTCGCCATCATGCTCGTCGTCGCGCTGACGGACTACCGCAAGCTCGTCCACATCGCGCCCGCCTTCTATCTCTTCGGACTGTTCCTCTTGATCATCGTGCTCATTCCGGGCATCGGTTTGAAGATCAACGGTCAGCGTTGTTGGATCGGCGTGCCGGGTCTGGGACAGTTTCAGCCTTCGGAGTTCGTCAAGATTCCGACGGTGCTGATGCTGGCGCGCTACTTCGGACGCCCGCGCGGGACGATGCCGCTCTCATGGAAAGAGATGCTCATCGGCTTCGGCATCCTGATGCTTCCCGTCGGGCTCATCCTGCTCGAACCAGATGCCGGACAGGCGATCACCTATTTTCCGCTGCTCGCCGTCGTGCTCTTTCTCTCGGCGGTGCGGATGTGGCTCGTCGTCGGCGCGCTGATGGCGGCGATACTCTTCGTGCCTGCGGCGTGGATGGTCGGCGTCAAGACGGGCGCAATCAAGGGCTATCAACAGGAGCGCATCAAAGTCATTCTCGACCCGGAGAACGCCGACCGGCGCGGCTTCGGCTATCACACATGGCAGTCCATCGTGACGGTCGGCAAGGGCGGCACGCTCGGCACACTCGGCACACTCGGCGCGGCGTCGTCTTCGCCGAACGACGCGGCCTCGCAGAGCCGTCTCAAATTCTTGCCCGAGCCGCACACGGATTTCATCTTCGCCGTCGCGGCTGAATCAACCGGATTCATCGGCACGATTCTGCTCCTCATCTCCTACGCCGTGTTGCTCTCGCGTCTCATCTACAACGCGCGACGCGCGTCCGACCGCACGGGGATGCTCGTCATCATGTCCATCGTCGGCGGCTTCGCCTTCCAAATCTTTATCAACATCGGGATGGCGCTCGGGATGCTGCCCGTCATCGGCGTCCCGCTCCCGCTGATGAGCGCGGGACTCTCCGCCGTCCTCGCCACCTTCGTCGCCATCGGCTTCGCCATCAGCGTCCGCCTCCGGCAGTTCGTTAACTAAGGGATGAGGGCGGAGGGATGAGGGATGAATAGGAAATTGAATCATTGATTCATTGAATCATCTGTTCATTTATAAATGAATCAATGAACAGATGATTCAATCATCAAATTCTGCTTCATCCCTCACCCTGCGGCCCTCATCCCTTCCCGCCGCCTCGCCTTTTGGTCGTTTGCTCGGTTATACTTTGCGCGCTTCGTCCTTTCGGCACGAATCAGATTCTCAGCAGGCACGGCGCGAGTCGAAATCATCACACCATTTTGCTGCGCCCCGCAGGGACGAGACCAGAGTTTTTTGAGAGCCGCCGGATGAGTTGCCCGAAGCGCGAAAGGCTTTCGCGCACGAGTCGCGGGCGTGCTCTCGTTTGAGAAACGTTTTTGATGTTTGAGGCCGCAGGGCAAGGTGGCGAGTGCGCGCGCACGTTCAACGAGAGCGCGCCGGAGCCTCTGCCCGTTCCAGTTGTGTAGGCGCTTCAGTTCTTGAGGAGCAAACGCCGCCCGCGCCGGACGCCCACGGTTTTTACCCGCACGCGTCGCACGCCGCGCGCTCGCGCGCTCCACGTCAAGCAGACGATCTTGACCGATTCGCGCTCTTCACTCCGAGCGGCCTTGCCGGAGATTTCAGGTGGCTAGTTCCAACCGCTTCCGCGCGACGGGAGACCTTCTTCCGCTCGCACAGGCGAATACTCTTCAACCCACACACAGAGCGTGCGCAACGGCCACGCTTACCCCGCGCGACATCCACGCCAGCCGCGACGCCTCGTCTCCAACAGACTCGAAGGCTTCAGCGCAGGTGTGTTTGCGCCAGTCCATCCACCGTGCGGCCCTTGCCGCGCCCCGCCGCTCTGCACGAGCGACGGGCGACGCGCGCCGCAATTCATCACGGAGACTATTTTTTCAACAATGCCGAAAGAATTGATTGTCAGCCTCAACGGGCGCGAAAAGAAGATTGCGATTATCGAGAACGGACGGGTCACAGAGTTTTACATCGAACGTGGCGAAGGAAGTCAGGGCATCGTCGGCAACATCTACAAGGGGCGCGTGATGCGCGTCCTGCCCGGCATGCAGTCGGCCTTCGTGGACATCGGTCTCGACCGCGACGCCTTTCTCTACGTCTCCGATTTCTTCGACGAAGAGGAGGAGTTCGAGCGGATCGTCGTTGATAAGACGAAGACCGAAGGCGCGGATACGGCGACCGCCGAGCGCGCCGCCGCCGAACGCATCGAACGCGCGCGCCTCGAACGCGAACGGCAGATGGAGTCCGCGCAGGAACTCGCCGAACCTCTGCCCGAGACGCCCGCGCCCGACCTCGACGCCGCCTTCGCCAACCTCGACACCTCGCTCGAAGAGGCCGCCGGAGAACTCGATACCGCGCTCGCCGCGCTGGACACCGAACAGCCGGAAGAAGCGCCCGCGACGCTGGACGCCGAACAGACGGGCGGGCGTCGGCGCAAGCGCAGGGGACGCGACAGGGGCGGCGACAGAACGTCCGCACAGCAAGATGCGACACCCGCGCGCGATTCACGTTCGGGCGAGCCGCAGATGTCGCGCGAAGCGGTCGCGCCGCGCGATGAGATGATGTTTGCGCGCGAAGATTTCGACACGCCGTTTGCTGTCGGCGCATCATCTTTCGAGCGCGTCGTTGACGACGAGGCCGCAGCCGAAGAGGGTTCGATGTTCAAGGATGCGCGCGTGCAGGAGCGTCTGCTCGACCAGATTCGCGGCGTCGAATTCGACATCGAATCAACCTCGA
The DNA here is from genome assembly GCA_035537095.1 of Pyrinomonadaceae bacterium. Classification (GTDB taxonomy): domain Bacteria; phylum Acidobacteriota; class Blastocatellia; order Pyrinomonadales; family Pyrinomonadaceae; genus DASWNP01. The sequence continues at coordinate 46,619 of DATLMV010000091.1, forward strand.
CCGCCGAAGTCGGCTCGCTTCTGTCGTCCGGCGAATCTCCTTCCGCCGCGTCATCCTTCCAACGCATAGCCGACGACGACGACGAAAGTCAGCAAGAGCTTCAAGGCGTGCAGGGAGCGGTCGCCGCCTCCGTCGCACATCTCGCGGAAGAATTTGCCGACGACACTCCCGCCGCGAACCTGACATCCGCGCAATCCTTCGAGCGCATCAGCGACGACGAGAGCGCATCCGAACCCACCGCTGCGACGCGCGCGTCAGAGACGGGCACGCGCGGCAGGCGCGGCGGCGGCGGCGGTCGCACGCGCGGCGGCGCATCCAAATCCAGACAGGCGGACGAGAGTCCGGCACAGACGACCGCGCTCGAAGCCGCAGCCGAAGCGGGAGCGCAGGACGCCGCGAGCGGAGACGCGACGACGGGCGACACGGCGACGGAAGAGACGACGAAGCGTCGAACCTCCTCCGCGCGCTTGCGCACGTCGAAGACCGAGGGCGCGTCGAAGAAGACAGCCGCGAAGGGCGCGTCGAAATCTTCTTCAAAGAAGGGCGGCGGCGGTCGTAGCACGAAATCGGCAAGCAAGGCGGGCAAGTCCGGCAGCACGTCGAACGGCCCCGTCGGCGGCGGTGATGAGGCGGACGGCGAAGGGCTGTTTGCCGATGCGGAGGCGAGCGTCGGTCGTTCGCGTTCGCGCGGCGAGTTTGCGCGGCGCGGCGGGCGTCGGCGGCGTCGTCCGGGCGGCAAGGCGGGCGATGAAGGCGCGGCGGATAACCGTGGCAACGGCAACGCCGAAGACGCCGCGCTCATCGGCGACGTGGAAGCCAGTCCAATCGTCGCGGCTCCCGAAATCTCCGAACCCGTGGCAGCGACGCCGCCCGCGCGCAGTAGCGGCGGCGGCGGTCGCAGTTCGCGCGGAGATGGCGGACGCGGCGACGGCGGCGGCGGCGGTCGTCGTGACAGCGAACGTGGGGAACGCGGCGGGCGTGGCGGCGGCGGTGGCCGTGACGACGACAACCGCAACGCGCGCACTTCGGGCGACGGCGGCGGCGGCGGGCGTGACAATCGAGACACACGCGGCGGCGGCGACGGTGGAAGCCGCGACAATCGCGGCGGCAGCAGCGGTGGTAGCCGCGACCGGCGCGACCGCGCGCAGCCGACCATCACAGACCTCTTGCGCGAAGGTCAGGAGATTATCGTCCAGATTGCCAAAGAACCGATTGCGCAGAAGGGCGCGCGCATCACTTCGCACATCGCTCTGCCCGGTCGCTTCCTCGTCTATATGCCGACCATCGAACACGTCGGCGTCTCGCGCAAGATCGAGTCGGACGCCGAACGCGTGCGTTTGCGTAAACTGATTCAGGCCATCACGCGCGAAGAGGATGTGCCGTCGGGTGGCTTCATCGTCCGCACGGCGGGCGTCGGGATGAGCGAGCAGGACTTGCGCGACGACGCGCGTTATCTCGTCCGCACGTGGCGCGACATTCGACGCAACTCCGAGAAATCCAAAGCCCCCTCGCTCGCGCACAAAGACCTCGACCTCGTGCAGCGCATCCTGCGCGACCAGTTGTCGGACGACTTCACGGCCATCCGCGTTGATTCGGAAGAGGAGTATCTGGCGATTGTCGAGTTCATCAATCGCATCCAGCCTAGATTGGTCAACCGCGTCAAACTCTACACGCGCGAGGAGCCGATTCTCGAAGCCTACGGCGTGCAGGCCGAGATCGAGAAGGCCATCAAGCCGCGCGTCTGGCTGCGTTCGGGCGGCTATCTCGTCATCAACCAGACGGAAGCTCTGGTCGCCATTGATGTCAACACGGGCAAGTTCGTCGGGCGCGGAGGCAGTCGCTTGGAAGACACGATCACGCGCACCAACCTCGAAGCCGTTGACGAGATTGCGCGACAGATTCGCCTGCGCGACCTCGGCGGCATCATCGTCTTAGACCTGATTGACATGGAAGACCGGCGCAACCGCAACCGCGTGATGGGCGCGCTGCAAGATGCGCTCAGGGACGACAAGTCGCCGACGAAGGTTCTCTCCTTCAACGACTTCGGCCTCGTCATCATGACGCGCAAGCGCGTCAAGCAATCCTTAGAGCGCACGCTCTGTTCGCCCTGCCCGTATTGTCAGGGGAGCAGCCTCGTCAAGTCGCCGCAGACGGTCTGCTACGAAATCCTCGAAGAGGCCCGCCGCCTGTCGCGCAGCCACGAGGGCGAGAGCATCAAGCAGGTGACGCTCCGGCTCAACCCCGAAGTCGCGCGCACGCTCCGCACCTCCGAGCGCGACGTGCTCACCGAACTCGAAGACTATCTCGGCCCCATTGACATCACCAGCGACGAACACGTCCATCAGGAACAGTTCGACTTCGCATTGATTTAAGTACGAGTGACAAGTGACGAGTGACGAGTGACGAGCAAGAAGTTTTTAACTCGTCACTCGTCACTCGTCACTGTTTTTATTATGGGAAAGCTACACAACTTCTTGAAGGGATTGCTGGCGGGCGGCGCGAGCGTGGCGGCGCTGTCGGCGATGAACGCTTGGGTGGCGCAGGGCGTGCAGGAGCCGGAGACGGGCGCGCTCGGCGGCGAGGCGGACGTTTTCATCTGGCAGCACGGGCAGATTTTTTATCGCGTCGCCGGACGGGCGGACGCCCCGCCGGTCGTCTTCGTGCACGGCGTCGGCGCGGGCGCGCGTTCCTTCATGTGGCGGCGCAACTTTGAACCGCTCGCCGCCGACTTCCGCGTCTATGCGCCCGACCTGCTCGGCTTCGGCTATTCGGAGAAGCCCGCGCACGTCTCCTATTCGTCCGACCTCTACGTCGCGCTGATTGCGGATTTCCTGCGCGATGTCGTCGGGCGACGCGCGCACGTCGTCGCCAGTTCGCTCGGCGCGGCCTTCGCCGTCCGCGTCGCCGACGAGCACGCGGAACTCGTCGAGTCGCTCCTGCTCATCTCCCCCACGGGCGCAAACAATCTCAACGCGCGTCCCGACATCCCCGGCGCGGCCTTCTACGGCCTGCTCAATTCGCCCGTCCTCGGAACATCCTTCTACAACGCCATGACGAGCGAGCGCAGCATCCGCGACTACGCGCGCAAACAACTCTTCTACGACAAACGCCACGCCACGCCGCGACTCATCGCGCACTACTACGCCACCAGCCACCAACCCGGCGCGCAATACGCTATCACAGCCTTTCTCTCCGGCTATCTCAACACCGACACGCGCGCCGCCTTCGCGCGTCTCACGCAAGACACGACGCTCGTCTGGGGCAGGCAAGACCTGACCAATCCAATCGAACAATCCGCCGCGCTCCTTAGCCTCAACCCGCGCGCTGTGCTCGAAATCTTCGACCGTTGCCGCATGATGCCGCAGGAAGAACACGCCGAACGCTTCAACTCGCTCCTTCGCCGACGCTTCGACGCGCGCTCCGCCGCCGCTTAACAAAATCGTCTTCGCCCGCACACAACTTGCGCTCCAACGCGTCCGTATACAAGAATTTTTAATGAACTGCGCCGCGCGGCTTCGCGTATAGACGCGACAAGGAGAATTCGCATGTCAAACATCCGTCTATCCATTTCTCTCGCACTCTTTTTCCTACTCGTCGCCGCCCATACGCTCGACGCGCAACAGAAAACTTTAACTCCCGAACCGCTCGCCGCCTGTTCGCAAAAATTAATCTCTTACGCCGACTGGCCGAAGGTCAAGAACCCGAAATTTTCGCTCGACATCAACACGCAAGCCAACGCGCGGCTCTATTATTTCGGCGCGCATCATTCCTCCGACCCGACGGAGAAACAGTTTGCCGAGATTGAAGCGGCGTGGAACAAAATCAAGCCTACGGTCGCTTTCTACGAGGGGCCGAATCGTCCCATCGCCGCCACGCGCGACGAAACCATCAAACAGGCGGGCGAATCCGGCTTCGTTCGTTTTCTCGCTACGCGCGACGGCGTTCCCTTCGTCTCGCTCGAACCATCGCCGCAGGATGAAGCGCGCTATGTCCTCAAAAGTTTTACGGTCGAACAGGTCAAACTCTTCTACGTCCTACGCGAGACGGCGCGCCTGCGCGACCGTCGCAAACTAACCGAACCCGAACTCCGCACCGCCGTCGCACAACTGCTCGAACGCGCCTCCAAACTGGAAGGCTTCGGCGATTCCATCACTACGCTCGAAGA
>DATLMV010000092.1:0-31299 GCA_035537095.1 Pyrinomonadaceae bacterium
GGCGCGAGAATGCGTGCGGCCCGTCGGTGCTGGCAGACGCTTGCGCGCGGCGCGGCGCGGCCTTGCTGACCTTCTCTTCAGACCTCGTCTTCGACGGTGCGAAGCGCAGTCCTTACACGGAGACGGATACGGTCGCGCCGCTCAACATCTACGGGCAGACGAAGGCCGAAGCCGAAGCGCGCGTCCTCGCGGCTCACGCGTCCGCGCTCGTCGTCCGCACGAGCGCGTTCTTCGGCCCGTGGGATGAGCACAACTTCGTCGTCCATGCGCTGCGCGCGCTCTCCGCCGAACAGACGTTCGTCGCGGCTGACGACGCGTTCATCTCGCCGACCTACGTGCCCGACCTCGTTCACGCGAGCCTCGATCTATTAATTGACGGCGAGCGCGGGCTGTGGCATCTCGCCAACACGGGCGAAGTCACATGGGCGGAACTGGCACGGCTCGCCGCGCGTCTCTACGGTCTGGATGATTCGCTCGTCGAGGGCCGCCCGACCGCGTCGCTCGGTCTCGCGGCGCAGCGTCCGCTCTACAGCGTGCTCGGCAGCGAGCGCGGAAACCTCCTCCCGTCGCTCGAAAACGCGCTCGCGCGCTTCAACGGCGAGTGCCGGACGCCTTTTCAAGAAGCCAAACGTTTCCTGCGCCGCAGTCAAAAATAGTCTCCCGCCCGATACCAAATTCCCCGCACATTTTGTATAACTATCCGTGTCGCTCTTCCCATTTATCAAACGCTGAAACTTTATCCTCTTGCACATGGAACAACTTCCTTCGCGCGTGCCTCGTCCGGAGTATCCCCGCCCGCAGTTTGAGCGCACAGAATGGTTAAACTTGAACGGCGAATGGGAGTTCGCCTTCGACGACGAAAACAAGGGCCGCGAACTCGGCTGGCATTACGGGCTGACGTTGGAACGGCGTATCGTCGTGCCGTTTCCATATCAGAGCCAACTCTCAGGCATCAACGATAAGAGTATTCACGAGGTCGTCTGGTACGCGCGCAGTTTTGAAGTGCCGCCGGATTGGCGACGCGGGCAGGACTTGCTCCTGCATTTCGGCGCGGTGGACTACAGCGCGACCGTCTGGGTCAACGGGCAGGAGGTCGGCCACAATCAGGGCGGGCACGTGCCCTTCGACTTCGACATCGCGCCCTACCTGAAGCCGGACACGAACCGCCTGACCGTGCGCGTCGAGGACAGGCAGAACCCGCGACAGCCGCGCGGCAAGCAATCGAGCACGGGCCTTCCGCACGACATAGACTACTACTGCACGACCGGCATCTGGCAGACCGTCTGGCTCGAACCCGCCCCGACCATCCGCATCGGAGAGATCGTCATCACCCCTTCGGCGCGCGCGGGCTCGATCGAGTTGAGCATCTTCCTGCACGCGCCCTCCGCGCCGTGGCGACTCGAAGCCGAAGCCTTCGACGGCGAACAGTTGATCGTCAGCGCAAGCCAAACGACGACCGCCGCCAACGCGCAACTGACGCTCCGCATCCCCGACGCCAAACTCTGGTCGCCTGACTCCCCGCATCTCTACGACCTCCGCCTGCGCCTCTACGAGGGCGAGCAGTTGTTGGACGAAGTGCGCTCCTACGCGGGCTTGCGCGACGTGGAGTTGCGCGAGCAGCGCGTCTGGCTCAACGGCCAACCCGTCTATCTCGTGATGGTGCTCGATCAGGGCTACTGGCCCGAGAGTTATCTGGCCGCGCCTTCGGACGATGCGCTGCGCGCCGACGTTGAACTGACCAAGAGCTTCGGGTTCAACGGCGCGCGCAAGCACCAGAAGATCGAAGACCCGCGCTGGCTCTACTGGTGCGACAGGTTGGGCTTGCTCGTCTGGGAAGAGATGCCGAACGCGCGCGAGTGGTCGTCGCAGGCCGAGGAACGTCTCGCGGCGGAATGGAAGCGCGCCGTGCGTCGCGACTACAATCATCCGTGCATCATCACATGGGTTCCCGTCAACGAGAGCATGGGCTTCCCCAAGCTCCGCAGGCATCATCCCGGACAGTATGCCTTCATCGAGCGCATGGTCGCCATGACCAGACAACTCGACCCGCGCCGTCCCGTGATAGACAACGACGGTTGGGAACACACCGACATCACAGACATCTGCGCCATCCACGACTACACGCCGACCGCGGAGATGCTCCGCCAGCGTTATCAGGAGACGAACGCCAGCGGCACGCTCCCCGCTCACGTCTGGATCGGCAATAAGCCGCTCTTCGTGCTCGGCTCGCGCTATCGCGGGCAGCCGATTATGCTCACAGAGGTCGGCGGATTCCTGCTCATCCCGCCCCAACTCGCGCCCGAAGAACGCGACATGCTTTACAAGTTCTACGGCTCTTTCAAGACCTCCGAAGAACTCCTTGAGAAGTACCGCGACCTGATGGAGGGCATCGCCTCTTTGCGTTTCCTCGCCGGATTCTGCTACACGCAGTTGACCGACATCGAACAGGAGATCAACGGTCTCCTGACCTACGACCGCCGCCCCAAAGTCGCACCCGAAAAGATTGCCGCGATTCACCGGAGATTGTTCGACGCGGGTTGAGACGTAAGAGCAGAGGGCGAGATGCGCGGAGAGTAAAACATCAAGAAGGCCAGCTTGAACGGCTGGCCTTCTTGATTTTTGTGTGGCGGAATGAGCGGAGATGTCCGCGCTTATTACTGTCCGCGTCTATTCGATGACGAACGTGGCGCGCTGCGTCGCGCTCGTCTTGGACGTGCGGTCGAGGACGTTGACTTGCAGCGTGTACTCGCCTGCGGTGAGACCTTCGAGCGGCACTTCGGCGGCGTAGGGGATGCGCGCGAGATCGTCGCCCTCCTCGGTCGTCACTTCGCGCAGGGGGACGGTGATGGCCGGTTGATTATCGCGCAGCACTTGGATTTGCAGGGCGAGGTCGGGTTCGTCGTCGGTGCGCGCCGCGTTGTAGATATAGAGAAGAAAGCGCAGCCGCCCGTTGCGCGAGAAGCGACGCGTGACGCCCTTCTGCACGCCCTGCGCTTCGCCCGCATCCGCCGTCGCGCCGTCCGTCAACTGTTCGACGAGCATCAAGCTACTCAGAGACAGGCTCGCCGCTTTGATGTCGGGAATCTCCACCCATTGAGTCGCCGTGCCGATGAGTCCGGATTTGGCGTCGCGCGTGCCGACGCGCACCTGATACATGCCGGGCGCGATCTGAGTTTGATGGTTGTAGAAGATCAACTTGTGACGCGCGTCCATCAGCGGCGACGTTGGGTTGACGCTCACGCGCTTCTTGAAGCTCGAAGCCTGCTTGCCCTCCTTGTCGAGCACGACGCCCGCCAGATCGAACCATGCCGTGCGTTTGCCCTCCGAGTCCTCGAACGTCAGAGCGTCGCTTGAGACTTGCAGCGAGACGGTCAGGAGCGGGCCGGAGTTCGGCAGGTCAACGTGCGTGACGACGACCGACGTGGGCAGCGCGCTCAAGGGCGCGGGCGCGCTCAGAGCCTTGCCCAGTTCCGCCTCGGCAACCGCCGCGCTCGCCGCCAGAGGATTCGCGCCCGTGCGTGCGGCGACGGCGGGAATCGTCGTCGCCGCGCCCTCGATGAAGCCGCGACGCATCCGCACCTTCAAATCCGGTCGCCCGACGATGCTCACCTCGATGCGCCGGAATTTCCCCGCCGCCTGCGCCTCAGCGCCCGGACGCCACGCCAGTAGATAATAGACGGATGTCTCTTTGAGTCCCTGCGCGATTCCGGCGTCGAGGTCGTTGTTGTTGAGAAAGGCGCGACCGCCCGTGTCGGCTGCGAGCGCGTTCAGGGCGTCCTGCGAAGCGGCGAGCGCGCCGATTGAGACGCGCGACATGCGGCCCGAAGCATCGGCGGCGACATCCACGCTCGCGTCCGGCAGGCCCGTGCTCAAGCCGCGCGCGTCGAGCGAATAGATGACGACGCCCGCGCGTCCCGCCGCGTCCGTGATACGCCGGAGACGGTCGTTGGCGTCGGACTGCTGCACGTCGAGGAAGAAACCGTCCGAGAAGAAATAGGCGAGCTTGCGACCGGGGATGCGCGCCGCCGTGCGGACGAAATTTTCGAGGACGATGAGCGTGTTCGTCGTGATGGGGATGGCCTGTTGCGCGATCTGCTGCGCGCGGGTCTTAACCTCCTCCTCCGCGCCCGCGCGTTGATACTCCGGCGACTGTTTCAAAAGCTGCTCGACGAAAAAGTCGAGCACGTCGCGCTCGCCGCGATTGATGGCGAGCGCGTGAAACTCGTTCATCGGCGGGCGTCCCATGTCCATGACGCCGCGCGAACGATTGTTCAACTTGGCGACGGCGGCGCGCAGAACCTCTTTGTCGCTCGTCAGTTGTTGCAGAAATCCCATCTGGTCGCTCGTCGAATGGATGGACGCCTGATCGTTCGGGTTCATCTGCGTGTCTATAAAACGGAGGATGGTTTTGCGCGTGCGGGCGAGGCTGTCGGGCGCGAGATGAAAATCGTCAACGAAGAACATCACCGTGCGCCCGCGCGAAGCGGTCTCCGCCGTCGCAGTCCCGGCTGTCTCCTTGACCGGCGTGACGCGCGCATCGCCGCCGCTTCGCGCCGCCGCGAGTTTGGCGTCCTCGTTCACGCTGCCCGCCGTCACGCGCTCGAAGAAAGAGATGGGCTGCACCTGCCCGTCAATCTTCAACTCGAACTGCTCGCGCAGAAGGTTGTCAACGAAGCGGCCCTGCTTGTCGAAGACCATCACGTCCGTCTGCACAATCGCCGTCGTGACGCGCACAACGTCGTCTGGTTGATCGGGCTTCGGCGTCTGTTGCGCGTGCGCGGCGTGCGCGCCGCAGGCAACGAGCGAGAGAAGAAAAAGGCTATGCGACAGAAAAGTGGCGAATCGTTTCATCGTCTTTTAACTCTGCAAGGCGGATTTTTCGGGAATCTGGCGACGTGCGCGAAACCGCGCGCACGCCGGACGACTGTCTCTCAAGAAGAAAGATGCTTTGACGCGCGGAAGTCTCCCGTCGCTTCAAGGTTGCGCTTTCGGTTCTTCGAGCTTGTACTCTTTGAACTCCGTGTTGTAACGCCTGTACTCGCTGAAATCCTGTCGCCACTCGACGTTGACGCCGTTGAAGGCGAGCGGATTCTGAATCGTGTTGATGTAGCGCAGGGTGCGCACCCACATGCCGTCGGGCAAGCGCGTATCCTCGAAAATGAGCGCAGGCGCGGGCCGCACGGGTGCGCTCGCGCTGGCGGGTTTCGCGCCGCTGCTCTGCGCGAGCCATGCCTCGACGCGCATCACGACCCTGTCTTGCACGTCTATCCAAACTGTCCCGTGCATTTTTGTGATGGGAGCTTTGGCGGGCGTGCTGGCGCGGAAGTCGGCGCGCGGGCGAAAGTCGAGGACGATTGCGTCGCGTTCGTTCATTCGCGCGGTGCGCGGTGAGGAGAACTCGCCCGCGCAGAGGAAGTCGGAGATGCCGAACGAAATCTCCTTGCCGCCGAAGCCTTCCAACTCCGTCCAGATGCCAAACTGCGGACACCCCTTGTCGTCCTCCGGCGCGACCTCCGCCTCCGGCAGAGATACGTCCAGCGGCATCATCACTTCCAACATCAACTCGGCCATCACGCGCTTCTGCTCTTTCTCCGCGCGCTTCGGCGACAGCGCCGCGCCGTTGACGCTGATCAACTTCTGCACCACATGGTCGCGGCTCGGAACCGGATACACCTCATAGACACGGACGCTCTCTTTCGTCACCTCGCCGCGCTTGTTGGCCTCGCGCGTCGTGTTTTTGCTCGTCCAAGTGTAGTCGAAGACGCGCCTGCTGAGCGTCTTGCCGTTGCGCGAAGAGTCGCGTATGAGCGCGTTGATGTCGGGCGGAGTGCTCGTCGCGGACTGCGCCCACATTGCAGGCGAATGCAGGAGCAACGACGCGACGATAAAAACTGTTCGGGCGAACTTCAACGATATTTCTCTTGGCTCTCGAATGAACGCGCGCGACAGCAGGACACAAGGGCGGCCTGACCCTTCACTTCCGGCGCAACGCGAAACCGTGTGAACGACGCCATTATACATCCAACCGGCTGCCGGATGGCACGCGTTTTAGACTTGCGCGCGACTTTTGCAGACCGGTGCGACGCGGCGTTCAATCCGGCTGACTGTCTCGACGCCGGAGCAGTCGCACCTGTGCGCGGTAAAAGTCGCGTCTGGATTCGACGGTGTAGTTGGCTTCGACGAACTCTTCGAGCGCGCGGCAGTTGTAGCCCGCCCCCGGCGCGACGCAGGCATCCTCGGTGACGAGCCAGAGATATTCGTGTTCGCGGGGCGCGCGGGCGAAGGCGCGGGAGAGTTGGGCTTCGTCGGCGATGATTTCGTCGCGCGGGCGGAAGGTGTCGAACCTGTTCTCGACGGGGATGGCGACGAGCGGGTTCAGACCTTTGTAATAATGCTTGAGGGGCAGCGCGCCGCTGCCGCGAAAGACGGCGACGGGTTGCCCGCTCTGTTCGGCTGCGGAGATGTGGCGGGCGACGCGCTCCCAGTCGCCGGTCTTGGCGAGCGGCGCGTAGGCGGCACAGAGCGACGCGACGTAGAAGAAAAAAGCGACAGCCGCCGCGCCGTATCGCACGCTCTTTCGGGGGATGGCTTCGAGCGTCGAGAGCACCAGAAGCATCAGGGGAAGAAAGAGCACGGTGGTATGACGCGTGAGCAGCAGCGTCTCGCCGGTCAAGAGTAGCGAGACGAGATAAAAGAGCGTCGTCACCGTGGCAATCGTCCAGACGGCGAAATGCGCGGGGCGTTTGCTGCGACGAGCTTCACGTATGAAAACAAAGACCGCGCAGAGGAGACCGAAGCGCACCAGCCAACGCTGCGCGAACTGTAGCGGCGTCCACCCGGCGGGCAGAACGTAGTCATAGAATCTCCAAGACAGAACCTTGACGGCTTCGAGGAGCGAAGTCGTCTGCGCGGCGTCGCGCGTCAGAGTCGCCCTCTGCCCTTTGATAATCAGGAGCATCGGCGCAAAACAGACGCCGACCCCCATCATCCAAAACAGATACGAACGCAGCGCGCGCCAGCGCCCGAGCGCGACGAGCGCGCACGCGTTGGCGACGAGCAGGAAGCCCAGATAATAATGGGTGTAGAGAGCGACGAGCGCGACGAGCGCGTAGAGCACGCGCGCACGCCGAGAGGATTTTTCCGCGAGATAGGCTTCGTAAAAGAGAAGCAGGAGCGTCGCCGCAAGCAGCAGGGCGAGCGCGTAGAGGCGAATCTCGATGGCCGCCCAGACGACGAACGGGTGCAGCGCAAACGCGCCCAACGTCCAACACGGATTGATGCCCGGAAGAAAGCGGCGCGACAGCGGCACGACCAGACGCAGCATCAGCGCGATACACGCGACGGAGAACAGGCGCGCGAAGAAGACGGACTCGCTCGCGGTTCTCCAAAGGTTCAACAGCACGAAATAGAGCGGCGCTTGCAACTCGAAGTCGAGCGCCTGACGCAAAGCGTAGGCGACATCCCGTGCGGTCGTGTCGAGCGTGTAGGCTTCGTCCGTCCAGATGTTGAGCGTGTAGGCGAGCGGGAGCGTGATGGAGAGATGAAGGAGCGTCAGGAGGTTGACGACGGCGCGTTCGGAGACGAGGGACAGCGTGCCAGCGGCCCGCGTGCGGGTCGAGTCGTCGGGCCACGCCGTTGCCGTCTCTGTCTCTGTCATGTCCGTCGCCGGTCTGTCTCGTCGCAAACTTTGAGCGCGAGGCTTGCGGCTCTTTCAACTCTGCGCTTCGGAACCGATGCTGTGCATGCTGCCCGCGACCGCGCGGAGCGTCTGCGCTTCGACGAGCGGAATCTCCGGCGACAACTCCAAGACCGCGCGCGCGTGTTCGCGCATCGTCACCACGTCGAACTGTGCGGACAGCATCCGCAGGGCTTCGCCGACGAGTTGCAGTTTCCGCGCGCTCGTCTGCCGCATCGCGGGGAAGAAGGCGAGGTCGGGCGTGTCGTCCACGCCGAGGAAGTCGAGCGGGTGGAGCAGCAGAGAGGGCTGCGTGCCCGTCAAGCAGCAGAAGGCGAGCGCGGTCTGGAAATAACGAAGCGCGAGCGAGCGCGACACGCCGCCGAGATACAGAAGATAACTGACGTGGATGGGCAGCTTGAACAGCGGCATCGTCGTGACGGGAATCTCCGTCAGCAACGCGCCGCCGACCCTCCAGCGATACGGCTTGACGGGCTGCAAACCGTCGCGCAGCGTACCGAAAAGTGCCTTGCGTTTCTCTCTCTCCTCGTCGGTCAGCTTCGCCGTCATGAAGTAGTATGCGCGCGCGAGCGGCCCGAGGAAGGTGGGAAAGGTCGAAGCGTCGTAGAGATAGCCGCGCCGCGCCAGCACGCGCAGCGTCGCGTGTGAGAGACTGAAGCCCGGCCCGCGAAACCCGAGGGGACGTTCTCCGGTCGCACGCTCAATCGCATCCTCGGCGCGGGAAAGCTCCTGCTCGATCTCCCGCTCGCTGTAGAGATGCAGCCACGGCTCGTGATGAAAAGAATGGTTGCCGATCTCGTGTCCGGCGGGAGCAATCTGCCGAAGCGCGTCGAGATTCTTGTCGAGCGCGGCATCCTGCCCGACGACGAAGAAGGTGATGGTCAAACCGCGTTCGCGCAAAAAATCGAGCGCGCGCGGGACGACCACGTCGAGATAGGAAGGGAACTCGCGCCAGCCCGCGTCGCCGTGCGTTTTCAGATAGGCCCACTTGTTGTCGAGGTCGAGCGACAGGCTGGCGAGCGGTCGCGTGCGCGCGGGTGTTTGGATTGAATGTTGCATCGTGTCGTCTGTGCCGGAAGCGAGCAAGCCTGATAACGGAAGATTAACCTGAGAGACAAAAGAGACGCGCTGGCGCAGAGAGTAAGACGAGACTTTTAAGACCTGCTCTTTACCCCTCCGCTTTCTCTGTGTCTCCGTGTTGCGGTTCTTGTCCGCCGCGAAGTTCGAGCGCGGTGTAGAGGCGGATGAGCGTGCCGCCGAAGGGGGGCGCGGTCAGTTGCCGCTCGACGGCGAAATGTTTCCTGATGGTCGGAAGCAGCCGCTGGCGACGCTCGCTGTAGTCGTCCTTCGCGCTCTTGCCCGTCAGGATGCGGAGGCCGAAATCGGCGATGGGCGAATAACCGGGCGTGATGATGAAGAGACGACCGCCGGGACGCAAGACCCTTCTGATTTCGAGACACGCGGCGTCGAGGTCTTCGATAAACTCCAACGCGCTGACGGCCACTACGGCGTCGAAAAAATCGTCCGCGAAGGGCATCGCCGTCGCGCTCCCCGAAAACAGTTTCGCCGCGACATCGAAACCGGCGAGCGTGCGCGCGACCGCTTGCGCCGAAGGATGAACATCAATGCCGTAGAGGTCTTCGCAGGAGCGGCTCAACTCGGGGAGAAAGACGCCGCTGCCGTAACCGATTTCGAGCAGGCGCGGAAATTTCCGGCCCGCCAGAAGCTCGATGATGAGCGCGAACCTGAGGCGCATAATCGAACCGAGCAGCGGGCGATGATTCCAATCTGCATGGTCAACGTCGCCCGTCTTGACGAGGGCATCCGGCGGCAGAAGTCTCGGCGACGTGCTGCGGTTTCTCATACGCGCGCCTCCGTTTGCCTTGCAACCGATAGCAGACGCGCCGCCGCCGCTTCGGCGAGTTGCACCGTCTCGTTGACGTTGAGCGTTCCGTTGAGGATGTGCGCGGAGTTGATGATGTGAATGGCCGGATGCGAAGTCGCCTGCGCGGGGAGTTGCGTCGAGTAGTTCAGCGTCGGGATGGGGAAGACTTGGCGGACGCGCGAGACGCGGAAACTGACGAGGTCGCTGCGACGAAAATGCGGGTACATGCGTTCGAGCGCGGCGAGGAATTGCGCTTCGATCTCCGCATCGCTCGACGCGAAAGCCGCGTCTGCGGCGTCCAAATATTTGGGCAGATAGACGAGCGCGTGGCCGCCGAACTGCGCGCGGTCAACCAGCGCGGTCATCTCGATGACGGCGGTGAAGGGCAGCCCCGCGTCTGTGATGTTGGTGACGTAGAAGTTCGCCAGCGGTTGCTTCAACAAAAGCGAAGCGCAGATGATGCCTTGATAACGAACGCCTTCGAGCCGCGCGCGTTCTTCCGCCGACAGGCCCGTGCAGACCCGCGCCGCGACGTTGGCGGGCGTCGTCAAGATAACCTCGTCGAACGTCTCCCTGTCTCCTTCCGCCAACTCAAGACAGACGCCCGCGCCCGTCGCCGAAGGCTCGACCCGCACGACTCTCTGCCGCAGTTTGATATTCACACCCTCGCCCGCGAGGACATCGGCGAAGCGCGCGAGGATGCGCGCGTACCCGCCGGAGACGTAGCCGAACATCTCCTTCTTCAGTCCGGTGCGGCGCGCGGCATACATGCGCGCGATGGTCGCCCAGATAAAAGCGGCGGAGGTCTGCGCGTAGTTGTCGCCGAGTTTGGCGCGCAGGAGCGGGAGCCAGATTTTCTCGAACGTCCGTCGGCCCGACCAACGCTTGAGCCAGACGCTCGCCGGAATCTTTTCCAGACGTTGCCAGCGCCGCACCTTCGAGGCGTAGAAGATGTTGGCTCCGAGGCGCAGCTTGTCTATCAGTCCGAGCGGAGGGAAGCGCAAAAACTCAAGCGAGTCGGACATCGAATAGAGCTTGCCGTCGGCGTAAAATCCGGTCTTCGTCTCGACCCAGCGCATCTCCTCTTCCAAACCCAACTCACAGAGCAGAGCGCGCAAGGATGTGTCCGACAAAAGCGTGACGTGATAGTGTCTATCCCACACGACATCGCCGATCTGCCACGCGCTCGCCAAGCCCCCCAACTCGCCCGCGCCTTCAAACAACGTCACACACTCGCCCGCGCGCGCGAGACGATGCGCCAGCGTCATCCCCAGAAGCCCGCCGCCGACGATAGCCCAGCATTTTTTTCGCTGCGACATCAGATTAAAAGCGCGTTCAAAACTGCCACCGCCGAAACGGAGACGCAGATGGTGAGCAAAAGTAAAAAGGTGTTGAGTAAAACTTTCATCGGTTTTTTCCTGTGTCTACATTGGTTAATCTATTTCTCTCACCGTCCGGCCTTCGATGCCGTAACGTCGCCCGCACGCCGCGCAGGTCACTTGCTCCTCGTGCGTCGTGCTCGCTTCCTTTGAAAAACGCATGAGCATCTGCCCGCAGCGACAGACGCAGCCGACGGACGCAGCCGGATGACCGACGACGAGATGAAAGTCCGGGACGGACTTCGTGACGACCGAACCCATGCCGACCATCGCAAAGCGACCGATGGAGAGGTCGTTGCCGACGACGCAGCGCGCGCCGATGGTCGCGCCCTCGCGGACGAGCGTCGGCAGCGTGTGCTCGTCCGGTTCCGACGGGCGCAGTTGTTTCAAGTCGGGCGTGGTCGCGCGCGGAAAGCGGTCGTTGGTGAAGACGGTTCCCGCGCTGATCATCACGCCGTCTTCAATCGTGACCGCCGCGCAGATATAGACGAAGGCGTTGATTTTGACGCGATGGCCGATGCGGACGCCGTAGGCGACGTAGGTCTTCTCGCCGACGATGCACTCGTCGCCGATGCGCGTCGAATGGCGGATGTGGACGCTGTCCCAGACGGAAGTGCCCGCGCCGATTTCGACCCCTTCCTCGACGATTGCAGTCGGATGGATGCGAACGCTCATGCGATGTCGTGTGCCTCGATGATGAGTTCGCCGCCCGCCTGCGCGAGCATCGTCGCGGCACTCGCGCCGCACCCGACCGTCGTCCATTGACTCCGGCGCAGAGCGGCGTAGGCCGCTTCGATAACCTCGACGGAAGCGAGCGCGTCCTCCGGCGTAATCAATAAGGGTTCGATACCCATGATGGCGCGCGAAAAGTTTTGCAGTTGGCTGCGGAACGCCAGCACCTTGTCGTAGCCCTTGCCGATGACGACCCATTCGCCGCCGCTCGCCCGGCGGTATTTCGATTCCTTCCAGCCGACGTGGAGCGTGCCCTCCGAGCCGTAGATGCTGATGTAGTTGTCGAGTTCTTTGTTGAGACTCCAAGAGAGGTCAATGCTGCCCATCACGCCGCCCGTGCTGCGGACGAAGATGCGCACCGTCTCCTCGACTTCGAGACGCTGGCTGCGGATGCCCTCGACCACCTGCACGTCCGCCAGCGGGCCGAGGAAATAACGCATCAGGTCAACCGAATGCGTGCCGTTGTCAATCAAGACGCCGCCGCCGCTGACCTGCGGGTTCGAGTTCCAACGCGCCGACATCTCGACGCGCGAAGTGAAGGCGTTCTCGAACAGGATGATCTCGCCGAGCGCGCCCGCGCCGACGAGACGCTTGGCCTCTATCACGTCCGCCACGTAACGAAACTTCGAGGCCATCGTCAGTTGCACACCGGCGCGGCTCGCCGCGTCGAGCATCGCACGCGCGCTGGCCGGGTTGATGCTGAGCGGTTTTTCGCAGAGGACGTGCACGCCGCGCTCGACGAAGTAGAGACAGATGTCGGGATGCGTGGCGGGCGGCGTGCAGACGACGACCGCATCCAGCGCCGCGTCTTCCGCCATCGCCTTATAAGAACCGTAGCTCGCGCAGCCCGCGCCTGCGGCGAGCGCGTGCGCGGCATCCGTGCGAACGTCTGCGACGGCGACCAGACGCGCCGCGTCGCAATCCTTGAACGCCTGTGCGTAGGCTTGCGCGATGCCGCCCGCGCCGACCATTCCGAAGTTGAGTTTATGTTTCATCATCTCTGCGAGGGTTGGTCAGAGTCGTTTGAGGGTTCACAACGCCAGTTGCGCGTGTGCTTCGTGAATCGCGTCGGCGATGTATTCGATGTGTTCTTCCGTGTATCGCTCGTTCCACGGCAGCACTAGGACGCCTTCGAGCGCGGCGTATGTCCCTGTGAACTTCGCCGGGTCGTAGTCAACCGCTTCGGGGCGCGCGAGCGTGAAGGGGAAACGGCTGTCGCCGAAGGTGCGCTGCTTCTGAAAGACCTCGCACATGAAGGCGGGCTTCTGGATGTAGCGCGGCGCGGAGGCGATGCCCTTTTCTTTCAGGAGACGCGCCATCCCGTTCGCGCCGTCGCGGATTTTGCGCCCGTCTATGCGGAGGCAATATTTCCAGAAGGTGTGGAGGTTGTGCGGGCGCGTGAGCGGCGGTTGAACTGCGGGCTGCAAGCCGCCGAGACGCGCGGTGAGTTGAGCGGCGAGAGAGGTGCGACGCGCGGCCACGTCCGAGAGTTTCTCCAACTGCGCGACGGCGACCGCGCCCTGCAATTCGCTGAGACGATAGTTGAGCGCGAGAAAATAGTGGTCGGGCTGCGGGTCGCCGTAGCCCCAAGCCTTGTTGATGAAGAGGAAGATGCGGCGCGCGAGAGCGTCGTCATTAGTCGTGACGAGGCCGCCTTCGCCCGTCGTGATGTGCTTGCCCTGTTGCAGGCTGAAGCAACCGACCGCGCCGATAGTGCCGACGCGACGCCCGCGATGCTCGGCCAGAAACGCCTGCGCGCAATCCTCGATGACGGGGATATTGCGTTCGCGCGCAAGTTCCATGATTTCGTCCATCTCGCAAGGGTTGCCGAAGAGATGCGTGACGACGATGGCCCGCGTCCGCTCGCTCAAGGCTGCCTCGACGGTGCGTGCCGTGACGTTGTAGGTCTCCGGGTCAACGTCGGCGAAGACGGGAATCGCGCCCTGATAGATAACGGGAGCGAGCGCGCCCATGTCGGTGATGGATGTGGTGACGATCTCGTCGCCGGGGTTCGGGTCAATGGCGGCAATGGCGCAATGCACGGCTGCCGAGCCGGACGCGCAGGCGTAAGCGTACTTGACGCCGAGCATAGCGGCGAAACGTTCTTCGAGGGTCTTGACGAACGCGCCTTTGGTGCTCGTGAGCGTGCCGCTCTGAATCACTTCGGCGAGCAGCGCGAGTTCTTCCGCGCCGAGCGTGCGGCCCGAGGCGTCCTGATCGGAAGGCAACGTCAAAAGCTTTTCCGGTGTTAATAGACTTGTACTCATGTTCGCGTCGGTTTCCTTACTGGTGTGTGTTGATGTTCGGAGATGTCCGGGTCTGGATGAAGATAACGTCATCTTGCGGAGCGTCGGCAGGAAGCGGCGGGGCGGCATCGCGCGCCGCGCGCAGGCGCATCAAGAGCAGGCGGGAGAGCAGTCGCAGATGACCGAAGACCGTGCGGACGACCTTCATCTTGGACTGCCCGAACAGGCGCACTTCGAGAGTCGCCGGATGTTCGACGACCTTCGAGCCGCGCAGGTCGAGCCGCCCGAGCGTCTCGGCGACGCCGAGAAATCCCGTCTCGCGCAGGCGCATCTCAATCACCGCGCCGCGACGATAGACGCGGAAACAACTCGTGTAGGTCGCAAGGCGTTGACGCAATACTTGCCGGTAGAGGAAAGATGCGCCGCGCGAGAGCGAGAGACGCCAGCGCGGGACGTTTCGCACCGCGCCGTCGGCGTGATAGGGCGAGGCAGTCACCATATCAACGTCGTCGGCGAGGAGCGGAATCATGTTCTGTAGCTCGTGCGGGTCGTATGTGCAGTCGCAGTCAATCGAGCAGACGATCTCGGTCTCGGCATGACGGATGCCGTTCAAGAGCGCGGCGGCGACGCCGAGATTGCGCGCGTGACGAATGATTTTGCTGTTCGGCCACGCGCCGAAGATTTTGTCGAGCACGTCGAAGGTGTCGTCCGTGCTGCGGTCGTCAACGAAGATGAAGCGGAGCGTGTAGTCACCCGCGAGCGCGGCTTCCAGACTCTTGAGAGTGTTCGCCAGATAGGGCAGCGTCAGAGCTTCGTTGTAACACGGCACGACGACGCTGACGGGAACGCGCGCGGCACGCGCATCGTCGGAAGCCTCCGGCGTGACGACGACCGGCGGGACGGGCCTCCGTCGCTCGAATCTTTCGCGCACCATGAGGGGGAAGCTTTCGCTCTCCTGCGCGTTGTACTGCGGCTGCCGCAGGCCCAGATACTCGCCGACGCCGACGAACTTGTATCTGTTGATGTAGTCTTCGAGCACCCAACGCATCTTGTCGAGGTTGCGATAATGGCGCAGGCGTGCGAGCGGGGAAGCGCCCGTGATGCGCGGCTGTTCGGGGTCGAGTTCCCAGACGTGTGCGTACATCATGAACGGAGCGTCGTAAGTCTGATGCCAATGTTCGACGACGTGCTTCAGGAGCGTGTGCGGGATTTGGCGAAAATAGTTGCCCCCGGCAATCGGCAGACGCCAGCCGAGCAGGTTGCAGGTCGAGATGGGAAACTCCCAGATTTCTTTGTCGCCGCACGCGTGTCGGTGCGCGAAGCGACGCCACGGCTCGGCGCGAAACCCTTTCGAGATGGGCGCGAGACTCGAATCATACGCGTAGCCCTCTCGCGCCAGCACGTCGAGCGCCCAGAGGTCGGACGGGCGCGACCAGCGACGCGCCGCGCGAAAGCCCAACACCTCCGCTCCGCTCGCGCGCTCGATGGCTTCGCGCGAGCGCACCACGTCTTCGCGAAACTCGGCGGGCGTCATCGGGCGCGCTCGTCGGTGTCGGTAGAGCCCCCGGCTCGCAATCTCATGGCCGCGCCGCGCCACTTCTCTGACGAGTTCCGGTTGATTTTCGGCGATCCATCCGAGCACGAAGAACGTCGCCTTGATGCGGTGACGGTCTAAGAGGTCGAGCGCCTTGAGCGTGTTCTGCTCGAAGCGCGTTTCGAAGCGATACCATTGACGACGCTGGATGAGGCCCTCGAAGGCGACGACGTGGAAGTAGTCCTCCAACAAAATCGTCAGCAGATGCCGCTTCTCCGGTTTGTGCTCTGAATCTTGCATCTTACTACTACTATTCACGCCACGGGTTGAGCCACGTCGAGCCCGAGCAGAGTGCCGACAATCCCGGCGATGCGTGTGCCGCTGTCGCCCTGTCCGAAAGGATTTTCGACCGTCCTGACTTCATCAGTCCAACTTTCAGCCGCGAACATTTCCTCCAAAAGCTCTGCCAGACGCCAAGCGTCGCCGCCGACCAGACGCGCCACGCCCGATTGCAAAACCTCGGGCCGTTCCGTGTTCTCACGCAGAATCAAGAGGGGCTTGCCGAGCGTCGGCGCTTCCTCCTGCACGCCGCCCGAATCCGAGACGATGAGCCAAGCCGTCGAGAGCAGCATGATGAACTCGTCGTAGTTGAGCGGCTCGATGAGGTGAATGCGCGGGTGGCCGGAGAGGATTTCGTGCGCGGCCTCGACGACGCGCGGGTTCGGATGCACGGGAAAGATAAGCGCGACATCCGCGTGAGTCTCGACGAAATGACGGAGCGCGTAGAGGTTCTCTTCCATCATGCGACCGAAACTCTCGCGCCGGTGAGTGGTGAGAATGATGCGCTTCAAGCCTTCGGTGGCCTCCTGAAGCGAACTGACGACGGGCGGCGTGTGCGCGCTCGACAGAATCATGTGGAGCGCGTCAACAATCGGGTTGCCGGTGACGAAGATGCACTCGGCATCCACGCCTTCGGCGAGCAGCAGGTCGCGGTTCTGATGCGTCGGCGCGAAGTGATAAGTCGCCAGACGCGAGATGAGACGACGGTTCATCTCTTCGGGAAAAGGACTCTGCATGTTGCCCGAACGCAGGCCCGCTTCGACGTGCCCGACGGCGATGCCGCGATGAAAACCGGCGAGCGCGCCCGCCATCGCCGTCGAAGTATCGCCCTGCACGAGGATGAGGTCGGGTTGTTCCGTGTCGAGAATTGCGTCGAGCGACGAGAGCAGACGCGCGCAGAGTTGATTGGATGTCTGTCCGGGCGACATCGCGTGCAGGTCGTGTGCGACGTTGATCTGAAAGAGACGGACGAAGGGCGCGAGCAGGTCTGTGTGCTGTGACGAAGCGACGTTGATGGTGCGGAAGTGTTGGCCGTGCGCTTCGAGTTGTTGAATGACGGGAGCCAGCTTGATGGCTTCGGGACGCGTGCCGAAAAGCGTCAGGATTTTTTTCGGCGCGCGCGGCTTGAGCCGTCGCACCCCCGGCACGGGCGGGTGGACGGGACGGAGCGGGGTTGCAACGTGTGTCGTCATCAGGGTTGGTCGGGACAATCTTGCTTGACGAAAGGTTCGGGGACGGCGCGGGGCCGTTTGATCTAAATCCGAATAGAGTGGAAAGGAGGGCGGATTTCCACACTCTCAAGACGCTTGATGAGTTGAATTTGCGAGGTCGCCGAAGGTGAAGCCCGAAAGATTTATTCGACAATCGAGGCTTTTACAAGGATTATGTGGACGGATACCGGAGCGGGGTTGATGGCGCGCTCCATTCTGGACAGACTGGATGGCGAGGATGTCCTCGACTCGCCTTACTTTTTGATTCTAACAGTCGAATTATTGTTTGACAATAAGTTTATTCAAAACGCCCATTGATGCGGGCGACGGCGTGCGGGGTCGGGAATGTTCGGGCTTTTAAGCCTGTTATTGATTGGACAGGAACTCTCCGGGAGGATTGCAAGATAGACAGGAAAACTTGCGAGCGGTCAGTCTGTTGATTAGTCCAAGCGTCTTCGGGTTCGATAGTTTCAAAGATTGTCCGGCTTCCGGCGCGCGTGCAACTGCGATATGAGAACGTATCTCTCCGTCATAATTTTCGCCTTCGGGCTGCTGCTCGCCTGCGTCCCGCGGGCGACCGCACAGAGCGGGCCGAAGCGAATCTACATCGCGCCCGACGATCACACGGACTACATGTGGGCGGGCGACGAGGAGACTCACCGGCAGGCGTTCCTGCAAATGATTGACTACTACCTGAACCTCGCCGATGCGACCGCCGCCAACCCCGCGCCCTATCAGAGCCGTTGGAACTGCGACGGCAGTTTTTGGATGTGGACGTATGAACACAACCGTTCGGCGGCGGAGTTTGAGCGGTTGATCAACCGCATCCGCGACGGCCACATCAGCGTTCCCTTGAACGCGCTCGTCTCCACCTACGGCGCGACTCCCGCCGAAGCCGTGCTGCGCGGCATGTACTACGCGGGCGCAATCGAGCGTCGTTATCAAGTGCGTTTCCCTCTGGCGGTGGCGATGGAGAATCAGACTTTGCCCTACGGTCTCGGCTCTCTGTGGGCGGGGGCGGGCGCGCGTTGGAGTTGGCGCGGCGTGTGCGCCTGCGCGACGCAGGTTCCGCAGTCAGGCGACCGCGAGCACGACATCTACTGGTGGGTCGGCCCGGATTCGAGCCGCATCCTGATGAAGTGGAACAACCTCTTCGCCAATGACAGCATCGGCGGCTACGCCGAAGCTCGCCGCCCCGCCGAAGCCATCAATCTCGCCGATACCAACGCGACCTTTACCAGCCGCTACCCCTACCGCGTCGCGGGAATCTTCGGCAAGGGTTGGGACGACACCGTGACTCTCACGGATGAGTTTCCCGTCGTCGCGCAGCAACAGACGAACGCCGCGCGCCAAGTCATCGTCTCCAACGAGCAGGACTTCTTTCAGGACTTTGAGACGACGTACGGCGCAAACCTGCCGAGCGCATCGGCGAGCTACGGCAATGAGTGGGACGTGCTGTGCGCTTCGATGGCGGAAGTCTCGGCGGGCGTCAAGCGGAGCGTCGAGAAACTGCGGAGCGCGGAGGCGCTCGCCACGCTCATCAGTCTCAAGAATCCCGCCTTCATGGACACGCGCCGTCAGGCGCGCGAGTTGGCGTGGATGAACCTCGGTCTCTACTGGGAACACGCTTGGACGGCGGACGGCCCCGTCACGCGCAACGCCCGCGCCGCATGGCAACGCCGCATCGCCGGAGAGATTGCCGCTTACGTCAACAGTCTTCAGGCGGACGCCGCGCCCGCGCTCGGCGGCATGATTCGCAAAAGCGGCGCGAACACGCGCTTCTACGTCTTCAACCCGCTCGGCTGGACGCGCACGGACTTCGCAGACCTCCCCTCCGCCGACACCAACCCCGTCCACGTCATAGACCTCAGCACCGGGCAGGAGACGCCTTCGCAAGTCGTCTCGCTCGAAGGAGTGCGCCACCTGCGCGTGCAGGCGAAGGATGTCCCTTCGGTCGGCTACAAGGTTTACGAACTGCGTGCGGGCGCAGGCGCGCAGTTTGCACCCGCCGCGACGGTGCAGGGAAACGTCTTGGAGAACGACTTTTATCGTCTCAACGTCGCGGAACGCGGGGCCGTCACGAGCCTGATTGACAAGACGCGTGGGCAGAGGGAGTTTGTGCGGACGTTGAACGGTCGCGCCTTGAACGATCTGGGAGCGAGCGGGGGCACGCTGCAAGTGGAGAACGCGGGGCCCGTCTCGGTGACGCTGCGCGCGACCGCGCCCGCCCCGCTCGCGCACGTCTCGCGCATCACGCTCTTTCGTGATTCGCGCCGCATCGAACTGCACAACCGGATCACGCAGAACTTCGGAGACGTGCGGACGTGGGGCTTCGGCTTCAATCTCGACGCGCCCGACGTGTGGCACGAAGAGACGGGCGCGTTGATTCGCGCGCGCACCCAAGCGCAGGGCGGACACTATTCCAACCGCGCGCAGAACTCGCGCTACGACTGGCTGACGCTCAATCACTTCGCGGACATCAACGGCAGCGGCGGCGTCGGCGCGACGCTCTCGAACGCCGACACATACTTCATGCGTCTCGGCAACAGCACGTCTTCGGCGCTCGACACCGCGACGCCCCAAATCTCGCCGCTCGTCGGCGGGCAGGTTGACGGCCCCGCGCTCGGCATCCCGAATCAGGGCGGCGACTCAAACTTTCTCCAACGCTTCGCGCTCCAAACCCACGATGCCTACGACCCGACCGCTGCCATGCGCTTCGCCCTAGAGCATCAGAACCCATTCGTCGCGGGCGTCGTCACGGGCGGCACGTCATATCCCGAAAACAACTTTTCGCTCGTCAACATCTCCGACCCGAACGTCCTGCTCTGGGCGCTCAAGCCCGCCGAAGAGGGCATCGGCGAAGGCATCGTCGCGCGTCTCTGGAACGTCTCCGACGCGCCGCGCAACTACACGCTCGCGCTCCCCGCGCTGCCGCTACGCGCCGCACAACAGACGACTCATCTCGAAACCAATCTCTCGGCGGCGACCCTCAACAGCGGTGCGCTCTCCGCCTCCGTCGCCGCGCGCCAGTTGCAGACTTTCCGTTTGCTACCCGGCAGCGCCGTCAACCCCGTTGACGATGCCCGCTTCTTCGTCCGGCAGCATTATCTCGATTTCCTCAACCGCGAGCCCGACCCTACAGGCTTCGATTTCTGGGTTCGACAGATCGAGGATTGCGGCGGCGACGCGCGCTGCGTCGAGACGAAGCGCATCAACGTCTCGGCGGCCTTCTTCCTCTCGCCCGAATTTCAGGAGACGGGTTATCTCGTCTATCGCCTCTACCGGTCGGCCTACGGGCGCATGCCGCGCTTCGCGGAGTTTCTCCCCGACACGCAAACAATCGGTCAGGGCGTGATAGACGGCGCGCCGGGTTGGGAGCAGCAGCTAGAAACCAACACGCAAAATTTCCTCGCCAACTTCGTCGCACGCCCGCAGTTCATCGCGCAGTATCCCACGGCGATGTCGCCCGAAGCCTTCGTCGCCGCGCTCGACGCCAACACGCAAGGCGCGCTCTCAGCCGCCGAACGCGACACGCTCGCCGCATCCTTGCGTGCCGGAACGCTCACCCGTGCACAAGTCCTGCGCGCCGTCGCCGAAGACGAAGACCTCACGCGCCGCGAGTTCAACCGCGCGTTCGTCCTGATGCAATACTTCGGCTACCTGCGCCGCAACCCCGACGACCCGCCCAACACGGATTTCAGCGGCTACCAGTTCTGGCTCGACAAACTCAACCAGCACGGCGGCAACTACGTCTCTGCCGAGATGGTCAAAGCCTTCATCATCTCCGGCGAATACCGCGCCCGCTTCAATCCCTGACCGCACCCCACTCCAAAAACGGACGCGCGGTCAGCCGGATTTTCATCGTCAAACTGAGCTATGAAAGAGATGAACGCAAAAAGTAAACCCGCATCGAATAAGTCATTCGAGCGGACGGCGGTATAGACTGCTTGTCATAATGCGTATGCAAATCACGTTGACGTTGTTCGCCCTCCCGCGCTCGATTCCGGCGTCGGGCTGCTCACAGTTCACAGGAAAACAGGTTGTGTAGATGTCACAGCTTGGCACAAAGAAAAGGGTGGTTTTCACCACTTGGGGATCGTTCGGCGACCTTCATCCGCACATGGCGCTTGCGCTTGAGTTGCAAGAGCGCGGTTATCATTCAGTAATCGCAACGTCGCCGATTTACCGCGAGAAAGTTGAAGCGGCGGGCATCGCTTTTCATCCGGTGCGTCCTGATCTTCCGCCGCCCGATGCTGAAACATCCGCTGAAATCATTCGTCGCGCGTCGGATGCGCGTGGCGGGCCAAGCTACCTTTTTCGAGAACTGCTCGTGCCGCACCTGCGCGAAACCTATGCCGATACACTTGCTGCCGTGACGGCGGAGGGCGGAGCCGATTTGCTTGTGTCGCATCAGGTTCCGCTAACCGCGCCGCTTGTCGCAGAGAAGACGGGCGTCAAATGGATCTCATCCGTGCTTTTCCCGATTGCCTTCACTTCCGCCTATGATCCCCCGACCCCGCCGCAACTGCCCGCGCTTCGGACGCTCGCCGCGACTCATCCGCTTGTCGCGCGAACACTCTTCGGTTTAGGCAAGTGGACGACAAAATCATGGGTCGAGCCGATTGAGCGATTGCGTAAAGAACTGGGCCTAGCGCGCAGCCCAAACCCGATCTTTGAAGGGCAACATTCGCCGACGCTCGTCCTCGCATTGTTCTCGAAACTGCTTGCCCGGATTCAGCCGGATTTTCCGTCGAACACGATGATCACCGGCTTTCCTTTTTATGACCGCAAAGATGAACAGCCGCCTGCGCCGGAACTGTTGCGCTTTCTGGATGAAGGCGAGCCGCCGGTTCTGTTCACGCTCGGTTCGTCGCTGGTGTGGATTGCCAAGGATTTCTACCGCGTCAGCATTGAAGCCGCGCGAAAACTTGAGAGGCGTGCGTTGCTGCTGATCGGCGACAAGCGGAATCTACCGCAAACGAAATTGCCCGACGGGATTGCCGCGTTTGATTATGCGCCACACAGTTTGGTGATGCCGCGCGCGAGCGTGATCGTTCATCAGGGCGGCATCGGCACGACCGGACAAGCGTTGAGAGCAGGGCGACCGATGCTCATTGTCCCGTATGGACAAGACCAGCCGGACAATGCGCACCGGTGCGTGCGCCTCGGGGTCGGGCGCGCGCTCTCTCCCTCTCGCTTGACGGTTCCTCGCGTGGTCGGCGAACTATCAGAGTTGCTCGATAATCTTACCTACCGCGAACAGGCAGCAAAGGTTGGGCAACGAGTAAGAGAGGAAAATGGCGCGAAGACGGCGTGCGATGCGATTGAGCAAGTGCTGCATCGTTAGGCAGCCTGTTTCTTTCCACACACAGCCCGACGGGGCATTCGACCCGACCGCGCGATAGCAACATTTTCAGCGTCGCGCGACGCGGCGAACCTTGAAAGGAAATTATGAGTATATTTTGTCTGGTCAACGGCTCCACCCAAGACCCGCGCTGCTGGAATCTATTAGTCCCGGAGCTTGAAAAGCGTGGTCAGCAGACGGTCACGCCGAGCCTGCCCGTTGATGAACCTGCCGCTAGTGGAACAAGATACGCAGAAGTTATCGCTCAAGCCCTCGAAGATGCCGGTGACGATGTCGTGCTCGTCGGCCACTCCGCGAGCGGCATGTTTATCCCGCTCGTGCCAAGCCTGCGCCCAATTCGCCGACTCGTTTACCTTGCCGCTTTGATCCCGCAGCCGGGCGCAAGCATCAGGGAGCAACTCGCCGTCGAGCCTGACATGCTCAACCCCGAATGGCTGGCGGCGTTCAGGGCTGGCAACGACCCTTCAACGAATGATGATGTGGCGATAAAATTTCTCTTCCATGATTGTCCGCCCGAGGCGATGAGTCTGGGGCTGGCGACCAGAACGAGGATGTATGCCGAAGGGGCTATGACAGAGATTTTCCCGCTCGAAGCGTTGCCCGAAGTCCCCTCTTCTTACATTGTTTGCTCCGACGACCGCACCATAACGCCGCAATGGTCGCGTCGCACCGCGCGGGAACGGCTCGGCGTCGAGGCTGTCGAACTTCCCGGCGGGCATTGCCCTTATTTGTCGATACCGTCCCACCTTGCAGACGTTCTTCTCAAGATGCTTGATTGAGTGACAGATGTTCAATGGGCGGCTTGCCGTCAAAGCTACCGGCAAACTGCCGCAAAATACTTCGAGCCACCATATTGGTGGCTCGAAGCGTTGGTAAACATTGATGAGCCGAGTAGGACTCGAACCTACGACCCACTGGTTAAAAGCCAGTTGCTCTACCGACTGAGCTATCGGCCCGTGATGGGATTTGTCGTTTGCCAGTTGCCAGCCGGTTGATTGATTGTCGAACCGTTTGCATAGGGCCAGCTGTTGACAGGAGCGACTATATCACAACAGTTTGTTGCCTCAAAATTACCCAAAAACATTTGCCCGAATCTTCGTCGGAAGTGCGGAGGGGGTTGGGTTTGTGTCGTGTCGCCGGGAGGCGGGCGGTGGGTTGATGTCGCCGGGAAAGTCGCTCGGGAGCGGATGTTTCGTTTGGGGGTTCAGTTTATACGGCAGTTTTGCTATATACTCTTTGTATGAAGAAACGTGCGAAAAAGCGGCTTAAGGAAGCTGTCCAGAAGCAGATCGCGGAGCGGGCGGATAACCGTCAGGAGCAGGGGTTTGTTCCTCCTGCCAAGAAACTGCCGGAGAGTCGTGGTTTCACGGCGAGGCCGGACAAGAAGCGAGGTTAGGTTTGTTTCGACAGTAGTTGCGTGTTCTCGCCGGTTATTTAGCTGGCGGGAACCTCGGCCCGCCGGTTCTCAAACTGGCGGGTCTTTTGCATGCTCTCGGTCAGCCTGTGAACCAGCGGTCGAGGGCGGAGTCGCGGCAGAGGATGGTTTGGCCGCGTTCGGGGCCGGTGGAGACGAGGCCGATTTCCACTCCGATGTGGTGCGAGAGAAACTCAACGTAGGCGCGCGCGGCGGCGGGCAGCGCGTCCAACTCGGTGATGCCTTCGGTGGAGGTGTTCCAGCCGGGGAGCGTCTCATAGACGGGTTCGACGCGGCGCAGGTCTTGCGAGACGGCGGGAAGCGATTCGAGCGTGCGACCGTCGAGGCGGTAGCCGGTGCAGACTTTGATTTCGTCGAGCGCGTCGAGCACGTCGAGCTTGGTCAGGGCGACGGCGGTGAAGCCGTTGATGTCGGCGGCGTAGCGGGTGGCGAAGGCGTCGAACCAACCGCAGCGGCGCGGTCGCCCGGTCGAAGCACCGTACTCGCGCCCGCGCTCGCGGATGGTCTGGCCCATCTCCTCCTCACCGCCGAGCATCTCGGTAGGGAACGGCCCCTCGCCGACGCGCGTCGTGTAGGTGCGGACGATGCCGAGCACGCCCGTGATGCGTTGCGGCGCGAGACCTGTGCCGATGGATGCGCCGCCCGCCGTCGTGCTCGACGAGGTGACGAAAGGATATGTGCCGTGGTCAACGTCGAGCAGCGTGGCCTGCGCGCCTTCGATGAGAATCGAGCGGCCTTCGCGCGCGGCGCGGTTGAGATAGTGGGTGGTGTCGGCGGTGAAGGGCGCGAGACGTTCGACGAGGACAGATGTTTCGTCGAAGACTTGATCAACGTCGAGCGGTTCGCCGTTGTAAGCCTGTATGACGCGGTTGGCGTCTTCCAAGTTGCGTTCGATGCGCGAGCGCAAGACCTGCGGGTTGACGGCGTCGGCGACGCGGATGCCGCGCCGTCCGGCCTTGTCTTCGTAGGCGGGGCCGATGCCGCGCAGGGTCGTGCCGACACGTTCGTTGCCGAGTCGTTCTTCGCTGGTGTGGTCGAGCGCGCGGTGGTATGGAAGTATCAGGTGCGCGCGCGAACTGACGAGGACGCGTTCGGGCGTGACCGCGATGCCTTGTTCGGCGAGCCGGTCGGCCTCTTGAAAGAAAGCCTTCGGGTCAATCACCATCCCGTTGCCGAGCACGCAGGTCTTGCCCGCATGCACGATGCCTGACGGCAGCAGGTGGAGGACGAAGGAGCGGTCGCCGACCTGCACGGAATGTCCGGCGTTGTGCCCGCCCTGATAGCGCGCCACAATGTCGAAGCGCTCGGCAAGCAGGTCAACGATCTTGCCTTTGCCTTCGTCGCCCCATTGCGCGCCGATGACGACGATGATGTGTGACATGATTTTCAGTTCACAGTTTACAGTTTTCGGTTTTCAGTTTTCAGAGAACCGGCCGCCGATTTCTCAAAACTTAAAACTTGAAACAGTAAACTGCTAACTCGCTCTTTCTAATCTGACCGGCTTTTCGATGAAGTAGAAGCTACAGACTCCGCGCACCTCTGTCAGGTCGCGTTGTTCGATGGGGAAGAGGCGGCATTGATTGGGCCGGTCGTCGTAGATGCCGCAGGTGGTCGTGCCGTCGTCGTGCTTCTTGAGGAAGGGGCACTTGAAGAGAATCTCGCAGCACGCGCCGCAGCGATTACACTCGCCGCGCCGCAGCGCGAGCGAGTCAATGACATCCTGACGGCGAAAGTTTGCGCTGACGAAACGGCGCAACTTGCCCTGTACCTGCCGCGTGCGAAACTTCGCCTCGGCCAACGCGCGTGCGCGATTCTGCGCGAGCCGCTCCTCGAACGAGCGTTTGCTGCGTGTGGCACGTTTGGCGGTCGCGCGATTGATGGTCGGTTGTTTCATCTCTTGCCGGAAAGCAGCAGCCGCCGCCGGAAGGGAAGCAAGCCTGCGCGGAAGCCCTCGATGAACCGCACTCTCCAGACACATGAGCGGCGCGAGCGATGCCCCGAAGAAGATGCGCCCGCGCCAAGAGTTTGTGCGTCTGTTGTTACGCGCTGACCGCGCCGCCGACGTGTTTATCAATCATGCGCGAGATGGCCTCCTTCGAGGTCGCACCCACCACTCGCTCCTCCTCTTTCCCGTTCTTAAAGAGAATCAGCGTCGGAATCCCCTTGATGCCGTAACGCTGCGACACCGACGGGTTATCGTCCACGTTGAGTTTGACCACTCTAGCGTTGGCCGCGTACTTCTCGGCGACTGCCTCGACCGTGGGAGTGAGCATCCGGCAGGGAGCGCACCACGGAGCCCAGAAGTCCACCAGCACAGGCCGCTCCGATTGCAGCACGTCCGCCTCGAAATTGGTGTCGCTGACTTCGTTGACATATTCACTCATACAAAATTCTCCTTCTAAACCTTTATCGCCACGAACCGGAGACACCGTGCGCTCCGGCTCTGTTTAAAGAATCGAATTAGAAACAGGGGGCGGATTTCTCGGCCCGCAAACCATCCGGCTGACGCCTCTTTCAGGCGGCGGCGACGAAACGATAAAGCTCAAGGTAGCGTCGCGCGGCGTTCTGCCATGAATTGTCGGCGCGCATGCCGTTCGACTGAATCAAGCGCCACACGTCCGGCTCGGAATAGCAGTAGAGGGCTTCGTGAATGCTCTCCAACATCGAGTGTGCGTCGTAGCGTTCAAACTTGAAGCCGTTGCCGGTCGAGCGTGCGCGGTCGAAATTCTCCACCGTATCGTCGAGTCCGCCGGTGGCGCGCACAACCGGCACAGTACCGTAGCGCATGCTGTACATCTGGTTCAGTCCGCACGGCTCATACTGCGACGGCATCAGGAAAATATCAGCGCCCGCTTCAATCTCATGCGCGTGCGCTTCGTTGAAGCCGCGAAAGAACCCGACCTGCCGGGGCGCGTGGTCGCGCAACTGCTGAAAAAAATCCTCGTACTCTTGCGCGCCCGAGCCGAGCGAGACGAAGAACGCGCCCGTGTCGAGCATCGCGCCCGCCGCCTGCTTGATTAAATCGAAACCCTTCTGCGGCGTCAGGCGCGAGATAGACGCAATCAAGGGCCTGCTCAAATCCTCGGGCAAACTGTAGCGGCGCAGCAGTTCGAGCTTGCAGAAGCGTTTGCCTTCGAGATTACCGGCATCGTAGTGCGCGGCCAGATGCGCGTCGGTCGCGGGATTCCAAACGTCGTAATCCACGCCGTTCGTGATGCCGACGAGACGGTCGCTCCGCATCCGCAAAAGCCATTCGAGGCCGTGCCCGTGTTCGGCGGTCTGAATCTCCTGCGCGTAGCGACGGCTGACGGTCGAGAGCACATCGCTCGCCAACAGTCCCGCCTTCAAAGCCGACGCCGCGCCGCCCGACTCGAAGTAGCCCTTCACTTCGTCGGAGCCGAAGCCGAGCCGCCAGAGTTCGCCCGCGTCGAACGCGCCCTGATAGGCCAGATTGTGAATCGAAAAGAGCGTGCGCGTCGCGGCGTAAAACGGGTCGGCGCGACGCCTGTGCATCAGCAGTTCGACCGCCGCGAAGCCTCCCGGCCAGTCGTTCAGATGGACGACACGGGGCGGCGCGCCGAGCCTGCGAAAGAGCGCGAGCGCGGCGCGACAGAAGAAGGCGTAGCGTTCGTGGTCGTCCCTGTAGCCATAGATTCCGGGCCGCCCGAAATAGTCGGGCGCATCAATGAGAAACGCGGGCGCGCCCGCCGCGTCGCTGTAGAAGACCGCCGTGCGACGCACGCCGCCGAGCCATTCGACCTCAAGATTATCAAAGACCAACTCACGCAGCAGGCTGCGTTTCGTCTCTTCGTAGAGCGGGTGGACGAGCACGGCGTCAATGTCTGCACCCGTCTCGCGCAGGGCTTTCGGCAACGCGCCCGCGACATCGCCGAGTCCACCCGTCTTGGCGAAAGGCACGGCTTCGGACGATAGGATTGCGACGCGCAAACTCTTCTCACCAAAGCTGCCCCCGAAGAGGCGCTTCACAAACAGATTGTCTTAAAACTTGGAGGCAATACTATGCTGAACCCGTCGCCTTTTTGTCAAGAAGCACGATTCGTAAATCGTGAATCGTAAATCGTGAATAGTTAATGCGATTAAAGCAGTTATCTATTCACGATTTACGATTCACGATTTACGACACATTAGCTCTGCATTGACGCGAGAAATTCGGCGTTGGATTTGGTTTTGCCGAGACGTTCGAGGACGACTTCCATCTGCTCGACGGGGGACAGGGGATTGAGGACGCGGCGCATCACCCAGATGCGGTTGAGGTCTTCCTTGCTGATGAGCAGTTCCTCTTTGCGCGTGCCGGAGCGTTGAATATCTATGGCGGGGAACAGGCGTTTGTCAACGAGGCGACGGTCGAGGTGGATTTCGCAGTTACCCGTGCCCTTGAACTCCTCGAAGATCACGTCGTCCATGCGCGAGCCGGTGTCAATCAAGGCGGTGGCGATGATGGTCAGGCTTCCGCCCTCCTCGATGTTGCGCGCCGCGCCGAAGAAACGTTTGGGACGTTGCAGGGCGTTGGCGTCAATACCGCCGGAGAGGATTTTGCCCG
The DNA here is from genome assembly GCA_035537095.1 of Pyrinomonadaceae bacterium. GTDB lineage: Bacteria > Acidobacteriota > Blastocatellia > Pyrinomonadales > Pyrinomonadaceae > DASWNP01. The sequence continues at coordinate 28,384 of DATLMV010000092.1, forward strand.
AAGGCGGGACGACGGCGTTGTGCGCGCGTGCGAGACGCGTCAGCGAATCGAGCAGGATGACGACATCGCGTTTGTGTTCGACCAGACGTTTGGCCTTTTCAATCACCATGTCGGCAACCTGCACGTGGCGCGTCGGCGGCTCGTCGAAGGTCGAGGAGATGACTTCGCCGTTGACGGAGCGTTGCATGTCCGTGACCTCTTCGGGTCGCTCGTCAATCAGCAGGACGATCAGCGAGACTTCCGGGTGGTTCTGCGTGATGGAGTTGGCGATGGTTTGGAGCATCATCGTTTTGCCCGTGCGGGGCGGGGCGACGATGAGCCCGCGCTGTCCCTTGCCGATGGGCGTGACGAGATCAATGACGCGCGCGACGAGGCTGTCAGACCCCGATTCCATCATCAAGCGTTCGTCCGGGTAGAGCGGCGTCAGGTTGTCGAAGAAGACCTTCTCGCGCGCCATGTCGGGCGCTTCGAAGTTGATGGCCTCGACCTTGATGAGCGCGAAATAACGCTCGCCCTCTTTCGGCGGGCGAATCTGTCCGCTGACGGTGTCGCCGGTGCGCAGGTCGAACTTGCGAATCTGCGAAGGGCTGACGTAGATGTCGTCGGGGCCGGGCAGGTAGTTGTATTCGGGCGCGCGCAGGAAGCCGAAGCCGTCGGGCAGCGTTTCCAGCACGCCCTCGGAGAAGATCAGACCGCTCTTTTCGGTCTGCGCCGCGAGGACTTTGAAGATCAACTCCTGCTTGCGCATGCCGGTCGCTCCCGGCACGTCCAGATTTTTGGCGATCCCCGTGAGCTTCGAGATGGACATCTCCTTGAGCGTCGCCAGATTGAAGACTTCGCCGTCTCTTTGCGGGAAGGGCGTCTCGGAGTCCGAATCCGTCTCTTGCTCAGACTCTTCCGCCTCCAACTCGGGCTCGATGTCGGGCGGCGGCGGAGCTTCGGCGGTGGCGGCGGTCGTTCTGCTGCTGCTCACGCCGTTGTCGCCGTTGGCGGTGCTGCCGGTATTGACTCTGCTAGTACGTGTGCGTGGTGTGCGTTGTGACATTTCCGTTCTTCTCTATCAGGGCACTAATCAAAGTAGTGCTGTTATTTGAATTTTGCGGCGTCTGCACGAATGACGGCAGAAGCCTACCTTGGTTGGGATGAATCCTGTGGTTGCGGTGTTCAGGAATGATGCCTTTCGGGGGCGCGATTGTCGAGTCTCGCGCTTCTTTAGGCGGCGCTCCGTCTTCCGGCTTTCCTGACGATGCGGCCTGCGAGGGGGAGGCAGGTCAGTTCGAACGGCTACCAGCGTCCGACAAAAATATTCTTAATTATTCACGGGAATCACACGATGCTCATTAGATGCCCGTGAAGCCCGCCCGGTCGCCTCGTGTTCACTTCCAGATTTCAAGAAGGGGGATTGTGAGTTAAGGCCCGCTCTATCGTGCGCCAAATTTCTTCGCGCCCGCGCCGTGTGACGGCGGAATACGCTACGACTTCGCCACTCTCCACCGCGCCCAACGCTTGCCGCAAGCGCGTGATGTTTCGCTGCAACTCATTTTGCGAGAGCTTGTCGGATTTCGTGGCAACTGTCAGCGCAGACTTCGCGTAGGCTTTGAGCCATTCTCGAAGCTGCAAATCCGATTTCGTGGGTTCGTGACGCGAATCTACGATGTGAATTGATAGCACAAGCGACTCGCGATTGGCAAGGTAGTCCGTGACAATTTTACCCCACGACTCGCGCACGTCGCGCGGCACGCGCGCGTAGCCGTAACCGGGGAGGTCAACGAAATGGAAACGCCTGTTTATCAAAAAGAAATTGAGCGCCTGCGTGCGTCCCGGCGTCGAGGAGGTGCGGGCCAGACCGCGCACGCCGAGCAGGGAATTGATCACGCTCGACTTGCCCACGTTCGACCGCCCGAGAAAAGCTATCTCCGGCACGCCCGCGCGCGGCCAATGCTCCTCCGCAAACGCGCTCTTGACGAATTCCGTGGTCGTGATCTTCATGCGTCGTGAATCGTGAATCGTAAATCGTGAATAGATAAGAGCATTCAGCACGCCTTCTATTTACGATTTACGATTCACGATTTACTGTCGTTACTGTTTCTTCGCTGCGGCGCGTCGTTCCATCATCTTGCGCATCATCTCGCGCATGTGCGTGAGGCGTTCTTTGATGTTTGGGATGTTCATGATGAGCCGTTCGAGGTTGGGGAGGATTTGCGGGCCGAAGATGGTGCGCAGTTCTTCCATGTGCGGCTCAAGTTTGGCGTAGATGAAGACGTGCTCGCCGTTCGCCGCGTTGAACATCTCCTCGTCAATCGCGCCCTGATGGACGAGCGAGGCGGCCATGTCCCAGTAGCTCGTGACCATTCGATAATATGCGCTCGTCTCCTCGCTGGCGGCGGCGTCAACGATCTCCTGCGCGCTCTGCGGGTTGAAGCCGCCGAACCATTGACGCGCCTTGCGCATCGTCTCTTCGCGCCGCATGTCGTAGAGTTTCAAAATCAGGTCGGCGCTCTCATATTTAGTGCTGCTCATAATTATTCTCCTTCGATTTCCGGCAGTTTCGCCGGAAGGGTTGTGCTTTCACTTTGCTGCATGACTCGCAGGCTTAAAACGAGCGGGACGCCGCACGAAGGGCACGAAGTCCACTCGACGCTCGGCGCATCTTTGCGCACGGTCTCCGCGCTTGGCGCGTCAGCCGTCGCTTGTTCGCTCGCCTGCCGGTCGTCAGAGATAATCTCGTTGCAGATGTCAATGCACTCGTTGCAGATGTGGACAGACGGCCCGGCGATCAGTTTCTTCACTTCGTCCTGCGATTTACCGCAGAACGAACAGCGCAGCGTGTCGTCTTTTTTTCGAGAGAACATAAATCCGGTACGGGCCTGCGGGATAGCGTCTGCGAAGTTGAGGGCGCGAGTGTTGAATGCTTGT
>DATLMV010000093.1:0-7476 GCA_035537095.1 Pyrinomonadaceae bacterium
CGTTAAATGTCGCGTGGCAAGTTGAAAAGTGGATGCGAGACTGCTTGACGTTCGACGCGCCGCTCGCGCCCATTGAATGTCGTTGCTGATTCAATGGTTTAGCTCCCGTGTGGGGAAAACCAGAGTTGAATGGCAGCGCGAGACTAAAATCGGGGAGGCGCTCGCGGCTCTGTGCTGCGCTGCCATTTAACACGTCATTGCAGCGGACGCGCAATATAGCAGCTTTCTCAAGATAAGGTTCTGTGCGCGCCGCTGAATTCTGCGATAGACCATAGACGATAGACGATGGACAAGAGGATGCGATTGTCCGTCGTCTCTTGTCTATCTCTTGTGCATCATCTCTTGTCCGTCGTCACATGTTCGTCGTCTCTTATCAATCATCTCTTGTCCGTCGTCTCTGTACTCTCTGGTCTATCGTCCATCGTCCTTTCAACGATAAGCGAGAATGGCCTCCATCGCGGGGTCGCGGTTGGCGCGGAAGGATTCAAAGGTCGGCGGGGTGTAGATTTGGGGCGCGATCCACGTGCGATAGTCCATCGGCCATGCGCTCTGCCAGAAGAGGTCGGAGACGTTGGCGACCATCTTCGAGTAGGGGAGCGTGAAGGGGTTCTCTTCGCCGATGAAGTTGGGGCTTGAGCCGGTCGGCTCGCCGACGAAGATGGCGTTGGTGTGACGTTCGATGAAGGTCGCCGTGTTCTGCGCGGCGGAGAAGGTTCTGCGCCCGATGATGACGAAGAGATGACCTCGACGGTTAATCTTGTCGCTACGAATCAGGCTGTGGAGCAGCGGTTGACTGAGGAAAGTGTTGCCGCCGTTGTTCCAGCGCAGGTCAATGACGAGTTTGTCCACGTCGTTGTCGTTGATGAACTTGAAGAGGCGGTCGGCGAACTGCGCGAGCGGTTCCTGCTGGTCGTTGCGCACGCGGTTGTACTGGAAATAGACCGTCTTGCTGTCGGGCAGATGCTCGAACCAGTATCTCGCGCTCGTGTTTTTCAGGTAGAGCGGGAGAGGCGCAGGGAGCGTCTGCGAGAACGTGAGCCACGTTTTGGGAAACACGTTCCAGATGTCGGGCGCGCTCATGTCGGCGGCGAGGTTGACGCTGCGCGTCTTGCCCTCCGGGTCGCGGAGCGTGAGCGTGACGCGCGCGGGGTCGGGGATGAGGCCGAGGCCGTGCAAGAGCGGCAGGTAGCGCATCCGGTAGGGCGCAACCTGACTGGGCCAGATTTCGTTGTCGCGGCTGAGCAGCGGGTCGAGCGCCGACATCACTTCGTCAACCGTGCGTTCGCCGAAGCGGAGCACCTGCATGCCGAGCAGGTCTTTCTGCGAAGGGTCTGCGCCGATGATATAGAGCCCCTCTTTGAAGAAATAGAACTGCACGGGAATGGAACGAAGAAACTCGGGGCGGGGCGGCGGCGCGAGCACGCCCGTGTGGCCGTCGCCGACCAGATGCATCAACTTCATCAACTCGATGCCGACCTGCATGTCCGTCAGTTTGGGAATCTGTTCGGAGAGACGTTTGACCGCCGCGTCGAAATCCTCTTTCGAGAGCTTGCGCGCAACACCGTCCGTATAACCCTTTCGTTTGACCTCACGCGCGACGACTTGCAGGTCGTAACGCCAGCCTTCATCACGCGACATCTTGCTCGTGTCAACGAGCGCGACGAGTCGCTGGTAGCGCGGGTCGTCGCGCAGCGTTTGAAAATCGGTGTCGGTCTGCGCGTGGCCGAGGTTGCTGAAGCCCATGTCGAGAGCACGCTCCAACCACTTCAGGGCCGGTTCCTTTTCGCCCGCGAGCGCGTAGCAGCAGGCGATGTTGTAGGCGAGGTTGGAGGGAAAATGTGCGCGCAGGGCGAGCGCGCGTTCGTATGCGGGGATGGCCTTGCGGTAGTCTTTGGCGTTGTAGCGTGCGTTCGCCAACTGATACCAGAAGTCACCCGCGACCGGATTCGACTCGACCACCTTTTCCCAGAGCGCGACGGCTTCCGTCCACTCTTTCGCGGCGGTCTTGGCCTGCGCCTGTCGCAGCACATCGTTGAAGCCGTCGGCGCGCGTCGCTTCCTGCGCGGAGGCGTTGAGCGCGGCGGAGATGAGAAGGAAGGCTAACGGCAGCAGCCGTCGAACGAGAGTGTGCAGCGGGGCGGGTCTCATGTTTTTCTCCTCAAGAAGTAGAGCCTGACTGCCGGAGGTCAAGCGCGACGGACGAACGCGAAGGTCAGAAATCCTTTTGAAAATCGTCCGGTTGCGGTCTGGTTTTGCGGAAACTGTGTTTGACGTGAAGGAAGCCCGCCCGTCAGGCGCAAACGTCTCGCGCGGTCTGACCTTCTTGCGGCGGTTCTTCTCTAGCGTAAACGCTCGCGCGCGCGCAGAAGTTCCGGCGCACGCCGGATACGGGCGGAAATCAATGCTTTCGCTGAAAATCATCTTGACGCGCCGCGAGCGCGTCTGTTAGGTTCAAAGTGCGGCCTCCGGCTTGATTATCAAAGCCCGAGCGTCGCTCAAAGCCCCGCGCCATCCCATGCCCCGGACGCACGCGCGAACAGAACTCGCTTCGTGTCCAAAACCCCCCTTGCCGGATGTCGCCCGCCCTCATAAGGAGAATAATTTGGTGACGCGACGCCGGAAGTTACTGGTCGCAGACGATTCGCTTACGATTCAGAAGGTCGTGAGCCTGACCTTCTCCGACGAGGGGTTGGAGGTGCTGGCCGCAAGCAGCGGCGCAGAGGCCCTCCGGCAACTCGAAGAGGATGCGCCCGATATCGTTCTTGCGGATACGGATATGCCCGCGCCGGGCGGCTACGAACTATGCGAGCGCATCAAGGGCGACCCGCGTCTGCGGCATATTCCGGTCGTCCTCCTGATCAGTATTTTTGAATCTTTCAACGAAGCGGAGGCGCGCAGAGTTGGCGCGGATGATGTTGTGACCAAACCCTTTCAATCAATCAAAGACTTGATGAGCCGCGTCGGCTCGCTGCTCGGCGGGGGCCGCGCGGAGGAAGAAGAGGAACCCATCACGAAAGACTTGCCGCCCGCACACGAGGGCGCGGCCCCGAAACCGTCGGGCGCGGCGCACGCTCAACCGCCCCAACATTGGGACGAGCCGCGCATCACGGCGAGCGGCAGCAGCGTCGGCGAAGAGGCCGCGCACCTGCCGACGCCCATCGCCTCGTCCGCCGCCGAGGTCTCCTTCGCAGACATCGAACTCGACGACCGGATGATCGAAGCGAAGTCAATCGAAGCGGTCGGCGGCGAAGAGCCGTCGCGCGGGTCGTATGTCGAGGCGCGCGGGCAAGAGGCGCAGGCGGACGAAGCGGCGGCGCATTACCGGCAAGCCACGGCGGCGGCGCGGCAGGTCTCGCAGAGTTTCGGGAGCGGGCGTGGAATGGTTGAAGCGGGAGAGATGGAATCTGTGAACGGACGACAAACTTTTGCCGCGCGCGCAGCGAGCGCCGCCGCAGCCGACGACACCTTGCTCGATCTGGGCGACATCGAACCTTCGTCCGCCAACACGGAGGCCGACGATTTTATCCTCGACCTCGCCGACGAAGGGCCGCACGCCGCCTCCGCCGCGACGCCGACGCAGGAGATCAACGCGCTGCCGACGGGAGAGTTGCAGCGGCCCGCGACAATCGCCGCGACGCATCAGCCGTCGGACTTCCATGCCGCCGATGTCGCCGGTTCGCTGGCCGATGCCGCGCACGGGGAGATTCCGACCCCGCACGGCGGCGACGAGCCGGACGAGATGCCGACGCTCATCACTTCCGCGCAGTTCGAGTCGGAAGAAGAGTTGCACGTGCAGACCGAACAGTCGGGCGCGCATGAGGACGAACCGGCGCGGGCCGAGCCGTTCGATCAATCAACGCAAGCCCTCGATACTCACTCTTGGCCGCAGCACGGGGCGGACGTGTCGAGCGGCTTCACGCACGAAGCATCGGAGAGCGTCGCCGTCTGGCCGCAGGGTATCCAGCCGACGCAGGCGAGCAGCAACAGCAGCGCGCAGGGCGGAGGCGCGGGGTTTGAGGCTCACGGCGGGAGCGTTGATGAAGGCGTTTCTATATCGAGCGGCGCGGGCGCGTCCGTCGGCGCGGCGGGCCTGAACGAGTCGCAGGTGAACGCAGCGTTCGCCGGTTTCGCGGGTCAGGAGAGCGCGCAGGGGAGTTCGCAGCAGTTGTCTGCGGAAGCGGTCGAAGCGATTGCGCGTCGCACGGTCGAACTTATCTCGGAGCGCGTCATCCGTGAAATCGCATGGGAGGTCGTCCCGCAGTTGGCTGAACTGCTCATCAAACAACGCCTCGACGAAGAAAGAACGAAGTAGTGAATCGTGAATCGTAAATCGTAAATAGACAACCGCATCAAGCACGCATCTGTTTACGATTTACGATTCACGATTTACCACTTTTACTCACGAGTTAAAAAGGCAAAAGTGAGAAGGACATATCCTCTTCACTTTTGCCTTTTTCCTTTTGACCTGTGCCTTCTTTAGCTTGCCTTTTCACTTTTAGTTTTGGCTTCTGTTAGTATAGGCGGCAGTCATGGAGATTCCGAAAACTTACGAGCCGAAACAGGCCGAAGAGAGCCATTACGCGCGTTGGGAGGCCGCCGGATATTTCGCGCCCGAGGCCAACAGGGACGCGAGCGCGCCCGTCTATTCCATCGTCATCCCGCCGCCCAACGTCACCGGCTCGCTCCACATGGGCCACGCGCTGCAACACACCCTGATGGACGTGCTGACGCGTTACAAGCGAATGAGCGGCTATCGCACGCTCTGGGTCGTCGGCACAGACCACGCGGGCATCTCGACGCAGATCGTCGTCGAACGCGAACTGAAAAAAGAGGGACGCTCGCGCCACGATTTAGGACGCGACAAGTTTATCGAACGCGTCTGGGAATGGAAGCGACAGTCGGGCGGGCGCATCACGGAACAGATGCGGCGCGAGGGCGCGAGCGTTGATTGGTCGCGCGAACGCTTCACGATGGACGACGGCCTGTCTCGCGCCGTGCGCGAGTTCTTCGTGCGCTGCTACGAGGAGGGCTTAATCTATCGCGGCGAGCGGCTCATCAACTGGTGTCCGAAAGACCAGACCGCGCTCTCCGATCTGGAAGTTGATAAGGAGACGCACGCCGGAAAGCTCTACTACTTGCAGTATCCCGTGCGGGGCAGCGACCGGCGCATCACCGTCGCCACGACGCGCCCCGAGACGATGCTCGGCGACACGGCGGTCGCCGTCAATCCCGAAGACGAGCGTTATCGCGAACTCATCGGCGCGACGTTGTTGCTGCCCCTGACGAATCGCGAGATTCCCTTGATCGCCGACGAGTTTGTTGACCCGGCCTTCGGCACGGGCGCGGTCAAGGTGACGCCCGCGCACGACCAGAACGACTACGAGATGGGCGAACGACACAATCTCCCGCAGGTGGTCGTGATAGACAAGCACGCGCGCATGACGGACGGGGCGGGCGCGGAGTTTGCCGGACTCGACCGCTACGCGGCGCGTGAGTCGGTCGTGCAGAAGTTTGAAGAACTCGGGTTGCTGGAAAAGGTGTCGGACTACGAGTTTGCCATCTCGCGCTGCGAGCGTTGCCGGACGGTCATCGAGCCTCTGATTTCTCTCCAATGGTTTCTCAAACAGGGGGAACTCGGGCAGCGTGCGCTCGAACTCGTCCGCGAGCGACACGAGCCGCATTTCTTCCCCGAAGTGCCGTGGGAGAAGGTCTATACCGAGTGGTTGGAGAACATCCACGACTGGACGCTCTCGCGCCAGCTCTGGTGGGGCCATCGCATCCCCGCGTGGTACGACGAAGCGGGCAACGTCTATGTCGCGCGCACGGAAGATGAGGCGCGCGCCGCCGCAGGCGCGGACAAACTCACGCAAGACCCCGACGTGCTGGATACTTGGTTCTCCTCCGCGCTCTGGCCCGTCTCGACTCTCGGCTGGCCCGACGCGGATGCGCCGGATTTGCAGACCTTCTACCCGTCCGACGTGCTCATCACGGCGCGCGAGATAATCTTCCTGTGGGTGTCGCGGATGGTGATGACGGGGACGAAGTTTATCGGCCCCGCGCCGTTCCGCGATGTCTTCATCAACGGTCTCGTGCTCGACAAGCACGGGCAGAAGATGTCGAAGATGAAGGGCAACACGGTTGACCCGATGGACGTGTTCGACAAGTACGGCGTTGACGCCACGCGCATCACGCTCGCCGCCGCCGGAGCGGGCACGGACATCCGCTGGCGCGACGAACAGGTCGAATCCTACCGCAACTTCGCCAACAAGATTTGGAACGCCGCGCGCTTTTGCCTGATGAACTCCGAGGGCGCGAGCGTCGGCAGCGGGTTCGATGAAGCGCGCGCTTCTTGGACGCTGCACGACCGCTGGATCGTCTCGCGTCTGAATAAGACGGCGCGCGATACGGCCTCCGCGCTCGGCAAGTACCAGTTTCACGAAGCCGTCTATAGTCTCTATCATTTCTTCTGGGACGATTTCTGCGATTGGTACATCGAACTCTCGAAGACCGAAGTGAGCGCGAGCGACACGAACGCCGCGCGCGACGCGGCGCGCAGTCGTCTCATCACGGTGCTCGAACAGGCTCTCAGGTTGTTGCATCCCTTCATGCCGTTTATCACGGAAGAACTCTGGCAGCGTCTGCCGGGAATCGGCAAAGACCTTCTGCATCCGGCCTATCACGACGCGGAGCCGACCGTGATGCTCGCGTCTTATCCGCAAGCCGATGCCGCGTTGATTGACGAGGAGGCCGAGCGGGAGATGCAGTCCGTCATCGAACTCATCTCGCGCGTGCGCAGCATTCGCGCGGAGATGAACATCAAACCGGGCGAGCGAATCCGCCTGCTCGTGACCGCGCCGGACGCCGTGACGCGCGACACGATGGAGAAGGCTCTGCGCGAAGAACGGGAGCAGATCACGCGTCTCGCGCGGGCGGAAGATATCGGTTTCGTCGAGGCCTCGGACATTCCGCGCGCGGCGGCGCGGGCGGTGCTGGCGGGCGGCGCGGAGGTCGCCATGCCGCTCGAAGGCTTGATTGATTTCGCGCAGGAGCGTGAGCGTCTGCGGAAGGAACAGGCGAAGTTGAGCGCGGAGGCGGAGCGTTTGGAGAAGCAACTGGCGAACCCGCAGTTTGCGGAGCGCGCGCCTGCCGAGAAGGTCGCGGAGTTGCAGCAACGCGTGGCCGACATCGCGCAACGAAACAAGGCTTTGACGCAGACGTTGGAGGCGCTCGCTTAAATGAACTGGATGGACGAAGGCGCACTCTTTTCGCAGATCGGCGCGTTCCTCAACGAAGATTTGGGGCGCGGCGACATCACCACGCAGTCAACCGTGATGCGCCAGCAACGCGCGCGCGGTCGCTTCCTCGCGAAAGAACAGATGGTCGTCGCCGGTCTGGAAGCGGCGGAGGCGGTCTTCTCCACGCTCGACTCGCAGCAGCAGATCGAAGCCTTCGCTTCGGATGGCGAAGAGGTCGAGG
>DATLMV010000094.1:0-9729 GCA_035537095.1 Pyrinomonadaceae bacterium
TGCTGCGGCGGGTGCGGGAGACGACGCTCGCGGCCTACGCGCATCAGGACGTGCCGTTTGAAAGGGTCGTCGAGGAGTTGCAGATCGAGCGCAGCCTGAGTCACGCGCCGCTGTTTCAAGTGGTCTTTGCTTTCAACAACAGTTCGCGGCAGGGGTTGGAACTGAGCGGACTCGAATCCGAACGTCTGGAACTCGACACGGCGACCGCGAAATTCGATGTCACGTTGATGATCGAAGACGCGGGCGCGGAACTGCAACTGGCCGTCGAGTACAGCACAGACCTCTTCGACGCCGCGACGATTTCGCGTCTCGTCACACACTTCCGGACGCTGCTCGAAAGTATCGTCGCCGACCCGCAGCAACGTCTCGCGCATCTGCAACTGCTCACAGATGCCGAACGCGTCGAACTGTTGACGCATTGGAACGACACGCGCACGGACTTTCAGACGCGAGCCTGCATCCACGAACTGTTTGAAGCGCAGGCGGAGCACGCGCCCGGTGCGTGGGCCGTCGTCTGCGGCACGGAGCGTCTGACCTATTCGGAGTTGAACCGGCGGGCCAATCAACTGGCGCGTCGCCTGCGGGCGCGGGGAGTCGGGCGCGAGACGCTGGTCGGAATCTGCGTCGGGCGTTCGCCGCAGATGATCGTGGCCGCGCTCGCCGTCCTCAAAGCGGGCGGCGCGTATGTGCCGCTCGACCCCGCGTACCCGCCCGAGCGTCTGTCCTTCATGCTCGCGGATACAGCCGCGCCCATCCTGCTGACAGAGCGACGGCTGTCCGGGAATCTTCCGCCATGTCAGGCGCACGTCATCTGTCTGGACGAGTTCGAGAGCGTGTTGACGGATGACGACGACCGGAATTTATCGAGCGATGTGAGTCTCGATAATCTCGCCTACGTCATTTATACCTCCGGCTCGACGGGCAGGCCGAAGGGCGTCGAGTTACAGCACGGCGGGTTGGTCAATCTGGCGCGCTGGCATCAGGAGAGCTACGGGTTGGACGCGAACGCCCGCGCCTCGCAGGTCGCCGGTCAATCCTTCGATGCGTCGGTGTGGGAAGTGTGGCCGTATCTGTCGGCGGGCGCGTGCCTCTATCTGGCCGACGACGCGACGCTCCTCTCCCCGCAACGACTCTGGGATTGGCTCGGAGAGCAACGCATCACCCATTGCTTTCTGCCGACGCCTTTGGCCGAAGCCTTACTGCCGCTGGCCGGGGCGGACGCGCACGACGACCCGACGCGCTCCGTCGCGTTGCAATACCTGTTCACGGGCGGCGCACAACTCCACCAGTATCCGGCGCGGGAGCTACCCTTCCGTTTCGTCAACCTTTACGGGCCGACGGAAAACACGGTCGTCGCTACGTCGGCCAACGTCGAGAGCAGGCCGCACGCCGACGCCGCCCCGCCCATCGGTCGGCCCGTCGCCAATACGCAAGTTTACATCCTCGACGCGGAGCTACGGCCCGTGCCGGTGGGCGTCGCGGGTGAGTTGTACATCGGCGGCGCGGGGCTGGCGCGCGGCTATCGCAACCGGCCCGAACTGACGGCAGAGAGATTCGTCCCCAATCCCTTCACACAGCAGGACAGCTTAAAGGTGCATGCCAACATGAGCGAAGCAATCAAGAACAGGTCGGGGCTATCGGCGGAGGAGCGCGCGGCGTTCGTCATGCGACTCAAGAGGCAGGCTGAGAACGGAGCGCGCGAAGCCATCCCGCGCCGACGCGAATCCGGCCCGTTCCCGCTCTCTTTCGCACAACAACGGCTCTGGTTTCTCAACGTCCTTGAGCCGAATAGTCCCTACATCATTCCCGCCAACTTTCATCTGCGGGGCCGGTTGAACACGGTGGCTCTCGAACAGACGCTCAACGAAATCGTCCGCCGTCATGAAGCCCTGCGTACAACCTTCACCTCCATCGGCGGCGAGCCGGTGCAGAGCATCACGCCGCAACTGACGCTCGCCCTCCCCGTCTATGACATCGGCGATCTGCCCGACGCCGAACGACCGTCGGAGATCAAAGGTCATAAACTCGAACTGCACCGCCCCTACAACCTGTCGCAAGCGCCGCTCGTGCGCGCGCGCCTGCTGCGTCTGGGCGCGGACGAACATCTGCTTTTGATGTCCATGCACCACATCGTCTCCGACGGTTGGTCAATCGGCGTCATGATTCGCGAGATGGCCGCGCTCTACGAAGCCTTCAGTCTGAACAACCGGGCCACGCTGCCGGAGCTTTCGATTCAGTACAGGGATTTCGCCGTCTGGCAGCGCGAGTGGTTGAGCGGCGAACAGCTTGAGCAGCAGTTGGCCTACTGGCGAGAGAATCTGCGCGGCGCGCCGCCCGCGCTCGAACTGCCGACCGACCGTCCGCGCCCGTCCGTGCAGTCGTATCGCGGCGCGATGTTGGAGCGTGAGATCGGACGGGAGTTGACCGACAAGTTGAACGACCTGAGCCGGAGCGAGGGCGCAACGCTCTACATGACCCTGCTCGCGGCTTTTAAAACTCTGCTGTTCCGTTACACCGGACAACGCGACATCGTCGTCGGCACGCCCATCGCCAATCGCAACCGCATGGAGGTCGAGAACCTCATCGGCTTCTTCGTCAACACGCTCGTCCTGCGCACGGATTTGAGCGGCGACCCGACCTTCGCGCAGTTGTTGGCGCGCGTCAGAGATGTCACGCTCGGAGCTTTCGCGCATCAGGACTTGCCCTTCGAGAAGTTGGTCGAGGAGTTGCGGCCCGAGCGCGACATGAGCCGGACGCCGCTCTTTCAAGTGATGTTCTCCTTGCAGAACGCGCCGCTGCCGTCGGTGCGGTTGGGCGAGGCCGTGATGCGTTTGCAGGACGACGAGACGAACACCGCGCAGTTTGATTTGACGCTCGACCTGATGGAGCGCGACGGGGCCATCCTCTGCGCGCTCGAATACAACACAGACCTCTTCGACCCCGAGACGGCCAACCGCATGCTCTCGCATTATCTGAGGCTGCTCGGAGAGATCGTCGCCAATCACAACCGCCGACTCGACGAACTGCCGATGCTGGCGGACGAAGAAGAACGTCAACTGCTCGTCGAATGGAACAGCACGGAGCGCGACTACCCGCGCGACCGTTGCATCCACGAACTGTTCGAGGAACAGGCCGCGCAAAGACCCGACGCGCTCGCCGTCGTGCTCGACGGAGAACAGTTGACCTACGCCGAACTGAACACGCGCGCCAACCGCATCGCGCACTCTCTGCGACGCGCGGGCGTCAGCCGCGAAGCGCGGGTCGGCATTCTGCTCGAACCTTCTTTCGAGATGGCGTGCGCGCTCCTCAGCGTCCTCAAGGCCGGATGCGCGTATGTCGCGCTCGACCCGCTGTATCCGCCCGAACGCCTGCGCTACACGTTGCAGGATGCGGGCGTCTCGCTGTTGCTCTCCACGCAGACGCTCGCCGGACGACTGCCGGAACATTCCCTCAACGTCGTCGCGCTCGATGCGGAATGGCCGCGCATCGTCGCGGAGGATGCGGGCAATCCGTCTCCGGTCGCGACGCCTGAGAATCTCGCCTATCTCGTCTACACGTCGGGCACGACCGGACAACCGAAAGGCATCCTCATCCAGCATCGCTCGCTCGTGAACGCCATCTACGCCTTCATCACGCATCATCAAGTCACCGAGCGCGACCGCATCCTTCAATTCGCCTCGCTGAGCTTCGACGTGGCGGCGGAGGAATTTTTCGCCGCGTGGTTGAGCGGCGCGCGACTCGTGATGCGCCGGACGCCGACCGTCACCGCGCCCGAAGAGTTCGTCCGGTTTTTGGAGCAGGAGGGCGTCACGCTCGTCAACCTGCCCGCGTCGTTCTGGGGCGAATGGGCGACGGCGGTGGCCGAACGCGGATGCCCGCTGCCCGTGTCTCTGCGTCGCGTGATTGTGGGCAACGAGAAGACTCTGCCGGAGTTGCTGGCGAAGTGGCAGCACGCCGTCGGCGACCGCGTCGAGTGGAACAACGCCTACGGGCCTTCGGAGACGACCATCACCGCGAGCAACTACGAACCCCGCAGAGGCGCGCAGCAGGCGGGGGCGAACGCCGTCTCCATCGGGCGGCCCGTGATGAATGCCAAGATATACGTGCTCGATAGAGGGCAGCGTTTAGTGCCGGTGGGCGTCGCGGGCGAGTTGTGCATCGGCGGCGCCGGGCTGGCGCGCGGCTACCACTGGCAACCCGCGCAGACCGCCGAACGCTTCGCCCCCAATCCATACAGCGGCGGCGGCGAACGTCTCTACCGGACGGGCGACCTCGCGCGCTACTTGCCCGACGGCAACATCGAGTTTTTAGGTCGGGTGGATGAACAGGTCAAAGTCCGAGGATTCAGAATCGAGTTGGGAGAGATCGAGACGGTGCTCGGCCAGCACGCGGGCGTGCGCGAGGCGGTGGTCGTCGCGCGTCCCGACGGTCACGGCGGTAATCGCCTGATCGCCTACGTCGTCGAGCGCGCGGCGCAGGCGGCGACGGCGGGCGAACTGCGTCGTTATCTCAAGAACATCCTGCCGGAGTACATGATTCCCTCGGCCTTCGTCACGCTCGAAGCCCTGCCGCTGACGCCCAACGGCAAGGTTGACCGCCGCGCGCTGCCCGAGACGGATGCCCTGCGACCCGAACTCGAAGAGGCTTACGTTGCGCCGCGCTCCGAACTTGAGCGGACGGTGGCGGGCGTCTGGCAGGAGGTTCTCAACGTGGAGAACGTCGGCGTGCACGACAACTTCTTCAACTTGGGAGGTCATTCGCTGCTCGTCGTGCAGGTCAACAGCCGCTTGCGCGAAGTCTTGCAGTCGGATGTCTCGATCATCGAGATGTTCAAATACCCGACCGTCAGCGCGCTCGCCGAACACTTGAGCAACGAGACGCCGAAGCCCGCCGCTCCTGCGTCGGGCACGTCGGCGCAGACGCGCCTCGAAGCGTTGGACAGGCAGAGACAGTTGCGACAGAGGCAGCAGCAGCGACGCCAGCAGAAGGGAGCGGCGCATGAGTAACGAATATCAATTCGACGATCACGAAGCCTCGGAAGTGGCAATCATCGGGACGGCGGGACGTTTCCCCGGCGCGAAGAACGTCGAGGAGTTCTGGCAGAATCTGCGAAACGGCGTCGAATCAATCTCCTTCTTCACGCCCGAAGAACTCCGCGCCGAAGGACTCGACGCGGCGGAGTTCTCCGACCCGCACTACGTTCCGGCAAAGGCCATCCTCGAAGATGTCGCACACTTCGACGCCTCCTTCTTCGACTACAACCCGCGTGAAGCCGAGATGCTCGACCCGCAGCATCGCGTGTTGTTGGAATGCGCCGTCGAAGCGTTTGAGAACGCCGGTTACGACCCGGAGAAGTTTGCGGGACGCATCGGCGTCTATGCGGGCGTCAGCGCGGGAAGTTACCTGCCCGTCAATCTCGCTTCCCGCCCCGACATCATCGAGCGCGTCGGTTCTTATCAGGTTGACATCGGCAATCACGGCGAGTTTGTGCCGACGACCATCTCGTTCAAGTTGAACCTGAAGGGGCCGAGCATCAACGTCCAGACCGCTTGCTCGACCTCGCTCGTCGCCGTCCACGTCGCCTGCCAGAGTTTGCTCAACGGCGAATGCGACATGGCTCTCGCCGGTGGCGGCTCGATCACGTTTCCGCACAGGGAGGGCTACCATTATCAGGAAGAGGGCATCATGTCGCCCGACGGCCATTGCCGCGCCTTCGACGCGCGTGCGCGCGGCACGGTCGGCGGCGAAGGCGCGGCGTTGATTGTGCTCAAGCGTCTGGTTGATGCCGTCGCCGACGGCGACTGTATTCATGCCGTCATCAAGGGTTCGGCCATCAATAACGACGGTTCTTTGAAGATCGGCTTCACGGCTCCGAGCGTTGACGGTCAGGCCGAAGTGATCTCGGAGGCGCTCGCGCTCGCGGGCGTTGACGCCGACACGATAACTTACGTCGAGACGCA
The DNA here is from genome assembly GCA_035537095.1 of Pyrinomonadaceae bacterium. Lineage (GTDB taxonomy): Bacteria > Acidobacteriota > Blastocatellia > Pyrinomonadales > Pyrinomonadaceae > DASWNP01. The sequence continues at coordinate 5,961 of DATLMV010000094.1, forward strand.
CGGGACGGGCACGTCGCTCGGCGACCCCATCGAGATCACCGCTCTCGCGCAAGCCTTTCGCGCGAGCACGCAGCGGCGCGGCTTCTGTGCCATCGGCTCGCTCAAGACCAACATCGGACACCTCGACGCGGGCGCGGGTGTCGCCGGTCTGATTAAAACCGTGCTCGCGCTCCGGCACAAGGAACTCCCGCCGAGCCTGCATTACGAGCAGCCGAATCCGAAGATTGATTTTGCGAAGACTCCTTTCTTCGTCAACGCACGGCTCACCGAATGGCAGAGCGCAACCACGCGACGACGCGCGGGCGTCAGTTCCTTCGGCATCGGCGGGACGAACGCACACGTCATCCTCGAAGAGGCTCCGCCGCGCCCGTCCGGCGACGAGACGCGCCCCGCACAACTGCTCGTCCTGTCAGCCAAAACGAGCACCGCGCTCGAAGCCGCGACGCTAAATCTGGCCGCATACTTACGGGCGCACGCGGACGCAAACCTGAGTGACGTGGCCTACACGTTGCAGGTCGGGCGCAAGGAGTTCGCGCACCGCCGGATGCTCGTCTGCCGCGATACGAACGACGCGGCGGCGGCCCTCGAAGCGCGCGATGCGTCGCGACTGCTGACCAACTTTCAGGAGCCGCGCCATCGTCCGAACGTCTTCATGTTTCCCGGTCAGGGCGCGCAGTACGCGTGCATGTCGCAGGGCTTGTACGACACGGAACCCTTCTTCCGCGAGCAGGTTGACCGCTGCGCGGAGTTGTTCATCCCGCATCTCAATCTCGACCTCCGCGACGTGCTCTATCCGCCCGCCGAACGCGCCGCAGAGAGCGCGCAACTGCTCAAGGAAACCGCGCTGACGCAACCTGCCCTCTTCGTCGTCGAGTATGCGCTGGCGCGGCTCTGGATGTCTTGGGGAGTGCGCCCCGCCGCGATGATCGGGCACAGCATCGGGGAGTACGTTGCGGCCTGTCTGGCCGGTGTCTTCACGCTCGAAGAGGCGTCGCTGCTGGTCGCCGCGCGCGGGCGTTTGATGCAGCAGCAACCCGCCGGGCTGATGCTCGCCGTCCCTCTCGCGGAGAAGGAGTTGAACGCGCGTCTCCCGCACGGCCTGTCGTTGGCGGCGGTCAACACGATGCGCGGTTGTGTCGTCGCCGGGCCGCCCCGTGCGGTCGAGGAGTTTCAAAGCGACCTCCGGCGTCAGGAGATTGATTCGCAACTGCTCCACACGTCGCACGCCTTTCATTCGGAGATGATGGACGCGATTCTCGAAGAGTTCACGGGGCGCGTCAGGCAGGTGAAATTGTGCGCGCCGAAGATTCCCTTCATCTCCAACGTGACGGGCACATGGATCAGCAGCACCGATGCGACCGATGCGCGCTACTGGGCACGACACCTGCGCCAGACCGTCCGCTTCGCCGACGGCATCGGCGAACTGCTCCGTGAGTCGGAGCGGATTCTGATCGAGGTCGGGCCCGGACACACGCTGAGCACGCTCGTCAAGCAGCATCCTGACAAGAGCACTAACCAAGTTATTCTCAACTCGCTGCGACACCCGCAGGAGACGCGCGCGGATGTCGAGATGCTGCTGCACGCGCTCGGGAAATTCTGGCTGGCCGGAGGTCAGGTTGATTGGCCCGCCGTGTCAGCGCACGAGCAACGCCGGAGGGTTCCCCTGCCCACCTATCCGTTCGAGCGGCAGCGTTACTACGTCGAGCCGCAAGCCCGACCGGCGGAAGCGAAAGCGGCGCGCGCGAGCACGGCGTTGCAGAAAAAACCGGTTGCTCAATGGCTCTATCTGCCTTCGTGGAAACGCGTGTCGCCCGTCGGCATCGCGCACGACGGCGAGCCGCGCGAAGCGAAACCCGACTGGCTCGTCTTCGTTGACGGGTGCGGCATCGGGGCGGAGATCGCTGCGCGTCTCGCGGGCGCGGGCGCAGAGGTCTTGACGGTCGGCGCGGGCGAACGCTTCGCCAAACTGTCCGCGCACGCTTACCAGATCAACCCGCAACGCCCCGAGGATTATCAATCCTTACTCCGTGACCTGTCAGACCGTCGCATCGCGCTCGAACGCGTGGCCCATTTCTGGGGCGTCACGGGTGAAGCCGCGACGGCGACGGGCGGCGACACAATCGGGCGCGCGCAGCAACTCGGACTCTACAGCTTGATCTTCCTCACGCAAGCATTGGTGCAAAACGTCGCCGCGCCTGCGCTTCAGTTGATCGTGTTCACGGATCACGTTCAGGAAGTGAACGGCGACGAGAAGTTGCGACCGGAGAAGGCGACCGTGCTGGCCGCTTGCACGGTCATCCCGCAGGAGCATCCCGGCATCACCTGTCGCAGCATTGACGTGCAAGTGCCGCCCGCGAACAGTCGAGAGCGCGAACAACTCTACGCGCAATTGACGGGCGAGTTGACGGCTAACTCGACAGATGTGACGGCGGCCTACAGGGGTCGCCATCGCTGGACGCAGACCTTCGAGCCGTTGGCGTCGGAGGCCGACGCAACGTCGAACATGCGTCTGCGTGAGCGCGGCGTCTATTTGATCACGGGCGGGTTGGGCGATGTCGGATTGGCCCTCGCATCGTTTCTCGCGCAAGCGTTGAAAGCGCGTCTGGTGCTGACGGGTCGCAGCGGCTTGCCCGAACGCGACGCTTGGAGCGCGTGGCTCGCGTCACACGGCGACGACGATGCGGTGAGCTACAGAATCAGGCGCGTCGCGGAGTTGGAGGCGTTGGGCGCGGAGGTGCATGTGCTGCGCGCCGACGTGTCGGATGAGGAGCAGATGCGCGCGGCGTTGGCGGATACGGAACGTCTCTGCGGCGGCCTCGACGGCGTCATCCACGCGGCGGCGGTCAACGGGGCGGATGTTGATAAGGAACTCGTCTCGACCACACCGGCAGACTGCGAGCGCCATTTTCAAGTCAAGGTGCGCGGGTTGATGGTGTTGGAGAATGTGCTGCGCGGTCGAGAACTCGATTTTTGTCTGACGCTCTCATCGCTCTCGTCCATCCTCGGCGGTCTGAATTTCACAGCCTACGCGGCCTCCAACATCTTCATGGACGCGCTCGTGCAAATGCACAACCAGACCTCCGCCGACAACTGGATCAACGTCAACTGGGACGGTTGGAATTTCGACGACGCGCCGGACGGACAGCCGCCCGGCACGCCCGCGCTCGACGCTTTATGGATACTGCCCCACGAAGGACGCGAGGCTTTCGCGCGCATCCTCTCGATGCCCCACGCCTCTCAAGTCGTGGTTTCGACCGCCGACTTGCAGACGCGGCTCGACCATTGGGTGACGACGCTCCGCACGCCGTCCGTCGAAGAAGCCGAACAGAGGGTCGAGGCGTCAACGCTGCATGCGCGGCCTGAACTGCCGAGCGCCTACGTCGCTCCGGAAAACGAACTCGAACAGGAGATTGCTGACATCTGGCAAGAACTGCTCGGCATCGGCGACATCGGTATCAACGACAACTTCTTCGACCTCGGCGGTCATTCGCTGCTGGCGACAATGGTGATCTCTCGCGTCCGCAGAGCTTTCGGCGTCGAGTTGCAACTGCGCGATATGTTCGAGTCGCCGACGGTCAGCGGCCTCTCGCTGGTGGTGGCGCAGCGCGTCATTGACCAGCACGATAAACAGAGCGTCGAGCGGATGCTCGAAGAATCTCCGGGCGAACGGGTCAACGCATCGCCGACTCTGTCTTGACCGTGCGGTTATTCAGTCGCCTCCAAAAGCGTCGCGGTTGACCTCTTTTTTTGATGCGTGCCGGGGGCTGTT
>DATLMV010000095.1:0-9472 GCA_035537095.1 Pyrinomonadaceae bacterium
CCTCGTCTTCGACCGCTGCTACATCCACGCCTTTCCCACACAGGACTTGCGGCGCGGCATCATGCTCAACAGCGCGCACACGGAGATCATCAACTGCCACATCTCGGACTTCAAGGCGAAGGGCGTGGACGCACAGGCGATAGCGGGATGGAACGGCCCCGGCCCCTACAAGATCGTCAACAATCACTTGGAGGGTTCGGGAGAGAACGTGATGTTCGGGGGTTCCGACCCTTCGATTCCGAATCTGGTTCCGTCGGACATTGAAGTGCGGCGAAACTACATGACGAAGCCCTGATCATGGAGGGGCGTCTGGACGGTGAAGAACATCTTCGAGTTGAAGAACGCGCGGCGAGTGGTGGTGGAAGGGAATGTGATGGAGCACAACTGGGGGGATGCGCAGATGGGAGAGTCGGTGTTGCTGACGGTGAGGAATCAGGATGGAGGAGCGCCGTGGTGTGTGGTCGAGGATGTGGAGATCGTCAACAACCTCATCAGACATGTGGCGGGTGGGATCAATATTTTAGGGCAGGACTATTATCATCCCAGTCAACAGACCAAACGCATCGTCATCAGAAACAACTTCATAGAAGATTTGGACGGCGTGAAGTGGAACGGGCGCGGGGAGTTCATGATGATCTCCGAGCGTGCGACGCAGGTGACGGCTGACCATAACACCGTGATTCACACGGGGCCGGATGTGCAGGCCACGGCGGGGCCGCACACGGAGGTTGTCTTCACCAACAACCTGATGGCGCACAATCTCTACGGCATCTTCGGCGACGGCACGGGCAGCGGCAACCAGACCTTGAACACTTACTTCCCGAGCATCACGATGCAGCGAAACGTCATCGCGGGGGCGAACGCGGCGAACTATCCGGCGGACAACTTCTACCCGTCGAATCTCGACGCCGTCGGCTTCGTTGACGTGTTGAGCGGCAATTATCGTCTGCGCGCGGACAGTCCCTATCGCGCGCGCGGCACGGACGGCAGAGACCTCGGTTGCGACTTCGACGCGCTCAACGCCGCCCTCTCCGGCACGACGCCCTCGCCAACGCCGAACGCGACGCCCACACCCTCTGCGACGCCCACACCCAACGCGACGCCGACGCCCGCGCCCACACCTACCGCGACGCCGACACCCGCGCCGACGCCCGTCTCTTCGCCCGGTCTTCAGCCGTGGCTCAATCGAGACATCGGGAGCGCCGGGCGCGCGGGTCAGGCGGCGTTGAGCAACGGGACGTTCACGCTGCGCGGGGCGGGCGCGGACATCTGGGGCGATGCCGACGGCTTTCATTACGTCTATCAAACGCTGAACGGCGACGGCGAAATCATCGCGCGCATCACCGCGTTGCAGAACACGAACGTCAACGCCAAAGTCGGGTTGATGATGAGAGAGACGCTCGACAACAACTCGCGCCACGTCATCGTCGGCGCGACGCCGACACAGTTGGAGTTCCTGCGTCGTCTCAATACGGCGGGCAATACGGCTTACGGCGGCGGCTTCGGAGTCGCGCCGACGTGGTTGAAGTTGGTCAGACGAGGAAACATCTTCAGCGGCTACAAGTCGCCCGACGGCGTCAACTGGGAACTGATCGGCACGGACAATGTGAACATGTCGAGCAATATTCATGTCGGCATGGCCGTGACGAGCCACGATGTCAACGCGCTGTGCACGGCGATTGTTGACAACGTGACTTTGAACGGAGGCGCGACGCAGCCGCCCGTCTCGACATCCGCGCCGCTCGTCTCGCAGGCGCTCGCGAACGCCAACGCGCTGGCGAACTCGACGACCGCCAACAGCGAAGCGCAGATTCTCCCGCTCATCTCCTCCATCGAACAGGCGCAAGCGGCCTTCGACGCCGAGCGCGAGTCGTTCGCTGCGGCTGAACGGATTGATAAAGCTCTGCTCGGCGCGCTCTATTTTGCGCGCGGCGCGGCGGCCCTCGCGGCGGCGGGCGCGCCGGCTCCTGCCGTGCAGGCTCGATTGCAAATCTCCGCCGCGCGTCTCGGGCAAGCGTATGAACTGATGCAGGCCAACGCGGGCACGACGACGGGCGGACAGGCGGGCGTGCCGGGAAGCACTTCGGACATCGGGACAATCGAAGCGCGTTCGAGCGCGAGCTTTGCTCCGGTGCTCGCGGCGTCGAGCATGGGGACGATCTTCGGCAACGACAGCCAGAGCCCGCTCGCCGTCAGGAATGCGGCGTCGTCTTCGACAGACAACGTGCTGCCTTTCGAACTCGCGGGCGCGAGCGTCAGCGTCGGCGGCGTGGCGGCGACGTTGATTTACGTCTCGCCTGCGCGGATTGATTTTGCGGTTCCGGCGTCGGTCGCGGCGGGCGAGCGGGAAGTGATCGTCACATCGCAGGAGGGCTACGTCTCGCGCGGCACGATGACGGTTGCGGCGGTTGCGCCCGGCCTCTTCACCGCTACGGGCAACGGCACGGGCGAGGCCATCGCCTTGAACGCCGCCGACTTCACGAAGAAAGCCTTCGGGATGTTCACTTCCGCCGCGCTCTCCGGCGACCAGCGGACGCGCGTCATGCTCTTTGCGACGGGGATTCGCGCCGCCGCGAATTTCGAGAGCGCCAACGACGTGCGCAAGGGCAACGGGGTGGTCTTGGCAAACCTCGCCGAGTCGGTCGCGGTTCAGGCGCGTCTGAGCGACGGGCGGACGTATCTGCTCCCCGTCGAATACGCGGGCGCGCAGGGCCAGTACGCAGGGGTTGACCAGATCACCGTGCGGCTCATACAGGAGTTGCAGGGCGCGGGCAACGTCGAACTGACCATCGTCGTTGACGGGCAGCACAGCAACACGGCGACGATTACCGTGCGGTAAAACGGAGGTGAGAAAATCCCGAACTGAAAAGAGATGTCTGAGCCGCAGACGAACGCGGAGAAACGCGGATTCGAGATGAATGAGGAGAGAAAGGCGAGTCGGCTTTTATCGAGTGAGTCAACAGGCGCGAGGGCTTTTCTTCAGGTGATTTATCCGCGTTTCTCCGCGCTCGCCTGCGGCGCAAACTTCCGGCCCCGCCGCTTCCGCCGGGAAAATATTTCCGCCGCGTGCATTTCGATATTGCCCGCCCCGTATGATTTGCGTTAATCTTTCAAGGCGTGCGCGCGACCCCAAAGGGTTCGCGCTATCTGTCGCCGACGCACGTTCGACGCGTGCCGTCCACCTTCCTTCGAGAAAGTAAATAATTCTTTGCGGTCGAACATAATGGATTCAGTAGCCACGCGCAGCGTCTGGAAGCCCCTCGTCGTCATCGCCGCGATTGCTTTCGTCTATGCGAGCGTGCTTGAGCGTCTGGGCCGTTTCTGGTGGAACGACGAAAACTATTCGCACGGCCTCTTGATCCCTTTCATCATCGCTTTCATCTTCTGGTCGGAGCGCGGGCGACTGGCGGCGGAACCGAAACGCCCGTCTGCTGTGCTCGGCGGCGCGATGATTGTGCTCGCGCTCCTGATGCTCTGGGTGGGGACGGCGGGCGCGGAAATCTTCACGCAGCGCACGTCGCTCGTCGTGCTTTTGGCCGGGGTGACGGTCTATTTCTGGGGCGCGCGGCTGCTGCGTTTCGTCGCCGTGCCGCTTTTGCTGCTCTGGCTGGCGATTCCGATTCCGGCCATCATCTTCAACAAAATAGCGTTTCCCTTGCAGCTTTTCGCGTCGCGCTGCGCAGTCTGGGCGATGCGGCAGTTTGACATTCCGGTGCTGCGCGATGGTAATGTCATCGAGTTGATGCCGCTCAATTCGATCACGACGAAGAAACTCGAAGTGGTCGAAGCTTGCAGCGGCATTCGTTCGTTGATGACGCTCGTCACGCTGGCGGTCGTCTTCGCATACTTCACGAGTCCCGACGGGACGAAGGGCGACGGCGGGCGTTCCAACTGGTCTCTCCGGAGTTGGGGATTCTGGCGCGCGGCGATCATCGTTCTGGCCGCCATCCCGATTGCGATTATCACGAACGCGGCGCGCGTCAGCGGGACGGGCGTGCTCGCGCACTACTACGGGACGCAGGTGGCCGACGGCTTCTTTCATTCGTTCTCCGGTTGGGTGGTTTACATCGTCGCCTTCCTGCTGCTGTTCGCCGTCGGCTGGTTGCTCGACCGCACGGGCGCGAGCGGTCGCGGCGGTCGCGGCGGCAGCATGCGCGGGCGCAGTCGTGACAAACAGGCGGACGCTGCTCTCGAAGAGGCGGCGCGCGCCGACAAGTTGAAGGCGGAGGCCGGAGCGATGGGGAGCGCGTCGCAGGCTTTGACGGCGGCGGTCGAGCCGGAGACTCCATAGAGGTTTATGAAATCGAAGCAAGTACGTTTCTGGTTGCTGGTCGTGCTGCTCCTTGCGAGCGGCGCGTTGATTCACGCGTGGGAGCGCGCGGGCGAAGCGCACATCGAGCGGCGCGCGTTGAAAGATTTCCCGACGCATCTGGGCGGCTGGCGACAGGTGGGCGTGGACGTGCGCTTCAACGCCGAAACCGAAGCTATCCTGCGCGCGCACGATTACGTCCTGCGCGATTTCACCAACGACGAAGGGCGCGTCGCCTCGCTCTACGTCGGCTACTACGACACGCAGCGCGCGGGCGCGCTCTATCACAGCCCGCTCAACTGCCTGCCCGGTTCCGGTTGGGTCTTGAGCGAACCGGCGACGATGCAGATTACGCCCGAGGGCGGCGGCGCGCCCTTCGAGGCCAACCGCTACATCATCCCGAACGGCGACTCGAAGCAGTTCCTCGTCTACTGGTATCAGGGGCGCGGGCGCGCCACCGCGAGCGAGTACTGGGATAAGGTTTATACGGTTCTGGATAGCGTGCGCCGCAGACGTTCCGACGGCGCGATGGTGCGCGTGCTCGTCCCCGTCAGAAAGTCGGACGACGACGCGCACGCGCTCGCACAGGATTTCGCTTCGCGCGCCGCGCCGCACCTGCGCGACTACGTGCCGGAGTGAACGGGTCGGATGTGAGAGAACAGATGTTAAATGCCGGATAAAATCGGAGGCTTTATTGTTGTTCGCTTCGGCTCCGGCGCGTCTGTTCTGTGGAAAAAAGCGTGTATTGGGTGTTTTGAAAGACTGACAGACCCTCCGGCGTCCGTGCGAGAGGATTGAGCGTTCGGTCGCGGGTCGGGTTGTTTGATAATTTGCAGGCTGGAAGACGATGTATCATGACGGCGTCCGCGTGTTTGCCCCACTCGTTCGCCGCCGCGAAACTTCGTGCGAGCCGGACGCGTCCGGCGCAGGTTGCGGCTGAAGAAGTGATAAACTTCTCCGGCTGCCGCTCGCGCCGCCGGAGTCGCGGCCCGTCCAGTCCGTCCGTAGAGCGGCGCGCGTACGTTGCGTGCCCGACGGTTATGCCCAACCGTCGGGAAGCTTGCGAAGCGCGACCGTTAAGTTAGAAAGAGAACGCCGTCCACATGTGTCTCCAAACGCCTCCGGGTGTTCGGAGACGAAAGAAGCATCGGGACGGCTCGCAAAAGGGAGTGCCGATAGATGAATCCGTTCAAGTCCGTGCGTCCGGCCCGGAGTGTGTGGGCCGCGCTGCTGCTAGTTGTCTCCATCGCCGCTTTTTCTGCGGCCTGCTCCAACCCCGAACAGACCAAAGCCGAACACCTCCGGCAGGGTGAAGTCTTCCTCAAAGAGAAGAAGTTTCAGGAAGCCTCCATCGAGTTTCGCAACGTCATCCAGATTGACAACCGCTCGGCGCAAGCCTACTGGGGACTCGCCCAAGCCTACGAAGGCTTACAGCGCACCAGCGAAGCCTTCGACGCCTTGCAGCGCGCCGTCGCACTCGACCCCAACAATCTCGACGCCCGCATCAAACTCGGCAACTATTATCTGATCGTCTATAACGCCGGAAAGAAGTCGGAGTTTCTCACCGAAGCGGAGCGTCTCGCCGGAGAGATTTTAGAGAAAGACAAGAACCACATCGAAGGCCACATCCTGCTGGCGAACGTCCTGAGCCTGCGCGGCGACAACAAGCGCGCGCTCGAAGAACTCAATCTCGCCATCAGTCTCAACCCGCAGCGTCTCGAATCTTACTTGAGCCTCGCGCGTTTCCACGCGCAGACGGGCGACGCGGGCAAAGCTGAGGAAGCCTTCAAACGCGCGCTCTCGATGAACGACCGCGCCTCGCTCGCGCACGTCGAGTATGCGAAGTTTCTCGTGCAGGCGAACCGCACCGGCGAGGCCGAGGCCGAGTTCCAAAAGGCGGTCGAAGTTGACCCCTCGAACCGCGACGTGCGCGTCGTGCTCGCCAGTTTCTATCTCGTCAACAAGCGTCTGGACAAAGCCGAGGAAGCATACAAGGCACTCGCCGAACTCGACCGCGACAAGCCGGAGGGCCGCGCCGTCCTCGCCGATTTTTACGCCACCGTCGGACGCTACGACGAAGCCTTCCAGATTTATCAGGAGACGGTTGCGAAGTCGCCTGACTACGTGCGCGGGCGTTATCGTCTCGGCGAGTTGATGCTGCAACGCGGCGACCTCGCGGGCGCGCAAAAGCAGGTCGAAGATATTCTCCAGAAGAACGCCAACGACATGCAGGCGCGTCTTCTCCGCAGCCGCATCCAACTGCAAACCGGCAAGACCAAAGAGGCCATCGAAGACCTCCGCGAAGTCTTGAAGCAGGAGCCGCAATCCGACACGGGCCTCTACTTCATGGCGGAGGCCAACTTCCGCGCCGGACAGGTCGAACAGGCGCGCTCCTTCGCCGCCGACCTCGAACGTTTTCATCCCGATTTTCTGCCCGCCAAACTGATGCAGGCGCAGATCAATCTCGCCTCCGGCGACGCGCAGTCCGCGCAGCGTCAGGCCACCGAACTGCTCGAACGCCTGACGACGGCGACGCCCAACTCGCGCATGTCGCCGCAGATGCTCGACGAGTTGCGCGCCAAGTCGCTGACCGCGCGCGGCACGGCCAGCCTGCAACTCAAGGACACCCGCGCCGCACGCGCCGACATGGAGGCCGCGCGCGCCGCCATGCCCAACTCGCCCACCTCCTACACGAATCTGGCCGCCGTCGCTGTCGCCGAAAACAACATGGGCGAGGCCGCGCAACTCTACGAGCGCGCACTCTCGGTTGATAAGGCGAGCTACGACGCTCTCTCCGGCATCATCAGGACATACGCTGGCCTGCGTCGTCTCGGAGACGCGCACGCGCGCATTGACGAGGCCATCGCCGCGCAGCCGCAGAACGCGTCGCTCCATTTTCTCAAAGCGCAGGCTTACGGAACGTCGGAGACGGGAGCCTCCAAGACCGCCGAACAGGTGCAGGAGGAGGCGGGACGTGCCGAAGCCTCTCTGCGCCGCGCGCTCGAACTCGACCCCAACTACATCGCCGCCTATCAAGCCCTCGCCGCGCTCTACTTCAATCTCAAGCAGCCCGAACGCGCCATCGCCGAGTATCGCCAGATTACCGAGCGACAGCCCGATAACGTCGGGGCTTATACTCTGATGGGCATGGTCGAATACAGCCGCAACAACTACGAGGCGGCGGAAGACTACTACCGGCGCGCGCTGCGCATTGACCCCGAGACCACCTTCGCCGCCAACAACCTCGCCATGCTCGCCGCCGATCAGGGGCGCGGCAATCTCGACGAGGCCGTGCAGATCGCGCAGTCCATCGTCCGCAAGTATCCGGACGAGCCCGGCTATGCCGACACGCTCGGCTGGGTGCTCTACAAGAAGGGACTCTACCCGTCGGCGGTCGAGCAGTTGCAGAAGGCCGTCCGCTTAGCCACCGCGAAGGGCGGCGACAACGCCCTCTATCGTTTCCATCTCGGTCTCGCGCTGACGGGCGCAGGCCGCAAAGCCGACGCGCGCCGCGAACTGCAAACCGCACAGAATCTCGCGCAGAAGGAAGCCAATCAGGGACGACCTTTCGCACAGGGCGACGAGCTACGCAAAGCCCTCGCAAGCCTTTAAAGGGATGAAGGATGAGGGATGAGGGATGAATGAAGAATAAAGAATACTACTCAACTTGGTTGAGCAGTTTCTTATTCATCCCTCACCCTGCGGCCCTCATCCCTTAATGAAACGGAGTTCTATTTATGAGTGTCGAATTTCGCCAGCGCACGCCGGGCGAGTATGCGCGGATACTTTGGAAGCGGAAATGGCTGATCGTGCTGCCGACGATTGCGGTGGCGTTTGCGGTCGCGTGGGTGGTGTGGCGTCTGCCGAATATCTACGAGTCGGCGACGCTTTTGACGGTGCGTCCCGCCACCATCTCCACTTCGGTCGTCCCGCGTCTCTCCGACAGCGACCTGACCATCCGCATCAACAACATCGGTCAGGTCGTCGTCAGCCGCTCGTCGCTCGAACCGCTCATCGAGAAATACAACCTCTACGCGACCGAGCGCAGGCGCGGCGAGCCGATGGATTCGCTCGTCGAGCGGATGCGCGGGCGCGACATCAGCGTCAAGATCAACACCAGCCGCAACGACATCACCAACGGCTTCAACATCTATTTTCGCGGCCCCGAACCGAAGACGGCGCAGGCCGTCGCCGCCGAACTCGCCACCAAGTACGTCAACGCGCAGACGAAGGCCGCGACCGAAGAGTCCACGCAGACCAAAGAGTTTTTCGACGTGAAGCTCCGGCAGGCCAAAGAAGAACTCGACGCGATAGACAAGCAGCGTCTCTCGTTCATGATCTCCAACAAGAACAACCTGCCGTCGGCCTCCGCCGCGCTCGTCGAACGCCTCTCCGGACTCTACGAACAGCAGAAGACCTACGTCACGGAGATCGGACGCCTGCGCGACCAGTTCACGGCGCAGAGCAACCTGCTGAGCGACACCGATAAGCAGCGCAAGCAGCAGATCATGGATGTCGAGCCCATCGTCGGCGACCCCAAGCAGTCGCCCGCCTACGCGGCCTTCGCGTCGCACAAGGCCGAACTCGAATCGCAGTTGCAGAAACTGCTCAGCCAGTACAAGGCCAAGCACCCGGACGTGATTCAGAAACAGGCCGAGATCGGAACCATCGAGCGGCAGATGGACGAACTCGTCGAGGACGGGAAACGCCGCATCGAGGAGCGGCGCAAGATGCTGGAGAACAGCGTTGACCTCCGCTTCACCACCTACAAGAGCACGATGGCGAGCATCGAAGCCGAGATCAAACGACAGCAGAAACAACTCGCCGCCACCGAAGCGCAGATTGCCAGTCTCGAACAGCGCATCAACGAAGTGCCGAGCGCAGAGGTCGGCTTGAGCGCGCTCGACCGCGAATATCAATCGAAGAAATCGGTCTATGACGACCTGCTCAATCAGGCGGGCAAGGCCGACATCGCCGCCAGCGTCGCCTTGAACGCGCAGGGCGAATCAATCGCCGTCATTGACCCCGCGAGTTTGCCGGAAAAGCCGGTCGCCCCGAACCGCATGCTCCTGATGGCGCTCGGGCTGATGCTCGGGCTCGGCGCGGGCTTCGCCATCGCCGCCGCCTTTGAAGTGCCGCGACTGCTGACGATTCAAACGCTGG
>DATLMV010000096.1:0-9036 GCA_035537095.1 Pyrinomonadaceae bacterium
TCCTTTCATCCCTCATCCCTCATCCTTCATCCCTCTTTCTTATGACTCCTTCGGACAAAATCGCGGCGCGAAAGACGCGGGAGCATTTTGCTTGGATGGTGCGGCAGCCGGAGGCGGCGATTGATCTGGCGCACGCTGCGCTGCTCGTCGCCGCCGAGGAGGAGCCGCGTTGCGACGTGTCGCGTTGGCGTGCGGTGTTGTATGAGTTGGGCTTGGAAGCGCGTGAGCGTGTCGCCGCGCGGCGAGACGAGCCGGTCGCGGCGTTGAACGATTACGTCTTCGGGGAGTTGGGCTTCGAGGGCAACCGGAGCGAGTATTACGACGTGCGCAACAGCCTGCTCAATCAAGTGCTTGAGCGACGCACGGGGATACCGATCACGCTCTCGCTGGTCTATATGGAACTCGGGCGGCGGGCCGGTCTGCACGTCGAGGGCGTGGGGATGCCCGGCCATTTTATCGTCCGCGTGCGACAAAGCGCGGAGGCCGGGCGCGCGACGCTGGTTGACCCGTTTGCCGGGACGCCGCTGGACGAAGACGACTGCCAGCAGCGTCTCGACCAGATTTACGGCGGTCAGGTTCCGCTCGCGGACGAACACCTGCGCGCGCTCGCGCCGCGACAAATTCTCGTCCGCCTCCTGCGCAACCTCAAGGCCATCTACACGCAGACGCATCTCTACCGCAACGCGCTCTCGACCGTCGAACGCATTCTCATCATCGCCCCGCGCGCCGCCGACGAACTGCGCGACCGCGCCATGCTGCTCGCGCAACTCGACCGCCTCGACGAAGCCATCGCCGACCTCCAAATCTATCTCGAACGCTCGCCCCGCGCGGGCGACGCCGAACAGATGCGCGAAACGCTCAAGCGGCTGCAAATCCGTCGGGCCATGCGGAATTGAACGGAAGTCCAAAGTCGCAAGTCCAACGTCCAACGTCGCAAGTCCAAAGTCAGAAATTGAGTGTAGAATCTGTTAACAGGATTCGATATGGCGTGTTAATTTTGAGACTCAAAACCGACAGCGACTTTGAGACTCAAAAACAGCCATTGACTACGGACGGCGGGCTTTGACTTTGGACGTTGGACTTTCGGACTTTGGACTTACTGAATGAATTTTCTAGATATTCTCCGTCTGGCGTGGCGCAATCTGCGTGAGTCGAAGTTGCGCGCGGGGCTGACGACGATGGGCGTGATCGTCGGGGTGGCGGTGATTGTAACGATGGTTTCGTTCGGTCTGGGTTTGCAGCGCAACACCGTCGAACGCTTCGCAGACCTCGACCTCTTCAACGAGATAACCGTCCACGGGCGCGACATCGAAAGTCTCTTGATGGCGCAGATCGAAAAGCGTGCGCGCGGCGATGCGTCGGCGAGCGCGTCGCCCGAAAGTGACGATAACGGCGCGGCTGAAGGCGACCGGGAGGGCGGTCAAAAATCTGACGGCGGCGGGCCGGATAATAGAAGGGTGGGCGCGGACGGGCGCGTCGTGCATTCTTCAAAACGCGCGTTGGACGACGCGGCGATTGAGGAGATTTCAAGAATCGCGGGCGTCAACTACGTCGAGCCGAACGTCATCTTCACGTCTTACGTGCGCGTTGACGGGAATCTCCGGCAGCAACTCGTCGGCGGCGCGCTCGTGCCGAACTCCGCGACGCGTTTCAAGAGTTTCGCCGCCGGAGGGATGTTGAGCGCGCCCGATGCGGAGGAGGCTCTGGTTGATGCCCTGTTCCTCGACGCCTTCGGTTTCAAGAATGCGCAGGACGCCGTCGGCAAGACCATCGAACTGCTCGCGCCGCCGGAGAGTGGCAGGAGTGCGGCGCAAAGTGGCGGCGACAAAGCGACGGGAAAAGAGAACCAAGCCGGAACGAGCAAAGAGAGCAAATCATCAGAAGCGGCAGCGACGGGCGGAGGCGAGGAAGCGGCGACGGACGAAGGGCCTTTGAGCTTTTTCGGTCTGCCTCTTGAGGGCGGGGAAGGCGACGACGCGCCGGACGCGGGCGGCGGATTGGTGGCGCAGAGGTTTCGCATCGTCGGCGTGTTGAAGGACGAGTTGGAGGGGTCTGAAGGGTCGCGCCGGACGCGTTTTCGAGGGTTGATGCCGGTGGCGGGTATCTACGTGCCGCTCCGGTTTGCGCGCGAGTTGGCGGGCACGCAGCAGGGAACTCTGGAACGCGTCGCGGAGACGCTGGCGCGGCAGAGCGGCGTCATCGGCGCGGAGGAGAGCAAGGGTTATCAATCGGCGACGGTGCGGGTGGAGAATCCCGTGCTCGTCAAAGACGTGACGAAGCGTCTGGACGAGATGGGTTTCAGTTCCTTCAGCATCTTCTCCCAACTCGACGAGATACGCACCTTCTTCCTCATCGTCAACGCCGCGCTCGGACTCTTGGGCAGCATCTCGCTGCTCGTCGCCTCGTTCGGCATCGCCAACACGATGATCATGTCCATCCTCGAACGCACGCGCGAGATCGGCATCATGAAGGCCATCGGCGCGGAAGACCGCGAGATAAAGTTGATCTTCTTCGTCGAGGCGGCGGTTATCGGGCTGGCGGGCGGCATCCTCGGCGCGCTCGTCGCGTGGGGCTTCGACAAACTGGCGAACCGTCTCATCTACGAGTTTGTGCTCAAGCCGAAGAACGCATCCTTCATTGACTTCTTCTCGCTGCCGCCCTATCTCTGGCTCGGCGCGATTCTGTTCGCCATGGCCGTCGGCATCCTCGCCGCGCTCTACCCGGCGGCCCGCGCCGCGCGCATAGACCCCGTGCGCGCTCTGCGACATGATTAGAATCAGGGAAAAGGGGAAACGGTTAAAGGGGGAAAGGTTAACAGGGCAAGAAGGTAAGAAAGCAGTCGGGCTTTGACCCTTTCGCGTTTCAACCTTTCCCCCTTTTCCCAGTCCAGACTTGAATACGTGAGGGCACAATGATTCGAGAGTACAGGCCGGAGGATGCCGCGCAGCTTGAGGAGTGCAACGTCGAGTTGCAGGACTTCCAACGCCGCATAGACCCTCATCAACTCGACGGTCGCGCGCTCGCTCCGAGATACGTCGCATACATCTTCGAGCGTTGCGCGGAGACTGACGGGAAGGTGTTCGTCGCGGAGTTGGACGGGCAGGTGGTCGGCTTCATCTCCGTCTGGGCGAAGGTCAAAGCGACGGCGATAGAAGAGGAAAGTTATGAGTTCGCGTACGTCTCCGATCTGGCCGTGATGCCCGGCTACAGGGGGCGCGGGATCGGGCGCGCGTTGCTGCGCGCGGCGGAGGATTACGCCGTCGGGCAGGGCGCGACTATCCTGCGCATCGGCGTGCTCGCCAAAAACGAGGTCGCGCGAAAACTGTATCTCGACTACGGCTTCGAGGAACGCTTTGTCGCGCTCACGAAAAATCTACACGCTAAGGGATGAACGCGGAACTCAAAGCGCGCCCGCGCGTGAAATTGTTTTATCACTCGACGAAAGGAAGGAAAGATGCACCACTTGAGAGGCCGGGAGACTGTCGCCGTCGTGTTCTGTCTGCTGCTGCTGTCGTCGTCGGGCGCGGCGACGTTCGCACAGTCGCGGGAGACTAAGCCTGTCGCGGCGCAACGCTCCGTCGCCGTCACCTTCGACGACCTGCCCGCCACCTCTCCTTCCGCCGACCCGCGCGCCGTTCGGGAGATGACGCGGACGCTGCTCGGTCGCGTCACGTCGAACAGAGTCCCCGCCGTCGGCTTCGTCAACGAAGGCAAGCTCTGGCGCAACGGGAAGGCCGACGACGCGCTCGTCGCCACGCTCAAGATGTGGCTCGACGCCGGACTCGAACTCGGCAATCACACATACTCGCACCCGGACTTGAACACGACGCCGCTCGACGCTTATCAAGCCAACGTCGTTGACGGCGAGAAGCACACGCGCTCTCTGATGGAGCGGAAGAAGTTGAAGCTCCGTTATTTCCGCCATCCGTTCCTGCACGCCGGAGCGACGCCGGAGACGAAGCGGGCCTTCGAGAAGTTTATCGCCGCGCGCGGCTACCGGGTCGCGCCCGTCACGATAGACAACGACGAATACGTCTATGCCGCCGTCTATCAGGAGGCCAAAGAGAGCGGCGACGCGCAGACGATGCGGCGCGTCGCCGAAGCTTACATCCCTTACATGGAGGTCATGTTCGAGTTTTACGAAAAGTATTCAAGGGAGACGCTTGGCTACGAAATCCCGCAGGTGCTCCTGCTCCACGCCAACGAACTCAACGCCGATACCTTCGACCAACTGGCCGCGATGATGAAGCGCAGGGGCTATCGTTTCGTCACGCTCGAAGAGGCTCTGAAAGATCAAGCCTATCGTCTGCCCGACACGTACGCGGGCCGTCGCGGACTCTCATGGCTGCACCGTTGGGCCGTCACGAAAGGCTCGGAGAAGAACCCGCAGCACCCGTCGTATCCCGACTGGCTGCAAAAACTCTATGACCGGCGCGAAGCGCGTTTGCGAAACAGCAGAGGACGTTAGACAGACAAGAGACGCGGCGCGCGAGTGAGACGCAGCGATGCGGCGACGAAAGTAAAAGCTAAAAGCCGGAAGTCAGGCGGACGGAAGTCGTATTTGAATACAACTTCCGTCCAGCTCATTCTGACTTCCGGCTGATGTTTTGTTAACCGGCGATTGGTTTGCCGCAGCGATTACAGAAGCGTGCGGAGGCGTCCTTCTGCATCGCGCCGCAGGATTCGCAGGAACGCCCGACGCGCATGTCCGCGCCGCAGGTCGAGCAGTATGCGGAGTTGGAAGTGACGACCGAGCCGCACGTCCCGCAGCGACCGGGCAGCGGCGGCACGTAGCCTCCGGCCTTGCGCGCGATGTGCGTCTCGATAATCTTCCAAGCGTCTTCGGTGAGTTTATATTGCCAGTATGCGCCGAGCGCGGGCAGGGCGATCAGGAGGCCCATCGAGAGAAACATGGCGACGGCGGCGACCGCCGCTTTGTCGAGCCACTTCTGCATCCCGATTTCGACGCGCGTGCCGCCGTGCTCCGGCGTGACCTTGATCGTCAGCGCGGTGGAGAGTCCCGTCAAATCGCGCAGCGTGCCGGTCTTGCGCGCCTGCAAGACGGCGGTCGCGGAGACTTGCATCGTCTGCACTTCGTAGGCTTCGTCGCCCGCGAAGAGTCGCTGCAACTCCGACAACAACTGCGGCACATCGGCCTCGACGCCCGGATAGAATCTGTTATCCATAATTGCCTTTTGAAACTTCCTTTCCTAACCTACAGTCTCGAACCGTTTTCGCGTACACTTCCATTCTACGCTAAAAAGCGCACGGTAGTTCAGTCCAACCGGAGACGCGCGAGCGACACGTTCATGCGGCGAGACGAAGATGACATCTGTCCGTCGTTGATCATTGAATCTTCGCCGCTTCCGCCCGCGTCTCGCTCTGATGGAGTCAAAACTCGATGAAGAAAATCTCACGCGCCGCGCTGGCTGCGCTCTGCCTGTTCTCCGCCGTGACGTTGGGCGCAAACTTCGCCCGGACGCAGACCGTGCGCACGGCTTCGTCCGGCGTGCTCGAAGGCTTTACGGGCGACGAGTCGAACGCGCAGCGTCGTCTGGAAGAACAGTTTCGTCTGGTTCCCGCTCCGGCTTCGGCGCGCGAGCACCTGCGGCGTCTGACAATGGAGCCGCACGTCGCGGGCACGCAGGAAGACTACCGGACGGCCATCTACGTCCGCGACCAGATGCGCCGCTACGGCTGGCGCGCAGAGCTTCGTGAGTATCAAGTGCTGCTGCCATATCCGCGACAACCGAGCATCGTCGAACTGCTCGCGCCGCGTCGTGAGCGTCTGCCGCTCGCAGAGCCCGTCATCGCGCAAGACGCTTCCTCGTCGCACCGGAAAATCATCCCGCTCTTTAACGGCTACAGCGCATCGGGCGACGTGAGCGCGCCGCTCGTCTACGTCAACTACGGTCTGCCGCGCGATTATGAAGCGTTGAAGAAGTTGGGCGTCGGCGTGCGCGGCAAGATTGCGATTGCGCGCTACGGTCAATCGTTTCGCGGCGTCAAGGCGAAGGTCGCGGAGGAGAACGGCGCGATTGGTCTGATCATCTATTCCGACCCGGCGGACGACGGCTACATGCAGGGCGAAGTTTATCCCAAAGGCCCTTGGCGGCCCGCAGGTTCCGCGCAGCGCGGCTCCGTCCAGTATCTCTTTCAATATCCCGGCGACCCGCTCACGCCGGGCACGCCCTCGATTGCCGGGACGCCGCGACTGCCCATCGCGCAAGCGACCAACATGCCGCGCATCCCCGTGCAGCCGATGTCCTACGGCGACGCGCGCCGTCTGCTCGAACCCCTGCGCGGCCCTTTGCGCCCGCGCGGCTTTCAGGGCGGCCTGCCGTTCCCGTATCACGTCGGCGGAACGCCGGACGTGCGCGTGCGTCTCAAGACCGACATGGACTACGCGACGCGCACCATCTGGAACGTCGAAGCGCGGATGGACGGCGCGAGCGAGCCAGACCGCTGGGTGATTCTCGGCAATCACCGCGACGCATGGGTCTTCGGCGCGGTTGACCCCAACAGCGGCACGACCGCGATGCTCGAAGTCGCGCGCGGTTTCGGCGAACTGGCGCGGCAGGGCTGGCGACCGCGACGCACGATTGTGCTGTGCAGTTGGGACGCCGAAGAGTATGGCCTGATCGGTTCGACCGAGTGGGCCGAAGAACACGCGCAGGAGTTGCGCGAAAAGGCGGTCGCCTATCTCAACATGGATTCGGCAGTCTCCGGCGCAAACTTCAACGCGGCCTCCGTCCCGACGCTCTGGAAACTCCTGCGCGCCGCGACGCGCGACGTGCACGACCCGAAGACCGGCAAGTCCGTCTATGACGCCTGGCAAGACCGCGCGCGCGAGTCGCGCGACGACAACGACGCCGACGACGCTGCGACCGAAGCCTCCATCGGCGCGCTCGGTTCGGGCTCGGACTACACGCCGTTCCTCCAACATCTCGGCGTCTCGTCGCTCGACATGGGTTTCGGCGGCGACTACGGCGTCTATCATTCCGCGTACGATTCGTTCAACTGGATGGCGCGCCATGGCGACCCGACCTTCGGTTATCACGTCGCCGCCGCGCAACTCTGGGGCACGGTCGCCCTGCGTCTCACGGAGGCGCGCGCCCTGCCGTTCGACTACGCGGACTACGGCGCGGAGATACGTCGTTTCGTCGAGGAGACGCAGGCGACCGCCACGCGCCGACGCTTGCCCAACGCCTTCGACTCCCGCGCCCTCTTGGACGCCGCGCAGGAACTCTCCGACGCCGCCGCGCGCCTCCAAGAGCGACGCCGCGACCTGCTCGAAGAGTATGCGCGCACCCGCATCCGCGCCGACAATTCCAACGAGCGCGCCCTCGCCCGCCTGCGACGCATCAACGACGCCCTGCTCGCCGCCGAACGCCACCTCACGGACGAACGCGGCCTCCGCAAGCGCACGTGGTACAAACATCAAATCTACGCTCCCGGCCTCTACACCGGCTACGCCGCGCAGCCCCTCCCCGACCTGCGTCAGGCCATCGAAGAACGCAACGCCCCGGACGCCCGCGAAGCCTCCACACGCATCGCCGAAGCCATCCTCCGCGCCGCCCGCGAACTCCGCAGAGCGAGAGAGTAAAAGAAGTAAATCGTGAATCGTGATAAAGAAGTAAATCGTAAATGGTAAATCGTAAATAGATAATGTGATTAATTCAGTTATCTATTTACGATTTATCATTTACGAGTGAAAAGGCACAAATGATTAAGGCTTCCGGCCCTTTCATTTGTGCCTTTTCACTTTTAACTGGTGAACCATCAATCGTGAATAGATTACGTGCTGAATGCTCTTATCTATTCACGATTTACGATTCACGATTTACTTTTTGACTTCTTCTCTTCGGGTTTGGTTTCGGGCGCGAGCTTGCCGGTGGCTTCGATGATCTCTTGTGCGTTCTCGATGGTCTTCTCGATTGATTCGCGTTCGGCGTCGGTGGTGGCGGTTTCGCGCAGGGGCGTGAGTTGGGGGAGGAAGCGGTTGCAGGCGGCGGCGAGGATGCGGACGGCTTTGGGGATGAGCGGGCTTTTTTCGTCGTGCAGGGAAGCGTCCTCGACGTTGGTGGTGGCTTCGCTGAGGATGCCCGAGATGTCTGCGAGAAACTGCGCGCGCGTGCTTTGCGGGAGTACGCCCCACTTCTCCGCGTCCTTCGGCTTGGCCTCGACCAACTGCGGGTTCGAGATTGCCGCAAGCCTCCGCTCGATGGCCTTGACGAAAATCCCCATGCGCTTGTCCAACTCCTGATTGTCGCGCACGAGTTCCACCTCCTCCGGCGTCAGATGCTCGCGGTGCGCGCGTTGCGTCGCAGCACAGATAGCGGGCGACGCGTGCAGCACGACAAGCAGGAGCAGGGAAACGAACGGCGTTGCGCGACGGATGCGACGGCGGTGCGTGTGTGTGTTCATGGCTGGCTTCGTATCGTTGATTAAATTTGAGAGCGTTATCTCAAAAACTGTTTTGAAAGTCCCGACAGGGACTTCTGAAAATAGCCCGGCGATTTATCGCCGGGAACCATTGGAGAGTTTTCTTTGAGTCCCGTAGGGACGATTGAGGGAAGCATTCAGCCGTCCCTACGGGACTGGTAACATGATTGCTCGATTCCCGGCGATGAATCGCCGGGCTACTGTCAATAGTCCCTACGGGACAAAAACCTTTTCCCAAACAGCTTCTAACAATGCAAACAAACTGTGCGGACGATCTTCGTCGCGTTTTATTGGGGAGACGGCGGCGGCGTTGAACTGCCTTTGCTGCCTTCGGCGTCGGCGGCCTTCTCTTTCTGGCTCGTGCCTTCGTGCAGCACGGTGTCGCCGTAGAAAGAGTTGAGGGCTTCGGAGCGCGCGCGGCGCGTGAACTCGTAGACGGCGCGGACGTTGGACGATTCCTCCGAGGGCGTGGTGCGACGGATAGTTTCCAGACGCGGCCCGTGCTTGCGCAACGCCATCTCCAAACGCTTGAACAGGTCGCGTATCTTGTTCGGCACTTTACCGCCGACCGGCTCGCCGTGCTTTCTCAGG
>DATLMV010000097.1:0-21943 GCA_035537095.1 Pyrinomonadaceae bacterium
TGCAGCAATCGAGGTCCGTCGAGCTTGAATTTTCGCGTTTTCTATCATGACCGGTGTTTTGATGGCGCCTGCTCGGCGTCTCTTTTCACGCGTTTCCATCGCGAGTGCATCGGCACGGCCACCAGCTACGACTATCACGGCCTTGTCCATCGCGCCGGAGCACTCTTTGACGGGAACGAGTTTACCGGTGACGAAAATGCCATCGTCGACTTTAAGTACTCACCTTCGCCAAAGGTGACGTGGTGGTTCGACCATCATCTCTCGGCCTTTCTCTCGGCGGAGGACGAAGCGCATTTTCACGCCGACACGTCGGGCAAAAAGTTCTGGGACGCCGACAGCAAATCCTGCACGGAGTTTATCGCGCGCGTCGCCCTTGAGCAGTTCGACTACGCGGACGCGCGCCTTGCGCCGCTCGTCCATTGGGCGCACATCATTGACGGCGCGCTCTACACTTCGCCCGCGCAGCCCGTCGAACTCCGCGAACCCGCGCTGCAACTGATGCAGGTCATCGAGAACGTCCCCGACGACGATTTTATCGAATGGATTATCCGTGAATTGAGCGCGCGCACGCTCGACGAGGTGGCGTCAGACGCCGAAGTGCAGCGACGCTTTCAACCCATCCTCACGCTCCATCGCCGGACGCTGGAAATCGTCCGCCGCAAGGCCGCCTACGGGCGCGGCGTCGTCAATTTCGATTTGATAGACGAGGGCTTGGAAGGCTTCAACAAGTTCATCCCCTACTACGTGCACCCCGAGACGACCTACTCGGTCGCCGTCACGCGCGGCACGCATCGAACCAAAATCTCCGTCGGCTCCAACCCCTTCAGCCCGCGCCCGCGCCGTCACAACATCGCCGCCATCTGCGAACGCTACGGCGGCGGCGGACACGCCGTCGTCGGCGCGGTCTCCTTCCGGCCCGACGAGATAGACCGCGCGCGCGAGGCCGCACGCGAAATCGTCGCGGAGCTATCGGAAGGCTTCGCAGGTTAATTTCAAAAGTTAACTGTCGAATAACTAAGACGGCTATCGAACGAAGAAAACGGCGCGCAAACTCTCGATGGGAGTTTGCGCGCCGTTATCGTTTATCGTTTGCCGTGCTTCGTCTGCGGATTATCCGGCGGCCATCAACTGCTCAATCTCCTCAATCTGCTTCGGCGCTTCGTGCGTCAGGACGCGGTAGCCGTCGTCTGTGACGAGCACGTCGTCTTCGATGCGGACGCCGATGCCGCGATACTGGTCGGGAATATCCGTCGCATCCTGCGCGACGTAGAGGCCCGGCTCGACCGTCATCACCATTCCGGCCTGAATGGGGCGATACTCGCCGTCAATGATGTAGCGTCCAACGTCGTGCACGTCCATGCCGAGATAATGGCCGAGACGATGCATGTAGAACTTTTTATACTTCTCCTCCTCAATCAACTTCGCGGGCTCGCCTTCGAGCAACCCCAGACGCACCATGCCCCCGGTCAGAACCTCGACCGAACGCTGGTGCATCTCTTCCATCGTCACGCCGGGTTTGATCATCTCGATGCATTGCATCTGCGCGTCGAGGACGAGGTTGTAGATGTCCGCCTGCGCGGGCGTGTAGCGCCCGTTGACGGGGAAGGTGCGCGTGATGTCGGAGGCGTAACCTTTAAATTCCGCGCCCGCATCAACGAGCAGCAGGTCGCCGTCGTGCATCATCGCGTCGTTGTTGACGTAGTGAAGAATCGTCGCGTTTGCGCCCGCGCCGACAATCGAGGTGTAGGCGGGAGCGAGCGCGCCGTTGCGCCGGAAGATGTACTCGATGAGGGCTTCAATCTCATACTCGTTCATTCCGGGCTTGGTCGCCTTCATCGCCTCGCGGTGTGCTTCGGCGGCGATCTCGGCGGAACGCTGCATGATGGCGATTTCGTCTTCGGCCTTGATGAGACGCATCTCGTGGAGAATCGTCGCGGGGTCAATGATGGACTGCGGGGCGGTCATGCCGCGACGGACACCGGCGCGCATGCGTCGCATCTGGCGGACGACGGTGTCGTCGAGTTCCGCATCAACGCCGATGCGATAATAGAGACTGCGCGTGTTGTTGAGGAGTTCGCCGAGTTTTTCGGGAAACTCCGCGATGTCGAAGGCCGCGTCCGCGCCGTGCTCGGTGCGCGCGCCCTCGACGCCCGCACGATAGCCGTCCCAGATTTCGCGCTCCGGGTCGCGCGGCCGCACAAAGAGCGTGTAGCGTTGCTCCTTGTTCGCGGGCGTGATGACGGCGATGGCTTCCGGTTCGTTGAAGCCGGTCAGGTAATAAAAGTCGGAGTCCTGACGGTAGCGAAACTGCGTGTCGTTCGAGCGCGTCGTCTCGCGCGCGCTCGGCAGGATGGCGACGGAGTTCTCGTCCATGCGTTCGATAAACCCCGCGAGTTGCGTTCGTAGCATTCCTTCTCTCTCCTCACGTTGGCGTCTGCTGCTGATGTTTCGGTGCGCCTTCATTGTAACCGACGGACGCCGCGTTGGGAAAATCGCATTCAATTCGCCGCTTCCCCCCGAAACCTTTTCGGAGGATAATCCGCGCGAGGCGAAAGACGGATTATGGCGACAAAAATTTCCGCGAGAGAACCAGACGCCGCGACGACGACAGCGACGAACGTGAGTGCGACGCCAGCGAGAGAGATCGTGTCGCGCGACCCGGCGACGGGCGAAGAGGTGGGGCGCGCGGCGCTAGCGTCGGCGGAGGACGTGCGGCGTGCGGTCGCGCGTGCGCGGGCGGCGCAGGGTGCTTGGCGTGCATTGAGTTTCCGGGAGCGCGGGCGGGTGGTGATGCGTGCGCGGGAGATCGTGCTGGCGGAGATTGACGGGTTGGCGCGTTTGATTTCGCGCGAGTCGGGGAAGCCCGTGGCGGAGGCCATCTCGATGGAGTTGACGCCGACGCTCGACCTGATGCAGTTCTTCGCGCGGCGCACGGCCCGACTGTTAAAAGACGAGCGGATTGACATCGGGCTCTACCGTCTGTTGGGTCGCACGTCGCGCATCACGTATCGCCCTCTGGGAGTCGTCGGCATCATCTCGCCTTGGAATTTCCCTTGGGCGATTCCGCTCGGCGAGGTGGTGATGGCTTTGATGGCGGGCAACGCCGTCGTCTTGAAGCCGAGCGAGTTGACGCCGCTCGTCGCGTTGAAAATCGGAGAGGTCTTCCGTCGCGCGGGGCTCGCTGACGGTGTCTTGGAGATTGTGACGGGCGACGGTTCGACGGGCGCGGCTTTGGTGCAAGCGGGCGTTGACAAGATCATGTTCACGGGAAGCGTGGCGACGGGCAAGCGCGTCGCGCAGGCGGCGGCGGCGACGCTGACGCCGGTCGTGCTCGAACTCGGCGGCAAAGACCCCTTGATTGTTTTTGAAGACGCCGACATCGAAGCGGCGGCGCGCGCCACCGTCTGGGGCGCGTTCGCCAACTCGGGGCAGGCGTGCGCGTCGGTCGAGCGTTGCTACGTGCACGAATCGGTGGCGCGAAGATTCGCAGAGCGCGTCGTCGAGTTGACGCGCACGCTCAAACAGGACGCGGGGACGCGCGAGGGAACGGACATCGGCGCGATGTCGAGCGAGCGGCAACTGCAAACGGTCGTCGAACACATCGGCGACGCGGTCGCGCACGGCGCGCGCGTGCTCACGGGCGGGAGCCGTGCCGGGGGCGACCTTGAGCGCGGGACGTTTCACGAGCCGACGGTGCTCTCAGGCGTGACGCACGAGATGACGGTGATGCGCGAGGAGACGTTCGGGCCGGTGCTGCCGTTGATGACGTTCAAAAGCGAGGCGGAGGCCATCGCGCTGGCGAACGATAGCGAGTTCGGTCTGACGGCGAGCGTCTGGACGCGCGACCTGCGGCGCGGGCGTCGGGTCGCGGAGGCAATCGAAGCGGGCACGGTGATGATCAACGAAGTGCTCTACACGCACGGCATCGCGCAGACGCCGTGGGGCGGCGTCAAGCAGAGCGGGTTGGGGAGAACACACGGGCGGCTCGGACTGCTTGAGATGGTCGCGCCCTATCATATCCACGTCAACCGCCTCGCGCGCGTGCACGATGTCTGGTGGTTCAACTACACGCCGCGCGCCGTCGCACTCTTTCGCGGCCTCGCGCGCCGCTTCGCCACGGGTTCGCTCCTGCAAACGATGCTCGTCTCGCCGCAGATGCTCCGCCACATCTTCGACCGCAGGCGT
This sequence comes from Pyrinomonadaceae bacterium, assembly GCA_035537095.1. Taxonomy (GTDB): domain Bacteria; phylum Acidobacteriota; class Blastocatellia; order Pyrinomonadales; family Pyrinomonadaceae; genus DASWNP01. The sequence goes on from DATLMV010000097.1 coordinate 4,186, forward strand.
GCGATAGATTCTCCAACTCACGCCCCGCAAGCTGATAACGATAGGGACGAAAAAACATAGAGCCGTGAGTTAACCTCACGAAGTTCTTCATCTCTTCACGAAGTTCTTCATCTATCGCTCGTTCTGCAATGTCTAGCGGCGTGCGCTAAAAAAGATAAAGATGACGCGACGAACGGAATCACTCGCTGCGTTTCTGAGTGAAAGCCTCAGGAGTTAAAGCTTCTTTCCGTCGGCAAAACGGTCGTTCGTTCCTTCCGTCCCTACCCCATCGAAATTAAATTCGCGCACATCCCCATCTGAGTTTGCAGTCCGGCGCAAACGTGCTATAGTGCGCTTCCCCCATGTCGGTGTCGGTTCATTCCTAAAAGATCGTCTCTTGCCCTCGCTCGTGTGTACATAAGTTTTTCGGGTCGGCAAGTTATGGGAACAGACGTTCCTCAAGCGTTTGTGCCTCTATCTGCTTGCCGCTTTTTATCCTGCGAAGGAAAAGCATCTTGAGCTTTCCTGTCAAGCCGCTCTTATCTCTCACGCAACGGAGGTCGCTCGTGCGGGCGCGCCCCCCTCTGCTTGCCATTCCCACCAATCTCACCCATCTCTCTGGAGGCTCTCTGAATGAAGAAATTTCTCGTCCTTCTGGCGGCAATAACTCTCTGCGCTGTCGCTTTCCTTTCCACACAGGTCAGCGGTCAGGGCAAGAGCGCGAACAAGTTTAGAAAGAAAGAAAAAGCTGTCCCCAACCAGTATATCGTCGTCCTCAACGACTGGGCCGGTGAGCCGCGCGGCGAAGGCTCGTTTGTTCCCAACGTCGCCGCCGATTTAGCTTCGGCACACGGCGGCAAGGTAGATAAATTATTCAAACATTCGATTCTCGGTTTCACGGTTCGCCTATCGGAAGAGGCGGCGCTGTTGCTCAGCGAAGACCCGCGCGTGGCCTACGTCGAAGAGGACGGCATCGTCTCGGCTTCGACGACGCAGACGAGCGCGCCGTGGGGTCTCGACCGCATTGACCAGCGCGACCGCCCGCTCAACGGAACCTATATCTATACGCCGACCGGCGCGGGCGTCCACGCCTACATCATTGACACCGGTATCCGCACGACCCATACGCAGTTCGGCGGTCGTGCTAACAAAGTTTTCGATTCCATCGGCGACGGACAAGCGGGTAACGACTGCAACGGACACGGCACGCACGTCGCCGGGACGGTCGGCGGCTCGACCTACGGCGTCGCCAAAGGCGTCTCGCTTCATGCCGTCCGCGTGCTCGATTGCGCGGGCAACGGCACGGACTCGACCGTGATTGCGGGCGTTGACTGGGTGACGGCGAACCGCATCACTCCGGCGGTCGCCAACATGAGCCTCGGCGGCGGCGCGTCCGCTGCGCTCGACACGGCGGTGCAGAACTCGATCAACGCGGGCGTGACCTACGCCGTCGCGGCGGGCAACGAATACAGCGCCAACGCGTGCAACTCGTCTCCGGCGCGTCTCGCCGCCGCCATCACCGTTGGCTCGACGACGAGCACCGACGCCAAGTCGGACTTCTCGAACATCGGCACGTGTCTCGACATCTTCGCGCCCGGCTCCTCCATCCTCTCCTCTTGGGCGACGAGCGACACGGCGACCAACACCATCAGCGGCACTTCGATGGCGACGCCGCACGTCGCCGGAGTCGCCGCGCTCTACCTGCAAGGCTACCCTTCGGCCACGCCCGCGACCGTCGCCAATCAGATCATCACCACCGCCACGACCGGACGCCTGACCGGCATCGGCACGGGCTCGCCCAACCGCCTGCTCTATTCGCTCCTGACGACCGACAGCGGCGGGGGCGGCGCACCCTGCACGAACTGCACGCTCTACACCGGCTCGCTCTCCGGCACGGGTAGCTCTCAGAATCAACCGGGCGGAACCTATTACTTCAGCAGCGTCTCCGGCACGCATCGAGGCTGGCTGCGCGGGCCGACTTCGGGAGCCGACTTCGACCTCTTCCTGCAAAAGTGGAACGGCTCGGCGTGGGTTATCGTGGCGCGCGGCGAAACCGCGACCTCCAACGAGGACGTGACCTACTCCGGAACCTCCGGCTACTACATGTGGCAGGTCTATTCCTACAGCGGCAGCGGCAGCTATAACCTCTGGATTCAGAAACCGTAGTTCGACAGCCTCTCGCAGCTTTAACGCTTGAGGCTCTAACCCTCAGAGTTTGACATCAAAGACGCACGGCGCGGCCCTCAAGGGTTTGCGCCGTGCGTCTTCGTAAGTGGTGAGCAGTAAAAGAAGTGGTGACGAGTGATTCCATTCGTCGCCTCCTCTTTTTCTCGTTGCTTCTTGTTGCTAACTGCTCACTCACTTTCGTCGCTTGCTTCAAACCCTGTGCGCCTTTAGGATGTTTGGAGATTGCGGTAAGAGACTGTTTTTCGGGGTTTGAGAGAAGTTTGCTAGGACGTTTGATACACGCGCAGGAACGCGAGCGCGCCACGCGCGACACCAACCGCCATGTGCGCCCCTTCGAGTGGGGCGCGCAGTTCATCAGCCGACACGTCAACGGCGACGACCCGCGCCGCCTATTCGAGGAACACACTACGGAAGTCCTCCGCGACAGCGCGCAGTTCTACGCGCTCCCGCCCGTCTCCGATTATCAACTCAACGGCGAACTCCTGACGTGGACGAGCGCGGTCGTGACGCCCTCCGCCGAGAACAACACGGCGCGCGCCCGTTTCTTTCCCGCGAACGCGAAGAACGTGCGACACGGGAAGCGTGCGAGCGCGGAGCAGCGTCGCGCCGTCGTCGTGCTGCCGCAATGGAACGCCAACGCCGGGAGTCACGTCGCGCTCTGTCGCATCCTCGGTCGTCTCGGCATCTCGGCGTTGCGGCTGACGCTTCCCTATCACGAAGCGCGCCGCCCGCCGGAGAGCGAACGCGCCGACCATCTCGTCAGTTCAAACATCGGTCGCTCGATTCAGTCCATGCGGCAGGCCGTGCTCGACACGCGCGCCGCCGTTCGCTGGCTCTCCGAGCAGGAGGGCTACACGCGCATCGGCATCATGGGCACGAGCATCGGTTCATGTGTCGGCTTTCTCGCCTTCGCGCACGATGCGCTCATTAACGTCGGCGTCTTCAATCACGTCTCCGGCTACGTCGCCGACGTGACGTGGCACGGCATCTCCACGCAGCACGTCCGCGCCGGATTCGGCGATGCGCTGACGCTCGAAGAACTGCGCCGCTACTGGCTGCCCATCAGCCCGATTCCCTTCGCCGAACGCCTGCTCGATAACCCCGCGCGCCCGATGCGCTTCATCGCCGCGCGCTACGACCTGACTTTCCCGCTCGACCTCTCGCGCGACGTGATCGAGCGTGTCCGTCGTCTCAATCTCCCGCTCGACGTGGTCTGGCTGCCCTGCGGCCATTACACGAGCGGCGAGCGCCCTTGGGTTTATCTCGACGGCTGGAAAATCGTCTCCTTCCTCCGGCGTCGCCTGTAGAGTCCGGCGCGAACGACGACAGCGCGGGCCTCCGCACGCCGGTTCTCAACCCGTCATTATCCTGTAGCAATCGGCGACGCGTGCAAATATAATGCGGCGCGTTGAAACGCTGACCGCCCGCACACGCGCGAGACGCTTCGCACAATTTCGCCCCGCTCATCCAGACTCTTTTCAACGCGACTCTGAAGGAGACGACTCTGATGCCTTTCTATTACTACCTCGACGGAAGAAAACCGGAAGACAAAAAGATTGCCGACGGCATCCTGCGCCTGAAGAACGGATTCACGGAGGAAAAATTTCCCGGCAGGACGGTTGACGATACGCTGCTGCTCGCCACTTGGAACATCCGCGAGTTTGAGTCGGGCAAGTACGGCCTGCGCGATAAAGAGTCCATCTTCTACATCGCCGAGGTCATCACGCGCTTCGACATCGTCGCCGTCCAAGAGGTGCGCGACGATTTGAGTTCGCTCAATCTGCTGATGAAGTATCTCGGCGGGTGGTGGAAATACCTGCTGACGGGCGTCACCGAAGGCACGATGGGCAACCGCGAGCGGATGGCGTTTATTTATGATTCGCGCAAAATCAACTTCGGCGGGTTCGCCAGCGAGATCGTCGTCCCGCCCGTCAAGCGCAAGGGCAAGCCGGACTTGGAGCCGTCGAACCAACTCGCGCGGACGCCCTTCATGGTCGGCTTCCGCGCCGGTTGGTTCAAGTTCACCATCTGCACGACGCACATCCTCTACGGCGAGTCGGTCGCCGAAGACCCCAACCGTATCAAAGAGATCGAGGTGCTCGCCAAGTTTCTCGCCGAACGCGCCAGCGAACCCTACGCGTGGTCGAAGAACATGATTATGCTCGGCGACTTCAACGTCTTCGACACGACCAACAAGACGCTCACGGCCATCACCGATCAGGGCTTCGTCATCCCCAAGCAAATCCTCAACACCCCCTCCAACGCCCTGCGCAACAAACACTTCGACCAGATTGCCTTCATCACGCCCGACATCCGTCAAGACCAACTCGAACTGTGCAGCGCGGGCGTCTTCGATTTCTACAAGTACGTCTATCGTCTGGAAGACGAGGAATTATACGCCGCCGCGATGGGCGATCCTTATGCGAAGGACAAAGACGGCAAGAAGCGCGACGAGAAAGCGCGCGCCCGTTACTACAAGGAGTGGCGCACCTTCCAGATGTCCGACCACCTGCCGCTCTGGATTGAACTCAAGATTGATTTCAGCAAGGACTATCTCAAGAGCAAGGTCGAGGAGAACGCCGGGCCGACCCGCACCTTCGACCCGATGGCTCCCACGCCCACGCGCGAGGAACTCATCTCCCTCGAACAGATTGATCAAGCGGGCGAATAGTCAACCCGCACTCCGCCGATTTGGACGGGCGACTCGGGCAAACGAATCAAGCAAACCCGAACCCGATTACGCGAGCGAGGCGGACGGAAGATTGAATCTTCCGTCCGCCTCTCAATCTCTCGTCCGGCTCTTTTCAACTTCCGTGTCGAACGTCCGCCCCGTCCTTCTGATCCTTGCAAACTCCCCGCGTTTTCTCCCGCGCGCCGACGCCGACGGGCGAACTTCCGGCTTGCCTTAGCCGCGCATGGCTCACTATCATAAAGAATGCTCACAGTCTTAAATCTGTTTCTGGTGTTGCTGCTGGTTTTCCTGAACGGTTTCTTCGTGGCGGCGGAGTTTGCGTTTGTCGGCGTGCGGCGTTCGCGCATCGAGACGATGGCGGCGGGCGGCGACCGTCGCGCCTCGCGCCTGATTGAAGTGCTCGACAATCTCAACGCATATCTTTCCGCTTCGCAACTCGGCATCACGCTCGCCTCGCTCGCGCTCGGTTGGATCGGCGAACCCGCCTTCGCGCACATGCTCGAAGGCCCGCTCTCGAACTATCCCGTTCTCGAATCCTTCCGTCATCCGATAGCGTTCGCCTTCGCCTTCAGCATCATCACGACGCTCCACATCGTCCTCGGCGAACAAGCGCCGAAGCTGCTCGGTCTGGAACGCGCGGAGCGGGTCGCGCTGGCGACGGCGTGGCCTTTGCAGATTTTCTATCGTCTCTTCAGTTGGCCGATCCGCGCTCTCGATTGGGCGAGCGCGCGCACCGTCCGTCTCTTCGGGCTGCACCCGTCGCACGGCCACGGCACGATTTACACGGAAGAGGAGTTGCGTCAACTCGTTGATGCATCGCGGCGCAGCGGTCATCTCGAACTTGAAGAACAGCGGCTCATCAATCGCGTGCTCGACTTCAACGAGGCCGAGGTGCGCGAAGCGATGGTTCCGCGCACGGCGATGGACGCGCTGCCCTCGACGGCGACGCTCGAAGATGCGAAGCGAGCTTTCCGCAGTCTCGGCTATTCGCGTCTGCCCGTCTATCGTGAGCGTTTGGACGACATCGTCGGCGTCCTCTTCCGCAGGGATTTGGAACCCTTCCTCGAACAACCGCAGGCGGGCGAGTTCAAACTCGAAACCATTCTGCACGCGCCGCTCTTTATTCCGGCGACGGCGCGGCTCGGCTCCGCGCTCACGCAGATGCAATCTACGCGCACGCATCTCGCCTTCGCGATTGACGAGCATGGCGGCGTCGAAGGCATCGTCACGCTCGAAGATTTGCTGGAAGAGATTGTCGGGGAGATCAACGACGAGTTTGACGAAGAGACGCGCGAGCAGATCAAGGAGGACAACGGCGCATACGTGCTCGACGGGATGCTCGCCATCCGCGACGCCAATCGTCATCTCAAGCTCAACCTGCCGGAAGATGTCGGCTACACGACGCTCGCCGGATTCCTGTTGGATAAAGCGGGCCGCATGCTGCGTCAGGGCGAATCCGTCGAACACGACGGCGCGCGCTTCACCGTCGAACGTCTCGAACGCCGCCGCATCCGCCGCATCCGCCTCACGCTCCCCGCCACCGACGGCGCACAGAGCAGCGCGTAACGATGATACGGACGATAGACGATGGACGATGGACGATAGACAAAACATCTCTATCGGACGATGAATGATAGCCGGAAACTGTTTGGCTATGGTCTATCGTCCATCGTCTATCGTCCGCTCTTGTCCATCGTCCATCGTCTGTTTAGCCAAATGAAAAAAGACATCCTCGAAGGGCGCATCGGCGAGCGTGGAGAGGCGGCGCAGTTCGTCGGGCGTGCCTTCGGCGACGAGGCGTCCGGCGCGCATGATGCCGACGCGCCCGCAGATGCGTTCGACGAAGCTCATCACGTGTGAAGAGACGAGCACGGCGCATCCTCTGTCGCGTTCGCGCTCGATGCGGAGACGCAGCTTGCGCATCATCTCGACATCCAGCCCGTTGAGCGGCTCGTCCAGAACGAGCACCTGCGCGCGTCCCGTGAAGGCCGCCGCCAGCCCGAGTTTCTTTCGCATCCCGAGCGAATAACTGCCCGCCCACTTGCCCGCCACCGCGCTCAACTCGAAAAACTCTATCTCGGATGCGATGTCGCCCGCGTCCGTCTCCTTCAAACCCGCGACGAGACGCAGATACTCTTCGCCGGTCAGGCGGTTATAGAGGAAGAGTTCTTCCGGCAGGTAGCCGAGATGTTTCTTTGTCGCAAGGATGTGCCGCCGCAGGTCTTCGCCGCAGATGCGGACGCTTCCGGCGTCGGGCGTCGTGATGCCGACGATCATCCGAATCAGCGTTGACTTGCCCGCGCCGTTTGCGCCGACGAGTCCATAGACTTCACCGGCTGCGACCGACAGGCGCATGTCGCCGACGGCGACTAACTCGCCGTAACGCTTCGTCACCCCCTCGACCTCGATCAAGTTCGTCTTCAATCTCCCTCCGTCAATAACAGAACCCGCGCGCAATGCGGCCCGCGCTCCGACATCTGCGAGATAGCCATCCCGGCGAGCAGCCCGAGCGGCCAGAGCCAAGCGGTCAGCAGTCCCGCGCTCAAGCCCGCGAAGATCATCAAAATCAGAGACAGACCCGGCTGCTCTGGCAACTCGAACGCCAGCCCGCCGATCAGCGAACTCATCAACCACCACAGCCACACGCATTCCAACAGCAACGGCAGCACGTAGAACGCGGGAACCGCGCCGCACGCGACCGCCGCCGCCCACACGACGACCGGCGCGGGCAGCGCGACCAGACGCGCGTACCAGAGCTTCGCCTGCCACATGTCGCCGCCCGTCGCGCCCGTCGCGCGTTCCAGCCAGAGGTGCGGCAGTTGATACGCGACGAGGACGGGGAGTATCGCCGAGAGCGACATCACCGCGAACACGCAGACCGCCTTCGCGCAGACGACCGGCGCGAGCAGCGTCGCGTCGAGCCATCCCGCGCCGCCCTCTGCGGGCGGCAGCGTCAGGTTCAAAGGAATCATTCCGGTCGTCAGACTCACGACGAGCAGCGCGACCCAGAGCGACGCGATAATCAACGCGACATAGACCGACGACGAGAAAGCGCGCAGCGTCAACTGTAGGTCGCGCGCGATCTGCGCGGCGACCGCAGGACTCCCGAAACGATTGACCAGCGCCGTGCGAAACAGACTCCGCCGACTCCCCGCTTGCAGACGCTTCGCGTATTCGATGTCGGACGCGCGCCAACCCGCGTGCAGGTGACGCATCAGCGCGTAGAGTCCCGCGCACCACACGACGACACACGGCAAGAGCCGTGCATCACTCAATTCAGCCGCGAGCGCAGGCGCGACGATGCGAAGCAGAAGCATTCCCGCGAGCGCGACCGTCGGCAGCAAGACCGCTGCCGCCGCGAGGAGTTGCCGCCGCTCGCGCGTGTGTCCCCAATGTATCCATTGCAGCGCCGCCAGCGTCTCAAGACAGGCGGTCAGTATCACCCAGAGCGCGAGCGCGGCGACGAGCGAGAGATCGAACGTGCCGCCGCCAAAGAGCGAACGCGCGACGAGGACGACCGCGCCAGCCGCCAGCGTGCGCGCGATTCTTCCGGCGAGCGCGGCATGTAGATGCGTCGAGTGTGCGACGGGCAGCGCGTCGAGAAAGGTTTCCGGCGTCCGCAGGTGATAAATCTCCGTGCTCGCGCGCGACAGGCTGAGGCCCACGAGCGTCGCCTCCGCGAGCGCGGCGAGCACGAGCGCGAGCCCGAAAGAGAGACGCAAATCATCCTCTGCATAACTCGCCACGCGGGCCACCGTCGCATACGTCATCCCGACGACGAGCGGCGAGAGAATCAGAATCGCGTAGAGATGCTGCCGCGCCCAACGCCCGCGCTCCCGCACGCCCGCGCCGATGATGAGTCCCAACTTGTTCATAAAGCCCGCCGAATAAGAAGGGGTAAACGGGAAAAGGTTAAAAGGGGAAAGGGAACGGGCGTAAAGGAAGGTCGAAAGATGTATCCCATGTCCCTCCCCTTTTCCCTTTAACCTTTCCCCTTTTTCCCTTTAACCTTCCCTTTCCCTTTTCCCCTTTTATTCATCCTGTCAATGATTCTATTAACAACGTCTCGACGCGCGAGGCGACGGCGCGGGCGCGTTCGAGCAGGTCTTCGGCGCGGGCGCGATGCTCGGAGGCGAACTCTTCGTCTTCAATCGCAGCGGTGTTGACGAGGACGTTGTAGCGCGCGGAGGCGACCGCCGCGAGCGCGAGTTGCGTACCCGTCGCGGAATCGGAGAGCCAGCGGGGGTCGCCGATTTCGGCCAGAGTTTCCAGCAGTTCACCGACCTGCGCGGCCACACCCGCGACTTCGAGCGGGACGGTCGTTGCGCCCTTGAGAGATTCTTCGATAGCGTTGGCGCGCATGCGCCGTTCCTCTTCGCTCGCCTTCGGCAGATAGCGCGCGGCCAGCACGCGCTTGAAGCTCGCGGCGTCTTCGTGCGCCGCGTCGGTCAGGCGCGCGCGCAGCAGCGTCAACTCCTGCACGCAATCTCTCACCTCCTCCTGCTCGCCCTGAAAACGCTTCTGGCTCTCGATGAGCCGCGCCACCATCTCACCCAACGCCGCCGCCAGAGAGGCCGCGTGCGCCGCCGCCTCGCCCCCGCCCGAAACGTCCGACGATGACGCCGCAACAGGTGAACGCGCCGACGCGCCGACGTTCGACAAGTCAGCCGCCACGTCTCGACGCTCCAACAACTCTTGATCCCGCCCGTCAGCCGACGTGTCCGCGTGTCGCCGCGTCGCTGCGGCGTCGCTGCGTCTTTGCAAAGCGGCGGCGATGCGATTTTCGAGAATGAGTTCGGGAGAGAAGTTTTCTATCTGTAGAAAATATTCCGCGCTTCTGTCGAGCGCGGCTTGCGGCAGGAGGCCGACGATTTCGCTGCCCGCGACGGCGACGCCCCAACGCCCGGCTTCGCGCCTGACGGCCTCGAAGACATGATGAAGCTGCGTCCGTTCATAATTGACGAGGTTCATCGAAACCTGCGCCAGCCCGCGCTCGCCGAGACGAAAACCGAGCGCCTTCAGATAACGCAGACCGCCGTCGCGCCCGCGCACGGCGCGCGCGATGCGGCGCGCGACTGCGATGTCGTCCGTCCGCAGATTGATGTTGTAGGCGACGAGCAGGCGGCGCGCGCCGACGGCAACCGCACCCGCGCTCTCGTGCACGCGCGCCGCGCCCACGTCCGGCGCGCGTTCGGCTGACGCGCCGATTTCGTCACGCAACTGCTCGAAGCCCTTGCGCCGCACGTCGTCGAGATTGATGCGTTCGGGCCGTCGCGCCGCGCTCTCGTAGAAGAAGACGGGGATGCCCAGTTCGCCCGCGATGCGCTCGCCCGCCGCGTGCGCGAGCGCGGCACACTCTTCCAACGTCACGCCGCGCACGGGCACAAACGGCAGCACGTCGGTCGCGCCGATGCGCGGGTGCTGTCCCGCGTGCGCGCGCAGGTCAATCAACTCCGCCGCCAGCGCGACCGCCCGCACCGCCGCCTCGACGACGACCGCAGGCGCGGCGACAAATGTGATGACCGAGCGGTTATGGTCTGCGTCCATGTGCGTGTCGAGCACGGTTGCGCCCTCGACCGATTCGATGACCTCGACCAGACGCGCCACCGTCTCGGCCCGCCGCCCCTCGCTGAAATTCGGCACACACTCGACGATTCTATCCACGTCTTTTTTCGTCGTGTCTCCTTACTAAATTGATTGCCGTCCGGTAAATCGTTTGAACGCATGTTACAGAAAACGCCGGTTCAGGGCTAGCGTTTGCATCTGAAACTATCTGAACGACAAACGCGATTAGCCGCAAAATCGCGGCTATCCTATCCGCTCGCCCTTGCGAACCGCACCAAAGAGTGACGCGCGCCCAAGCGACGAGATAGAATAACGCTTGAGTTCATCACTCGACGCTTCTTACTCGTCACTTGTCACTCGTCACTCGTCACTTGCTCCATCATGCCCGAACAAACATCCGAACATTTTATCCGCGAGCGCAAGAACGCTTGGCAGCGTTTGGAGGATTTGTTGACGTTGCTCGACGGTTCGAGTTTGCGCCGCCTGCATCGTGAGGAGGTGCGCGAACTGGGGCGCATCTACCGGCGCACGGCGTCAGACCTTGCGATTGCCCGCGCCGAATCGCGCGACCCGCGTCTCGTCAATTATCTCAACAGCCTCGTCATCCGCGCGCACGGTCGCATCTATCGCGCCGAAGCGGGCGAGGGCGGGCGGCGCGTCCGCAACTTTTTCCTGCGTGATTTTCCGTGCACCTTCCGCCGCACGTGGCGATTCACGGCGACCGCCTTCACCACCTTCATGCTTTTCGCCGTGCTCGGCTATCTCGGCACGTGGCGCGACGCGGGCTTCTCCGAGCTTGCCGGAGTTGATCCCTTCTTCCGCGAGTTCATCATCAACACGCAGACGCGCTGGTGGTCGAGCCTGAACGAAGCCAATCAGGTCTGGGGCGGCTTCATCATGGCGAACAACATCTGGGTGATGTTTCGCGCCTTCGCCTACGGCGCGATTCTCTTCGGCTTCGGCACGCTCTACGAACTCGCGCGCTTCGGCGCGAACATCGGCGCGACGCTCGCGCTCACCTACCGCGCGGGCTTCGGCGGCGAACTCTTAACCTTCATGTCCGGTCACGGCGTCCTCGAACTCTCCGCCATCTTCATCTCCGGCGGCGCGGGCATGCTCTTCGGCAGCGCGATACTTTTCCCCGCCGACATCTCCCGCCTCGACGCCCTCCGCCTGCGCGGCCACGAAGCCATCCAACTCGTCGTCGGCTGCGTCCCCCTGCTCGTCGTCGCCGCCATCATCGAAGGCTTCATCTCCCCCGCCCCGATCTCCCCCGTCATCAAACTCACCATCGCCCTCATCACTTTCGTCACGCTCTACTCGTATTTATTACTTGCAGGACGAGAAGAGACGGCGACGTAAGCAGAGCATCATTTAACCGGATAGCCAGGATGAGAGACGATGAACGCGTGATGTCGCAGCGATGAATTAGAAAGCAGACTGTCTTTATCTTTCAGTTCGTCACCCTGCGTCCATCGTTCAACACTTATTCTTCATCCTGCTTATCCTGTCCATCCTGTTTGAATCACCTTTGCTTACAACAACCCGCGCTCCTTCACTCGCAAATATGTTTCGAGCAGCGCGGGGGCGAGGGCGGCGGCGGTCACGTCGAGGGCGAGGCCGCCTCTGGCTTCGACGTGGCGGAGGGCGGCTTCGCGTTGGTGCATGATCTCTTCGACGACGGATTGGGTGAACAGTTCGCGGAGGGTTTCGGGTTGTTGTTGGACGAGCGCGCGCAGGTCGCGGTCGCCGATGGTGGCGATGAGCGGGAGATGGCGCGGGCGCAGCAGGCGAAGCGAGGCGAGCAGTTCGCGCGAGCCCTCTTCGTCCACGAGGTCTGTGAGGACAACGACGAGCGCGCGACGTTTGCAGTTGGCGGCGACAAACTCGAAGGCGCGCGTGTATGAAGGCTCGATCATTTCGGGTTCGAGCGCGTGCAGGGCTTCGAGCACGGCGTCGGTCTGTTCGTGTCCTTTGGCGGGCGGGATGTAGGCGTTGACGCGCCGCCCGAAGACGGCTAATCCGGCGTGGTCGCCGCCGCGTTGCGCCGCGCTCATCAGAGCGAGCGCGGCATGGACAGCCGCGTCGAATTTGGTCTCGCCTTCGATGCGCGTGGTCATCAGGCGTCCGGCGTCGAGCATGATGAGGACGGTCTGGTCGCGTTCGATCTGGTACTGGCGCGTCGTCAGACGCCCGCGCCGCGCCGTCGCGCTCCAAGAGACATGCCGCAACTCGTCGCCCGGCACATACTCGCGCAAAGATTCAAAGTCGCGCCCCTCGCCGCGCCAAGACGTGCGACGGTGCGCCGCCACCAGTGAACGCGCGCCGAGCGCCTTCAACTCCGCCTCACGCGCGCGACGGATGTTCGGATAAACCTTGACCGTCTCCGGCTCACCCACGCGCGCCGTGCACCAGACCAATCCCTGCCGCGAAACGTAGCGCAGGGCGATGTAGCCGAAATGAAAACGCCCGCGCTTCGGCGGCGTCAACGCGTATGTGAGCACCGCCGACGCGCGCGGCTTGAGTCGCACGGTGGCCTCGCGCAAGCCTTCGAGAATCATCTCCGGCGGGTATTCGTCCTTGACTGTGACGCTCAGGCCGCGCGGCATGTGGTTCAAGAGGCGGATGCGGACTTCGGTCGGCGCGCCGATGTGAAAACGCCCCGCCACCTCGCGCGTCAACTGCACTTCGGGCGGGACGGGGCTGCGCCGCGCATCAATGAAGGCCGCCAGCAGCAGCAGCGCATCATAGACCGCCGTCGCCCAACGCAAACCCGGTCGCCCCCAAGAGAGCGACAACGGCACGAAGCCCAACGCCAGCAACGCGTAGAAAAGTTTGGTGAAGACGAAGCGCAAAGTTATTTACTCAACGAATCATTTACTCATTGATTCATTGAATGATTTAAAAATGAGTCAATGAGACGATTGTTCCCGTCAACTCCTGACTGAAGTTAATCTGCACGCCTGCGCGCAAGCCGCACGCGAACGGGTCGCAGCTCTGGCAGAGCAGCAGCGCGTCGTTTGTCGCTCTCGTCTCCGGTTATCATCTCCGGTCTATTGTCTATCGTCTGCCTTTGGTCTATCTCGGTACTTCGACCGTGTTGAGAATGTCTGAGATAACGCTGTCGTTGGTCGCGCCGTCGAGTTCGGCTTCGGCGCGGAGGCGCAGGCGATGACGCAGGACGGGACGCGCGATGTCGCGCACGTCGTCGGGCGTCGAGAAGTCGCGCCCGCGCATGGCGGCGAGGGCTTTCGTGCACAGGAGCAGCGCGACGGATGCGCGCGGGCTTGCGCCGTAGGCGACCGACGGATGCTCGCGCGTGCGGCGCACGATCTCGACGAGATATGAGCGCACGCCCGTCTCCATCCGCGTGCGCCGGACTTCGGCGCGGCATTGCGAGACGGCGTCCGCTGCGGGGAGCGGGCGGATGTCAATGATGTCGAGGCGGCGCGCGTTGAAGCCTTCGTCCCAGTTGGCGACAATCTCGCGCTCATGCTCCGCGCTCGGATAGCCCATCACGATTTTCAGAAGGAAGCGGTCAAGCTGAGCTTCCGGCAGCGGGTACGTGCCTTCATATTCAATCGGGTTTTCGGTCGCGAGCACGGTGAAGAGCGGCGAGAGTTGGTGCAGTTCGCCGTCAATCGTCACCTGTCGTTCCTCCATCGCTTCGAGGAGCGCGGCCTGCGTCTTGGGCGGCGTGCGGTTGATTTCGTCTGCGAGCAGGATGTCGGTGAAGATCGCGCCGCGACGCAGGGAGAACTGCGACGTGGCGACGTTGAAGACGTTCGTTCCCGTGATGTCGGAAGGCATCAGGTCGGGCGTGAACTGGATACGCCCGAAGTCCGCGCCGAGGATGCGCGCCAGCGTCTTGACCAGCAGCGTCTTCGCCGTCCCCGGCACGCCCTCGATCAGCGCGTGCCCCTCGGCCAGCAGCGCAACCAACACCTGCTCAATCACTTCGTCCTGACCGACAATCACCTTATGCAACTCGGTCAGAATATGCTCGACGGTTGAAGAGACGTTTTGCAGCACGGCGGTTAGAAAGTGACGAGTGACGAGTGACGAGTGACGAGCAAGAAGAAGTTTGAAGTCAAAGCTACTAACTTCGGACTCTCCGGCTTGTCACTCGTCACTCGTCACTCGTCACTTCATCATTCCTTTCCAGAGAAAATCATAGAACAAGATTTTGAGCGCGAGGGCGACGACCGTCGAGAGAAAGATGCGGCGCAGCCAGCGTTCGTCGAGCCGGAGTGCGACGCGCGCGCCGACGAATGCGCCCGCGAACATGACGACGGCGATGAGACAGCCGAGCCTGTATTCGACCAGCCCGTGCCACATAAAAATGAGCGTGGCGACGAGTGAGGAAAAGACGTTGATGATCTTCGTGGTGGCGACGGCCTCCACGAAGCGCATGTGAAAGAGCGCGACGAACGCGGCGGTCAGTAGTGTAACGTATCCGCCGCTATAAAACCCGCCGTAGATGCCGAGCGCGAACGTCAAAACGTAAGCCGCCGACGCGCCCGCACGCGTTGGGCCGCCCGCGTCCCGCACGTCGCGCGCGTCGCGCGTGGCGACCGAGAAGAGGGCGACCGCGAGCATCGCTATCGAGATAATCAGCGGCATCGCGCGCGAAGAGATTTGCAGCACGAGGAGCGCGCCCGCGACGGAACCGGCGAGCGTCAGCACGACCAGAAGCGGCAGACGCTGGCGGTCAATCGTGCCCTTCCCGACGAAGGGCAGCGCGCCGCCGATGCTCATAAAGGTGAGCCCGAACATGTTTGTCGCCACGGCGACGCGCGCGTCAATCCCGAAGAGAAACATCGCGGGCACGGTGATCAAAGAGTTGCTGCCCGTGACGACGCCGACGACGCTCGTCACGAAAAAGAGCACGCAGAGCGCGATGAGTTCCGCCGTGTTCACAAGATGAAGTTACCGCCCGCGTCCTTTCGATTCATAGAATGAAGACTCAAAGGGGAAAGAGGGAAGGGTTGAATGGTGAAAGGGGCCAAGAGAAAACGCAGCCGGTTTCAGCCTTCCGCCATTCGCTTTCACCCCTTTCCCCTTTCCCTTTTTCCCATTTAACCCTTCCCTTTTCGTATCCTGTCCATCCTGTTAATTCCTCTTATAAAGCTTTCGCCTGTCGAATTTCGCGTGCGCGCATGCGGATGCCGAGGGCGCGTTCCCATTCGCGGAGACTGGCGACGAGTTGCAGGGTGCGGCGCGAGGAGACGCGTGCGCCCGCGATGATGTCTTCGCATTCGTGCAGCAACTCTTCGAGGGACTGTGCGTCGCGGCCCGAACGCGCGGCGACGCGCCCGGCAATCTCCCGGTAAGAGGCGGTGTTGGACGTGCCGCCGTAGCGCGCGAGCGCGCGGCGCGTGCGCCCGTAGACGTTCTCGATGGCGAGGTCGTAGGCGCGCGCGCGTTGTTGGAGTTCGGCCATCGAAGCGACGTATTCGAGATTGGAGCGGCGGTCGGTGCGCGGCGCGGGGAGCGGGCGCGCGAAGCGTCGGCTGTGCGTCCAGAGGACGGCGAGCAGGACGACGCTGCATTGCGCGAACATCGGCAGGATGGGCGTGTCTTTGAAGTATGCGAGCGTCATGTTCTCGGTCGCGGCGTGGCCCTGATGAAATTCGTCGAAGGCGACGACGCCGCCCGACGCGATGAGATTGACGGCGAGTTGCAGATTGTCCGCACGACTGATGCCCGTGTTGGCGACGATGAAGGGATCGCTCAAGACGACGACGCGCCCGCGCCCGTACGCGTAGTCGAGCAGCAGCGCGCCCTCGCCCTCGCGCCCGTCGCGCAGATGCTCGACCGGCGCGGGCGACGCTTCCGATTCATCCTTCGCCTCGTCTTCGACTGTGATGGACACGGGCGTCGGCGTCGCCCACGGCCAGAGGTTGGGGGGCGTTTCGCCTTCGCCGTCCGTCGCCCCGTCTTCGTCTGCGTTGCCCGCTCGCTCGTTCGTCGCCGGAGCGGTCGGCCCCGTGCCGCCGCCGGATATGTTCTTCGCGCGCTCGTCGAGCGGATAGATGCGCAGGCGGCTGGCGAAGCGCGAGCGCAAGACCTGCTGCACGTCGCGCGTCAGCAGCGTGGGCTGCGCGGGCGCGAGCGGTTTGACGCCCGCCGTCATCGTCTCCACGTCGTCGGGGCGCGTGTCGGGGCCGGGCATCTCCGACAACTCCGACGCGACGCGCCAATCGCCCGCAGAGGGCAGCAGCGCGATGTTCGGCGAGCGGTCAATGACGACGAGCCGACCGCCGCGCGCCACCCAACGCAGCAAGCCCTCGGCCTCCTCCTTCCCGAACTCGCGGCGCAACCCGCCGACGACGACGAACGTCGAGGGCTGCACGGGTTCGTCGCCGAGCAGCGCGAGCGGAGATTTGCGCCAGCGCACAACCTTCTGGCCCGACTCCTGCAAATACTCGTAGAGCGCGCGCGTGCCGGTCGCGCCCGCGTTGTACGTCGAGCGGTCGGGCGTAAACTCCGAATCCGACTGGCGTTCCAGACGCACGTATGACGCCGCGTTGAGCACGACCAGCAGCAACAACACGAGCGCAATCGAAGCGACGATGGTGACACGATTCCTCAAATTATGTCCAAAGTCTGAACGTCCAACGTCCAACGTCAGAAGAAGTCGAAAGTCACAAGTCCAACGTCCGAAGTCGGAAGAAGTTCACAGTCAAAAGAAGTCGAAAGTCTAATGCCAAAAGTCAGAAGTCAAAAGTTACAAGTTCAAAGTCAATCGCCCTGTTCTTCGACTTTGGACTTTGGACTTTCAGACTTTCGACTTCTTTTGACTTATGCCGTATCGAGGGCTTGACGGCAGCGTGTGCGAAAGTCCGTCCAGTCCTCTTCGTTGGCGGCGACGTGGCCGTACCAATGGCGCTCGAAGTTGAGCGTGAGCGGTTGCATCTCACGATAGAGCGCGGCGCGTTCGCGGCGCAGGGCGTTGAGATAGTCGCGGTTCGTTTTGTGCTGCGCGAGACGCAGCAGGCGGCGGTCGCCGAGTTCGCAGAGGAGCGCGATGTAGCCTTTGCGAATCGCGCCGCGCACGTCGCCCGCGCGCGCGAGGCGTTCCGCTTCGCTCAACAGGTCGGAGGCCGTCTGTTCGGGCGACAACTCTTCGCCGAGCACGATGCGCGCTTCGCGCCGGGGACGTGTGCGCGGCGTGCCCGCGCGGCGGAACAGACGCCCGCCGTACTTCCACAGCAGGAGCGCGAGGACGACGATACACAGCCCGTAGGTGAACACCTGCGCCGCGCGCGACAGGCCCGGATTCGTGCCCGGACGCAACGGCTCACTCTGCGGGATGAGTTCATACAGCCATTT
>DATLMV010000098.1:0-6659 GCA_035537095.1 Pyrinomonadaceae bacterium
TCATTTATAAAATGAATCAATGAACCGATGATTCAATGAATCAATTCCTTCATCCCTCATCCCTCCGCCCTCATCCCTTAATTGTTCGCGTACCAGTCTTTCGGAACGAACTCGACGGCGATGACTTCGCCGTCGGATGCGTGTGGAGTCTGGTTGTGCATGGTGCGGAAGGTGACGAGGACGGGGTTGGCGGGGTCGCGTTGGCCGCAGGTGATCTGGCCTCTGACATCGGCGGTGTAGGTGATGAAGCGGATGCGGTTGAGGGCTTCGCTGCGGAGTTTGAGCGTCGCGCCGTCGCCCACTTGGACGAGGAGCATGATGCCCGCCTCGTCGCATTCGACGCGGACGAGCATCCCGCAACGCTGCTCGCCTTCAAAACGCAGGCGCTTGTGTTGCGTGCCGGAGTAGGACATGTCGCAGGGCTGGACGACGGCGGATGCGAGCGACGCGTTCAACTCCGGCGCGCTCTCGGCACGGCGGCGCGCGGCGAGTTCTCTCCTCTGCGCGAGCGAGGCGAGCAGGGATTGCGCCTGAGCGCGCAGGTGCGGCGCGGGCGAGCGTTCATACGTGAGCGGTTCTAAAATCCGTTGGGCCGCGTCGAACTCTTCGCGCCGGAGGTGCACTTGCGCGAGCAGCAGAGTGATTTCGTGTCGCGCGGGCGAGATGTCCAGAGCCTTCCGGAGCATCTCAACCGCCTCATCCAGACGTTCGTCTCTGACGAGATTGACGAAGGCATAGAGACGATAAGCTTCGACGAAGCGCGGCGCGACGGCAATCGCACGGCGCAGTTCGGAGCGCATCAACTCCGCCGCTTCCGGCGTGTAGTCAGTCACCCAGAGCGAGGCGTCCATCCGCTCGCGGCTGAGCGCGGCGGCATAGTAGTAGTGCGCGAGATAGCTCTGCGGGTCGGCTTCGGCGGCGCGGCGCAGGTGCTCTTTGGCTTCGGCGTAACGATTCTCACGCAGGCGCAGCACTCCGAGCGAGGTGAGTGCGAAGGGCAGTTGCGGGTCGAGCGCGAGCGCGTGTTGGAGACGCGTCTCCGCCGCGTCGAGGCGTTCGGCGCGCAAGAGCAGGTCGCCTAAGACGGCTTGCGCTTCGGCTTCAGTAACCGGACGACTCTCTGTCTCAACACGCTCGTCGTACTCCTTTTCGAGCCGCACGTTCTGCTCCGTGTAGCGCGCAAGATTGACATAGGTTTTGAGTTCGTTATCCAGCGTCTTGAAGTCGGTCTGGAAGGCTTGACGAAAAGCGTCGGCGACGGGTGCGCCGGTCGCCAAGAGGTCGAGGTAGCGCGAGAGTTGCGCGGGGCGACGGCCCTTCTGCCCGTCGCTCAAGAGCATGTGGACGAACGCCCAAGACTGCGCGTAAAAGACGTGACGCTTGCCCGGCTCGTTGTAGTAGGGCGAGTCGGGTTTGACGTTGAGGAGCGTTTCGAGGGGAATCAGTTCGCTCCGGCGGAGCGTGTGACGATGCGTGTTGATTGCGCCGCCGAGCGTGATGCGGCGGCCCGCGTCGGACGTGCGGAGCGTGCTGTAGTATTCGGCGAGCCCTTCGTTGAACCAGAGCGGCGCGTCCCGAAAGCTGTTCTTGACGAGCAGGTGGACGTACTCGTGCAGGATGAGAAAGTAGGGGCTGTCGCCGCGCCGCCGGTCGGCGGAGAGCGTCATGTAGTTCACGTCGGGGCTCGATTGAAAATGGCCCGCGACATCCGCCGGTCGGCCTTGATAGAGCGGCTTGAAGGGCTTGTAGGCGGCGTCGGTTTTGAAGACGATGACGGTCGTCGGGACATCGGAATCAACGTAGTCTCGCGCGAGCAGGCGCGAGAAGAGGTCGCGAAACTGTTCGAGACGCACGGCGGCGCGGCGGATGTCGCGCTCGTCGGCGTCGCCGACGAAGAGAAAGTTTTTCGAGCGGACGCTCGTCCAAGTCGTTCGCGTCTCCTGCGCGGCGGCGGTGCAGACGGGCGCGAGCAGTAGCAGCACGAGACACCAGACGCAGAGCGCGGACGCAGAGACACTTCGACGATGTTTCCGGAATGAGGCGTTCATTTGCTTGCTGGCTAAATCAAGACCGTCGGGTTCGCCGCTTCGGGCGTGTCCGGGGAGGCTCGTATTGTACAGCCAAAGGCGTCGGCGGGATAAACAAAAAGGCGTGGTCGGACGCTTCATGCGCGTCCGGCCTTGTGCTGGCTTTAAATAAAGACGACGGATTGTGAGTTCGGGATGTCGAAACGCTTGCGACAACGGACGCACGTCAAGATATCGTCAACGCGCACCATGTAGTCGCGCGACTTGGCGAAGCGCGCGCGGTCTTGCTCGCTCGCGCCTCTCGGCGGCGCGCCCTTTTTCGTCCGGCGCATCCAGCGCACCTCATAGTCGGCGCGTTCGCGGCAATGCGGGCAGCTAAAGCTCGCGCGCTTGACCTCCTGCCGCTCGTCGAAGAAATCTCTTTCGTTCATAGTTCAAGCAATCCGTCGGTCGGTTAAAAAAACATTCGTGAGCAAGAGCAGTCGCCCGGTGGACGCGCGCCTTCGCATGTCGGCTAACGGCTGTCTGCCGCTTCTTTCAAGCCCGCGTCGGCGTTCGTCTGCTCGCGCTGCTCGCGCCGCCTGTGCCGCAGCACGATGACGAGTCCGAGCAGCCCGTTCAGGAGCATGAGCGAGTTGGTGACGACGAAGACCCAGTTGTTGACGAGCCAACTGTAGACCGTGAAGCCGAGCGACGCGGCCATCTGCCCGACAAAGAGCCACTTCGAGACGCCTTCGCTCGAACCCTCGTGCCATTGCTTGTAGACCTGTTTCCCGATGGTCAGCACGAGGATGCACGAACTCACCCAACCAACTACCTCCGTTAAAGATTCCGACATGAAACGTCCGTCCCCCTTGCTGCATCAACGCGTTGTTACATCGCCGCGCTCGAACCGCATCGGCGTCCTCGATGATCCTTAAGAACTCGCGCTCACGCCAAAAGTCTCCGCACCGTCTCGATCAGGCTCGCGGGGTCAACCGGCTTCGGCTCGTAGGCGTCCGCGCCCTGCGCGAGCGTGAAGGAGGCATCGCCGGTTCCGTAACCGGTCGTGACGAGAATCGGCGTCGCGGCAATCTCCGCTGTGTCGCGCACGCGACGCACGAGATGCACGCCGTCGGCGGCGGGCATGCGAATGTCCGTGATGATGAGATCGGGACGACGGCGGACGGCCAACTCGTAGCCGTCAATGCCGTCCTCGGCGGTCAAGACCTGAAAGCCCTGACGCTCCAATGTCATCCGCAACAACTCGCGCGCGACATCATCATCTTCGACGACCAGAATGTTTATCATAAAAGTGACAAGTGACAAGTGACGGGTGACGAGTTAAAACAAGTGACCAGTGCTAAGCGATGAGTGCCGTTGATGAGCGTTAAGACGAAAGCTTTATTCAGCATTTCTCTCATCTTACTTTGACTCATAACTATTTAAATTCTTGCCCGTCACTTGTCACTCTTCACTCGTCACTGCTGTTCACACAGTTCGCGCAGGTAGCGGAAGCTGTAGATGCCCGTTTCGTGGCCGTCGCTCCAACGAAAGTTGAGCGCGTAGCGACCGACGATGTTGACATCGGCAATCGTCAACTCGTCGGGGACGGTCTCCGGCTGCAACATCCTCTCGCCCGTCCACTCGTTGACGCATTGAGCGCACGGGCACGCGCGGCGCAGCGCGGGCGCGCCGTAGCGGCAGACGCGCTCGTCCGCCCAGGTGATGCGCAGCGACGCCTCGCCCTCCTGCATCAACTCGCGCGGCTCAATCGCCGCCCCGCGTCTCTCTTGCATCGAATCGCTCATCAGAGAAGTCGTCAGTTATTGCCAGCAAAACATTCGGGCGGCGGCGAAGTTGTCGCGTGCGGCATCAGGGTTCGCGCGCAAGTCTACTTTTCGCCGCCCTTCATGGCCGCGTTGACGGCGTCGGCGGTGACCTTCCAATGCGACGCCGACCAGACGACTTCGCCCTTGCGGAGCACGAGTGCCTGCGGCGATTCGTGCCGGATGCCGGTGCGCTCGGCGACCTCCTGCGACACCGTGCGCGCCTTCTGCACGACGACGAGCGCCACCTCCGTCTGCGCCTGCTCCATCTCGCGATACGCGCTCGCGCTGATGGGGCACGTCAGGCTGTGCTTGAAGAGCAGCACCGGCGCGTCGTGCGAGCGCGCGAGCACTTGCTCCAAATCTTTCGTATCAGTAACCGGGATAAACTTTGTCGCCATCTGCCGACGCCCCCTCGTCCAGTAAAAGATTAGCTTGAGATGCCCGCTGATATTAGCCTACGCGCCTGCCTTCGACAACGTGCGCGGGCTATAACGCTCTGACACGACGACCTGCCAGACGACGCCGAGAGCCAGCCCGCACCGTCGTTTTTGAGCAGCACGATGCGACGCAACGCCGCTCGTACTCGCTCCCGTCATTCACTACCCGAGATAGATTCTTCGCACATATTCCCGCACCATCCGGTCGCTGTTGAAGGCGGGCGAGAGCGTTTCAATCGCGCGCTTCATCATCTTGACCCAACGACGCGGGATGCCTCCGGCGTCGCGCTCGTAGTAGGTCGGCACGACCTCCTGTTCGAGCACGCGATAGAGCGATTCGGCGTCGCGCGCGTCGCCCGCTTCGACCAGACCCTCCTCACCCAGTTCGGCCTCGTGGCTCGCGTCGCCGATGGCCCAACCGTTCGTCCCGTCGAAACCTTCGGGCCACCAGCCGTCGAGGATTGAAAGATTGAGGCCGCCGTTCAAGGCCACCTTCTCGCCGCTCGTGCCGGAGGCTTCGAGCGGGCGGCGCGGGACGTTGAGCCAGACATCAACCGACTGCACGAGTTGGCGCGCAATCTCCTGATCGTAGTCCTGTATGAAGACGGCGCGGCGCATCACGCGCGGGTCGAGTTTCCAATGCGCGAGTTGTTGGAGGATGAGTTTCGCGCCCTGATCCTGCGGGTGCGCCTTGCCCGCGAAGACGAACTGGACGGGCCGCTCCGGGTCGCCCATGAGACGCATCAGGCGTTCGCTGTCGGTGAGAATCAATCCCCAACGTTTGTATGCGGCGATGCGACGCGCGAAGCCGATAGTCAGCGCGTCGGGGTCGAAGAGGCTGCGCGCCGCCTCCGCATACTCAATGCTCTCGCCCTGCCGCACGCGCGCGTGATAGAGGCGTTGACGCATGAAGGCGATCAGGCGGCGCTTCATCAGGCGGCTGATTCGCCACAACTCCTCGTCGGATATTTCAGCGACGGCGCGCGACCAAGCCCCCGCGTCGCAGATCGTCTCGTTCCAGTCGTCGCCGACGCGCGTTTCGTAGATGGCGCGCAGCAGCGGGTTGACCCACGTCGGCGCGTGGACGCCGTTGGTGACGGAAGTGATCGGCACGTCTGCCGCCGCGCGTTCGGGCCACATCTTCGTCCAGAGTTCGCGCGAGACTTCGCCGTGCTTGCGGCTGACGCCATTCGTCGAGCGACACATGCGGAGCGCGAGCGGCGTCAGCCCGAAGGCTTCCCCGCCGTCCTCCGGCTTCGTGCGCCCGAGGCCGAGAAACTCCTCGCGCGAGAGGCCGAGCGATTCCCAGTAGCCGCTGCCGAAACACATCTCGACGAGCGCGGGCGAAAACTCGTCGTGACCGGCGGCGACGGGCGTGTGCGTCGTGAAGACGCAACGCTCGCGCACGCGCTTGGCTGCCTGCGCGAAACTCTCCCCGCTCGCCGTCAGTTCGCGCGCGAGTTCCAGAGTGAGAAAGGCCGAGTGGCCTTCGTTCAAGTGAAAGACGTGCGGCTCTATCCGCAGATGACGCAGCAGGCGCACCCCCCCGAGCCCGAGCAGCATCTCCTGCACGCAGCGCGTCTCGCGGTCGCCGCCGTAGAGATGGCCGGAGATGTAACGATCAGTCTCGTTGTTCTCCGCGACGTTCGTGTCGAGCAGGTAGAGCGCGACGCGCCCGACATCCACGCGCCAGCCTTGCGCCACGACGTTGCGCCCGCGCATCCGCAGTTCAATCCGCACGGGCGCGCCGCCTGCGTCGCGCACCAGTCGCAGGGGCAAGCGGCCCGTCTCGATCTGCCCGTAGTGCTCCTCCTGCCAGCCGTCGCGCCGCAGGCGTTGACGAAAATAGCCGTGATGATAGAGCAGCCCGACCGCGACGAGCGGCAAGCCCAAATCGCTCGCCGACTTGAGATGGTCGCCCGCCAGCATCCCCAAGCCGCCCGAATAGAGCGGCAGAGAATTATGTATGCCGAACTCCGCGCAGAAGTATGCGACCGGGTTCGTCGGCGTGATGGCGCGCGCGTGTTCGCCCGCCCATGTGCGCGCGTCGGGGCTGGTGTAGGCGTCGAAACGCGCGGCCAGACGGCGCACGCGCTCGATATAGACGGGGTCGGTCGCCATCTTCATCAACTGAAATTCGGGAGTCTCCGCCAGCAGGTAACGAGGGTTGTGCTCGCATTCCTCCCACGCCTCCGGGTCGAGATCGCGGAAGACCGCCGCGCCGTCCGCCGCCCAACTCCACCAGTAGTTCCAAGACAGACGCTCAAGCGCGCTCAAAGTCTCGGGCAGCCCCCGCTCCGCTTCAGACATATTTTGTTCGGGTTCCTTTGCTGAGTAGTAAATCGTGAATCGTCAATCGTGAATAGATAAAACCTTCGTTCTTT